>JBFYSP010000169.1:0-5573 GCA_041301395.1 Anaerolineae bacterium
GTAAATGATAAATTCCCCGGTCGTCATCGCATCTCCACAAAATTTCGCAGGATTTGCATTCCAACCGCCTGGCTTTTTTCTGGGTGGAACTGCACGCCAAACAACCTGCCTCGCCCCACCACACTGGCAAAGCTCAGGCCGTAGTCTGTCGTTGCCAGGGTACCCTCAGTATCTTGCGGCTCGCAGTAATAGGCATGGTTGAAATAGGCATAGCTCCCGCCAGCCAGTTGATCCAGAAGACCGATTTTTCCAACCGGGTGCAGCTGATTCCAGCCGGTATGCGGCACTTTCAGATCATTGTCCGGGAAGCGCCGTACCCGCCCCGCCAGATAGCCCAGACCGGGCTGCTGCGGCGCTTCTTCACTCTCATCAAACAGCAGCTGCATCCCCAGGCAAATACCCAGCACCGGATTCTCCTTGAGCCAGGCCTCGCGCAGGACATCGATAAAACCACCGGCTGTCAGGCCAAGCATCCCATCGCCAAAAGCGCCCACTCCGGGCAAAATGATCTTATCGGCGCGGCGGATTTCTTCCGGATCGGACGTCAGGCTCACCTCAGCCCCCACCGCCAGCAGTGCCTTTTGCACCGAGCGCAGGTTGCCAATCCCGTAATCTACCAGTGCAATCATGCCAGGCTGCCCTTGGTGCTCGGCACGGCAATCCCGCGCCGGGGGTCCAGCTGCGTGGCGGTATCCAGCGCCCGGCCCAGCGCCTTGAACAGGGCTTCCGCCTGGTGGTGATCGTCACGACCGTAAAGTACCCGGGCGTGTAGATTGCAGCGCCCCATGACGGCCAGGGATTCCAGGAAGTGCGGCATCAGGCTCGTAGGTATCTCGCCCACCTGAGGAGCGTGCCAATCGGCCTGCACCACGGCATACGGACGACCGGAGAGATCCACCGCCACGAAGGCCAGGGCCTCGTCCATTGGCACATAAGCCGAAGCCGTGCGGACGATCCCCCTGCGGTCACCCAGCGCCTTATCCAGGGCCTGGCCCAGCACCAGCGCTACATCTTCAACTGTGTGGTGAACGTCCACATGCAGATCGCCCTGCGCCCTTACTGAGATATCAAACAGGCCGTGGACTGCGATATGGTTGAGCATGTGGTCCAGAAAGCCAATCCCGGTCTGCACATCGTGTTGCCCGCTGCCATCCAGGTTCAACTTAAGGCTGATCTCAGTCTCGTTGGTCTTACGGTGTATTTCGCCTATGCGCATAATTTTACAGCTCCATCAATTTACTTAGCAGGGTTTCACTATCCTGCGGCCGGCCCACGCTGATCCGAATGTGGTCTTCCAGGCCCGGTTTGTTAAAATAGCGCACCAGGATGCCGGCCTGCGCCAGTTTCACTTTCACCTGGTATGCATCCCGCCCCACCACCCGGCACAGTATGAAATTTGCTACCGTCGGATAAGTCTCCAGCCACGCAATCTTTTGCAGTCGCTCAAATAAGCGCTGGCGCTCGGTAATGATTTGTTGGCCAATATTCCTCAGCCGGTCGGCGTGGCGGAGCGACTCCAATGCTGCCGCCGCGGCCGCTACAGAGACATTATACGGCTGCTTGATCTTCCACAGGTGCGCCATCAAGCCAATTGGAAACGCGCCAAACCCAACCCGCAACCCTGCCAACCCGGCCCACTTGCTGAAGGTGCGCAGCACCACCAGGTTGCTACGCTGCGGTACTTCCACCAACCAGCTGGTACTGGGGGGAGCAAATTCGACATAGGCTTCGTCCAGTACTACCAGAAGCGGCAATTCCAGCAGGCGCTGAACCAATGCCTTCGACAAGATGCTTCCATCCGGATTGTTGGGCGTCGCCAGAAAGATCAGCTTGGGCTGATATGCCTGCACTGCCGTTTCGATTGCATCCAGATCGAGCGAGAAATCCGGCTTACGCATCACATTGACCAGCCGGGCGCGGTTCACATCCGCATCAAAGGCGTACATGCCAAAGGTGGGTGGGCAGTTGAGGATCGTATCGCCGGGTTCAGCCACAAGCCTGAGCAGCAGATCAATCAGCTCGTCTGCCCCAGCTCCTACCAGCAGGTTCTCCGCCGGAACGGCGTGGTATTGCGCCAGCACCTGGCGCAGCTCCCGGCTTTCCGGGTCCGGATAGATGTGGGCATACGGCAATTCAGCCAGGGCCTGGCGCACCTCAGGTAGGGGGCCGTAAGGGTTCTCGTTGGCATCCAGCTTGACCAGACGCTCTACCGGCAGGCCCAGCTGATTGGAGAGCACCTCCAGCGGCAGGATAGGCTCGTAAGCCGGCATATCCAGGATGTGCGGGCGCACCAGCGCCGCCGGGTCATACATCGCTGCCCATTCCCCGGTAACGTGCCGCCGACTCATGAGCAGTCAACCGCTCCACCTGGGCGATTTCAGCCGCCATCCGGCTCAGCTGCCAGCTGCTCTGCTCGTCCAGCGCCACGATGCTGGTGATCTTCACAAAGTCCATCACGTTTAGCGGTGAGGCAAAGCGCGCCGTCCCGCCGGTTGGCATCACATGGCTCGGGCCAGCAATGTAATCGCCCAGCACCTCGAAAGAACTTTCGCCAAGGAACAGCCCACCTGCATTATTGATTTGCTGCGACAAACCGAATGGGTCTGCCACGGAGAGGCACATGTGCTCGGGCGCAAACTCATCCGCCAGCCGTGCCGCCGTCTCCAGGTCGGGTGTGAGAACGATCCCACCCTGGTCTGCCAGCGATTGGGCGATTATATCTGCCCGGCTGAGGTTTTCCATCTGGCGGGCTACCTGCACCTGCACGGCCTCCGCCAGCGCCCGGTCGGGTGTCAGCAGGATTGCCGAAGCTAATACATCATGCTCTGCTTGCGCCAGCAAATCGGCCGCCACCCAGGTCGGATTGGCTGTGCTGTCGGCAACTACCACTGTCTCGGTCGGCCCTGCCAGCCCATCCAGCCCCACGATCCCGTACACCTGCTGCTTGGCCAACGTGACAAACAAGTTACCGGCGCCAACGATTTTATCCACCCGTGGGATGCTTTCCGTCCCGAAGGCCATCGCTGCCACTGCCTGTGCACCCCCCACCTGGTATATCTTATCCAGGCCGCACAACCAGGCCGCGCCCAGAATCGATGGGGGTGGGTTAGGCGGTGTGCAGACCACTACCTCTTGCACCCCGGCCACCTGGGCCGGGATCACCGACATTAACAACGAGGACGGCAGGGGCGCCGTGCCACCCGGAACATAGACTCCCGCCCGGGCGACAGGCGTCACCCGCTGGCCGAGAATGCCGCCCAATTTGTCGGTCTGCCAATTAGGCAGCGGTTGGAACTCGTGAAAGCGACGGATGCGCTCTACGGCCACCAGCATGGCTGCCTTGAGCGCTTCGGGCAGCGACTCGAATGCCGCCTCCAATGCCTCACCGGGTATTTCAAATACTTCCAGTTCAGCATTATCCAGCACCCGAGACCAGCGCCGCAGAGCGGCATCCCCTTCTTGGCGCACCGAGGCCAGGATGATCGTTACCGCCTGCTTCGGCGTCACCCCCTCCCCAAACAGCTCGGCAGTACGTCGAAGCACACCGCTGGGGTAGTCATCATCCAGCAGCCCGCGCCGGCGTAGGATTGTACGGCGTGCAGTTTCCACATCATAAATTTGTAACATTCAGTCCTCCAATGCCGCCAGCATTTCCTGGTATGCCTGTGGCTCTTCTTCAAAAATGTACATAACCGGCGAAACGACAACCCCGCTGCCGCCAATTTCGCGGAGCTCCAGGATCGCCTGCCCCAGCTGCTCCTTACGCACTACCAGGTGCACTGCATACCAGCTTTCATCGCTGTGAGTGATCACTTGTGAGATCGTCGGGCCTTGCAGCCCACCAATCACCGATTTGTCAAACATCTTGGCGGCAATGCTTTTTGGCGATTCACCTCGTATATTGGCAAATACGGATACATTTTCCGCTGCCCGCAGGTATGCCACGATGATTTCCAGCAGCTGCCGGGCCACCGCCAGCACATCGGGTCGCTGCTTGAGCGCCTGCCGGTTGGCTACCAGGCAGGCTTGCGAATGTAAAACCACACCATCGTCAATTGTCTTTAGCCGGTTATCCCGCAGAGTCGTGCCGGTAGATACCAGGTCGACAATCACATCCGCATAACCGATGGTTGGCGCGATTTCCAGAGTCCCTTCTGCCGAGATCATCTGAATATTCGTGATCCCATTGGCCTGGAAAAAGGCCTCCGTCAGGGTTGGAAACTTGGTCGCCACGCGCAGCGGGCGGGCTGTCTCAGCATGCCAGGCTGCCAGCTGTGCCATGCTAAGGATGCTCGTCCAGGCTTCCGGCACAATCACATTGAGAGTGCAGTGACCAAACCCCAGGTCCTGGAGCAGGGTGACAAATGCGCCATGCTCTGCACTCCGCTCCGTGAAAATGTCCCACCCGGTGATCCCAAAATCGACACTCCCATCACGCACACTGGTGATGATATCGCCTGAGCGCTGGAACAGCACCGTCAGGTTGGGCAGGCTGGGGATCACCGCCCTGTACTGGCGCGGGTTTGGCTTATAGACATGCAGCCCGGCTTTATTCAACAGCTCGATCACCTCCTCGGCCAACCTTCCCTTACTGGGAAGGGCAAGCCGGATCTCGCGGCGTGGTGTCGTTTGCTCACTCATGCTTTCACACTCCATTTACTGGAAATAAATAAGCGCTCCCGGTGCGGAGCGCTTCTGATTGGCATCAACTAGGATCTTGTTAGAGAAATCCCTTAAAGCAGTCCGAGCCGGTCAGTGAGCCGGTTAGCATGATGATAGTGATGAATGACAGCGAACTTCACAAAGGGTTTCATAATGGGGCGTATTCTACCATACCGTCCAGGCGATTACAAGGAGATCTACGATTAAGCTTTATTGCAAAGTGTTTACCAGGTCGATGTATTGGTGCATCGCCTGTTCTTTTGACTTTCCTTTGAACTTCTCCCAGGCATCATACTTCGCCCGGCCAACCGGATCGGTGAAACCCGGCCTTTTTCCGCTCGCATCTCCAACGGTAGATTGTTTATAGAGCGCGTATAGCTTTAAGAGGGTCTCGTTATCGGGCTTCCGAGGCAAGAGTTGGACCGCCTGTGCAGCGCTCTCGAACTGGCTTATCAAGTCAGACATCGAAAATCAACCACCCTTAGAGCCATCAGACTCTGGGTGAGATTTATCCACCTGGAGCATGCGGATTCCATTGCGCACCTGTGACAGTGAGCGATCCAGCTCCAACTCCAGGCGGGTAAGCGTATCGACTACATATTCATCCGCTTCTCGCCGGATGCGTTCACCTTCCGCGCGTGCCTGGGTAACCACCTGGTCGGCGCGAGATTGAGATGCCTGGGCAATAGAGTCTCGCTCGACAAGCTGATCACTCTTCTCCCGCGCGATAGACAGCGTCCGGTTGGCTTCTTCCTGTGCCTGAGCCAGGATGCGATCTCGCTGTGCCAGGACTTGCTGCGATTTCTTTACTTCTTCTGGAATCGCCACCCGCATTTGGTCGATCAGGTCCAAAATTTTCTCTTCATCGACAATTACGTTGTGGGTGAATGGAAAAGGTCGGCTCTGGTTGA
>JBFYSP010000180.1:0-31700 GCA_041301395.1 Anaerolineae bacterium
TCATCCGTAGGTTCTTGCACAGGGAGATTCACCATGTCTGATTCACCCACGGTTCCCGGGAGCGAATTGCGCATCGACCTGGAGGCCAAAGAAATATCGGTCGCTCCAGGCAGCAGCGTACCCGTTCATATTCTCCTGGCAAACTTGAGCGATGCTGAGGACTACTTCGAGCTATCTGTACTCGGCATCCCGACCAAATGGTTGTTGATGCCGCCGGCGGTGGTGCGCCTCTCCCCTCGTGAAAAACGCAGCCTGATTTTGACCATTGAGCCTCCGCCTGCGCCCGAAGCGCGCATCGGACGCTATCCGTTTACCGTGCGCATGGTCAGCCAGCAAGATCCGGAGCGATCAATCGAGGTAGACGGCAACCTGACAGTCGCTGCGGCAGAAACCCAGGGGCGCATCAGCGTGTTGGCTGAAGTCACGCAGTTCACCCTCGCTCCTGGCGGCAGCGCCACGATCCCGCTGGTGCTGACCAATCAGGGGATCATGACCGACACTTTCCGCTTAAATGTCCAGGGTATTCCGGCCAGCTGGGTTTCCACCTCGATGCCGGCTGTGCGCCTGGAGCCCGGGCAACATAATGAAATTCTGGTGACCCTCAGTCCACCCCGCTTGCCGGAGAGCCGCGCCGGGCGCACCCCGTTTAAGATCCTGGTAACCAGCCAGGATGTCTCAGACCGACCGGCTGAAATTGATTGCATCCTGAACCTGGGAGCCTATTCGGCTTTTACTGCCGGGTTGAACCCGGACCGGATCGAGTCTGGGAGGCTAAGCCAGGTTATCATCAGCAACCAGGGGAACGTGCAGGATTTGTACACGATTAACCTGGATAGTGAAGCGGACGCTCTGGAATTTGATCCGCCGCCGCCGCAAACGACCCGCGTTGCGGCTGGACAATCTGGCGAAGTTGAGTTTACTGCCCGGCCACGCCGCCGCCCGCTATTCGGTGGGGAAATTGGCTACCTATTTACTGCCCGCGTGCAATCCTCCGAGAAACGTGTCCAGGACCTGGAGGGAGAAGTATATGCCACGGCTTTGATGCCAGTCTGGGTGCTGCCCGTGATTTTGGTCATCTGTCTGGGGTCCATCTGCCTGGCATTTTTCTTGCTGCGCATGGGAGGAAGCAGCGAACCCGACCTGAATGCCACGCAAACCGCCCTGGCCTTCCAAACGGCGATTGTTAATGAGACGGCCGCAGTCCAGCAGACGGCCGATGCCCAGGCGACGATTGTCGCCAACCAGACTCAGGCGGCGCTCGAGGGACAGCAAGACTCCGATGGCGATGGCCTGACCAACCAGGAAGAACAGGAGCTGGGGACGGATCCCAACAACCCGGATACGGACAGCGACGGCTTGTTCGACGGAGATGAAGTCCGCCGCTACACCACCGATCCCAAAAACAGAGACACCGATGGCGATGGCCTGTTAGATGGCGAAGAGGTCCTGCGCTTCATCACCGACCCGAAGAATCCAGATACGGATCAGGATAATTTAATTGATGGCGAAGAAATCCGCCGCAGCACCGATCCGCGCAACCCAGACACGGATAACGATGGGCTGCAGGACGGCAATGAGGTGCAGCGCGGCACTGATCCGCGCAACCCGGATACGGACGCGGATGGGCTGCGCGATGGCGACGAAGTGAGCCGGGGGACCGATCCCTTGAGGCCGGATACGGATAATGACCTGTTGCGCGATGGGCAGGAGGCGGTTCCTCCCTGCCCCAATCCCCTCAACCCGGATACGGATGCGGATGGGATCATCGATGGTCGTGATCTGGATCCTTGCGACGCTTCTAATCCCAGGCTGACCCAAACCGCCAACGCCGGCGTGCCGACAGTGACAAAATCGCCTGTGCCGGTGATAACCGTTACCCCACAGCCGCCTCCGCTGCCCGGATTGCTGCTCTTTGAATCAAATCGCGACGGCAATCCGGAAATCTATCTAGGCAATGGCGCCGATGGTAGCACCTCGCGCCTGACCATCAGCCCGGGTTTGGATACTCAACCGGCCTGGTCGCCAGACCGCAGCCGGGTTGCTTTTGTCTCGGCGCGGGATGGGAATAACGAAATCTATCTGATGAACGCCGATGGCACGGCCCAGGCAAACCTGACCAGCCATCCCGCCAACGACCAATATCCAGGTTGGTCGCCGGATGGCCAGTGGATTGTCTTTTCTTCCGATCGGGATGGAAACCCGGAAATTTATATTATGCAGACAGACGGGTCGAACCTGACACGCCTGACCAACGATAGCGCACAGGACAATCAGCCTAGCTGGCTGGCGGACGGACGCATCTTGTTTACCTCTAACCGCACCGGCAACCAGGAAATCTTTGCCATGACGATCGATGGCAATAACATGACCAACCTGACCAATCATCCCGCCAACGATGCTCTGGCCAGGGGATCTTCGGACGCCTCACGAATTGCTTTCACCTCAGACCGGGATGGAAATGAGGAAATTTACCTGATGAATTCAAACGGCTCCAGTGTGACGAACCTGACGCGCAGCCCTTCCCAGGACCGCTATCCAGCCTGGTCGCCGGACAGCCAATGGATCGCGTTTGCCACTAACAGGGATGGCAACATGGAAATCTTTGTCATCCGGGTGGATGCCTCGGCGATATACAACTTCACCGATCATCCATCAACCAACCAGACGCCCGCCTGGAGGTAGCTGATGGCAACCACACCGCCAACGCCCCACCCATTTGCCCGTGTGCTGGCCTTCTCTGTACTGATTGGCGCCTGCCTGGTGTTAATCCTGTGCCTGGCGGGCATCATTGGCGTGTGGGTGGCGAACACCCCGGTAACCGAGGCAATCTTAGACACCGTCAGGCCGCTGATCTCTGCCCTGGAATCTGCCCAAGCCGCAATGGAGGACGTGAACCAGGGTATGAGCAGTGTGACTGGGCTCGTCAGCGGTCTGGAAGAACTGCTGGATTCGGCAGGTGTGATTAAAAACCTGCTGCCGGGTGTGGCGGAAGGGGTTGAGAATTTTTCAAACAGCCTGGATGGCCTGCAAACTACACTGGAAGAGTCTGGCGGCAAGGTAGTGAAAGCCCGCGGGCTGCTGGAGACGGTTGAAGTGAGCGTGGCGCGCTGGGTTGATACACTTTCTATTCTCTTAACCGTCATACTGCTTTGGTTGGCTTTTTCACAGGCCAGCCTGTTTATCCATGGCTGGCGCTACGCAACCGGCGTGGATTTGTTGGAAAAACGTGGCCTGCCAGCCGCGGAATCAGGCGTAAATGTTATCGAGGCGGCTGCCGGATCGCAACCGGTTGCCCAAAGAAGTGAGGAGGAGAAATCATGATTGCAAAGCAATACCGTGGAATGCGCCTGGTGCTTGTCCTGGCGCTGGTTCTCAGCCTGGGACTCGGGCTGACCGAGTCCGCCTACGCCCAGGATGTGGCTTATGGCGAGAGTGTTGCTCAGGGAGAAGTGGTCGACAATGACATCGTCCTGAGTGGCGACCAGGTCACCATCGACGGCGAAGTACTTGGAGATGTACTGGCCGTCAGCAAGCAGGTGACTGTAAACGGAAAAGTCCAGGGCAGCTTGATTGTGCTGGGTGAGAAAATTGAAATTGGGGGCAGCGTGGGGGGGAGTGTGTATGCTGCGGGAGTTACCCTGACCCTCGTTCCAGAGGCGGCCATCCAGCGCAACCTGTTCTTTGTGGGTGTGAATCTGGCTTTCGACCAGGGAGCCTCCATCGGCCGGGATCTGTATGCCATCACGATGGGGGCGCGCATGTCGGGTACGGTTGGGCGCAACACCATCGCGGTCATTGGATTAATCGAGATCGTGCGCAGCATCCTGCAGGGTCTTAATGTGCAGGTGGGAGGTACACCATCCAGCCTGGCACTATCGTCTCCTGGGTCCATTTCGGCGGCCACAGCGGGTATGCTGCCCGCAACCTGGTATCGCCTTGGCGGTTTCGAGACCAATGATGCCGCCACGTTGGATGTCCTGCGCAGCCAGCCTGCACAGACCGACAGCACACCGGAACAGGCCGGGACTTGGGCTCTGGGAAGGCTGCGAGAGCTGATCGGGTTGCTGGTAGTAGGGCTGTTCATGATCTGGCTCTTACCGGCGCGCTTAAACATGTGGTCGGAGCGAGTGCGTGCCCACCCGTTGCGCTCGGCAGGCTCAGGAGTCGTGACCCTGATCACGGGCTTTGCCTTTACAGCCATCATCGTGGTGGTGATTGCCGGGATTGCCTTGGGGCTGAACGCGCTTACCTTACAAAACCTGGCCTTCATCTTTGGTACGCTGGGCTTGCTGGCAGTTGGGTTGGCGTTCTTTGTGTTCTGGTTGTTTGCTGCCTATATCAGTAAAGTAATTGTTGCTTACCTGGTTGGACGGTTGATCCTCAAGCGCCTTGTTCCCAGGGCCAAGGGCAAATTCTGGCCGCTGCTACTGGGTTTGGTGCTGTATATTCTGGTAACGGCCATCCCGTATGCCGGTTGGATCATTGGCTTCCTGGTCACCCTGGTTGGCCTGGGTGCGGTGTGGCTGGTGTACATCGACTGGCGCTCGGTATCTGAGGTGCAGGTGCCGAAAGAGGTGGATGAGACCGCGGCGGAGATTTCCGCAGAAGCGCCGGCTGCTGAGTCGGAAATACCACCGCCTACCGAGGATTGACATTTCCGCAGCGGATTTCACGGCCTCCTGCTTGCTGTAATCGGATAATTAATATCGGTTAAGCGCAGGCGGTCTTGACGGGAGTGGCAATATTAACTATAATTTATGTGGTTTTAATAAACCACAAATCATCATAATTTTTAGAAAAAGGAGATTATATATGGCAACTGCAACAGCAACAGCAACAACAGCAACACAACAACAAAAATCAATTCCCTGGTGGCTGGTCCTCGTTGAGGGCATCGCCGCCATCCTCCTGGGTTTGATGTTCCTGGCCTGGCCAGCGAAGACTTCCCTGGTTGTCGCACCCTTGATCGGTCTGTACTGGATGTTCGATGGCATCTTTGCTATCGTGTCGATCTTTATCGACCACAAGGGCTGGGGCTGGAAGCTCTTCATTGGAATCATCGGCATTGTTGCCGGTTGGTTCCTGTTCACCTCGCCGGTAGTGGGTGCCTTCACGCTGGCCGTGTCGCTACTCTGGATCCTCGGCTTCATGGGCATTTTCTCCGGCATTGGCAAGTTGATCCAGGCCTTCCAGGGCGCCGGTTGGGGCGCCGGCCTGCTGGGTGCATTGATGATCTTCTTGGGCATCTTGATCCTCAACTCCGCTTTCAGCACCCCGTTGATTGCGGCAGCCACCGTCCCGTGGGTTGTCGGATTCGGCATGATCGTTTTTGGTATCGCGGCTGTGGTGCTGGCTTTCCGGATTAAGCAAATCGTCTAATATCAACTTAAATAAAAAACTGCCGCCAACCCGGCGGCAGTTTTTTATTTAAGTTTCTGCCAGCTTTTCCAGCTTCATACTGACTTCTCGCCACTGGATCTTAGAGATGCCTAGCTTCTGCCTGATTTTATTGTGATCCATCCCTGAGAGCCAATCCATGACGGCACAGGTCCAGCGGCACATATCAAAGGATAGGTGTTTGTCCAGCCCGGCTTCCTCGCCCAGGTCTTCCAGCAGGTACTCCAGGCGGCGCGGTGACCAGGGGAACAGCCGGTCTTCCAGGGCGTACTGGCTTTTATATTCCAGATAGGCGTCAATCCAATCCTGGGTCAGCTCAATCTTGCGTTCTTTGTAGCGATACTGCGGGCTGGTATAGCGTACAAACAAGATTGGGCCACCGGGGGCCTCCAGGTCGATATGGTTGGGAGAGAGCGCCAGCAGCTCGCCTTTCTTGATACCGGTTTCCAATAACAGGGCTACCAGGGCATATAGGCGGGTATCTGGCCGGGCCAGGCGGCGGTGGGTTTCAGCAGCCTCCAGCACGCGATCGACTTCCTCGGGCGTCAGCACCTGGGGAATCGGGCTGATAACTGATTTTTGCAGTACTTTTTCTGCCGGGTCGATCAGCAACACACCATTCTGGTGCAACCAGCGAAAGATGGCTTTGAGCGAGGTGATGCGGCGAGCCAGTGTCTTGGGGCTGCATGGGACGCCCCGGCCATTCTGCATCCAGTCCAGGAAGTTATTCAGGTCAGCGGTTGAAATCTTGCCGAGCGGCCGGTCGGGGGGCAGGTAATCGGCCAGCAGGCGCACATCGGCGGTGAAGGCTTTGACCGTGTGAATCGAGTTGCCCTGGTCTTCCAGGTAGATTTGCCAGGCCTGGATGGTGGGGATAAGCAGGCTCTGGGATGAGACATGGGCGGAAACCGAAGCAGATGATCGCTCGTCAGCGGATTCGGTGGGCATAAGAACCTCGGGCAGGTTGCGGATAGGTTATTCGTATAGATATACAGCCCGAGTTTACCTTAAGTCAATAAAATTGTCAAACTTCTGTTGTGTTTTCTCGAAAACCGAGCTCCGGCGCAATCCGTCGCATTGCCAGGATGACATTATCGACATGCTGCCACAGCTCGATGCCGAACTCGGCGGTCGTACGTTCGATTTCTTCGCGGTTTGCTCCAGCTGCAAAGGCGCGATCTTTCCATTTCTTCTTCACCGAGGAAGCTGTCAGGTCATCCAGCGAGCGTGACGGACGCACCAGGGCGACGGCAGTGATCAGGCCGGTGATCTCATCGCAGGCAGCCAGGGCTTTCTCCATGCGGGTCTGGCGCGGGACGCCAGTGTGGTCGGCATGGCTCAGGATAGCATGGATAACGACTTCCGGCACACCACGCTCTTGTAGGATGGCGGTTCCCGCCTGGGGATGCTCTTCCAGGGTGGGGTGAATTTCCCAATCAAAGTCGTGCAACAAGCCGGTCACGCGCCATAATTCCACGTCCTCACCGAATTTCTCGGCATAAAATTGCATGGCAGCCTCGACGGCCAGCATATGGCGCACCAGGTTGATATTTTTTACATACTCCTGCACGATGGCAAGTGCTTCGGCTCGATTGGTCATGGCAATGATTCCTGATTATTATTGGGCATTGGAGGGAAAAATTGGTTCCGGATTTCCCAGTATAGGCAACGGGCGGGTCAGGTGGACTTCCCATAATGCCCGTAAGGTGGCTGGGATTTCACGCAGGTTCCAGAACACCCTGGCGCGGCGCAGGTAAGGGCGCAAGTCCGCCGGAACACCGATGGCGGCGACACCCAATTGGTTGCAGGTGTACAGGGCGCGCGGCAGGTGGAAACCCTGGGTGACCAGGATCGCTTCGCGCACACCGAAAATGTCGCGTGCCCGGTAACAGGTATCGTAAGTCCGCCGCCCGGCATAATCCAGGACGATGGCCTCTTCGGGTACCCCCAGGTCAATGGCATGCTGCATCATTGCCCCAGGTTCGTTGTAGTAGATGCTGCTGTTGTCACCGCTCATCAGCAGCTTTTCCACCTTACCATCGAAGTACAGCTGCGCGGCGACCGCCACCCGGTCGCGCAGGACGACGGTGGGGCTGCCGTCTCGCATCAGACCGGCCCCGAAGACTAATGCTACCCGGCGCGAGGGTGCGCTTTCTACACTGATAACTTTCTTCCAGGCATGCAGGGCAGTGACCAGGCGAGGAACAGCAAAGACGGCGAAAGCTAGAACAACGAGCATCACGAGAATTCGGAGTAAATATTTAAAGATTCGGTAAAGCATGCTTGAATTTTACCATTTTGGGGTGGGTTTTTCCCTGCCTCTTGCCTGGAAGGGGTGCAGGCATTAAAATCCTTGATTCATATGGAAATTGAAAAGTCCTATCAAGATAGCCTGGATTACCTGTACTCCTTTGTAGACTTCAGCCTGACGCGCTCATTCGTCTTTTCGGCGGAAAATTTTGACCTGGACCGGATGCGCCTATTCCTGGAGCACCTGGGAAACCCGGAACGAGCCTACCCGATCCTGCATGTGGCGGGCACCAAGGGGAAAGGGTCGGTTGCGGCCTTCTGCGCTTCGGCACTGCAATCGGCGGGTTATACGGTTGGGTTGTATACCTCGCCGCACCTGGAGGATTATACCGAGCGCATCCAGGTCAACCACGAGCAGATAAGCCATGGCGAGCTGACTGCCCTGGTGGATGAAGTGCGGCCATACCTGGATGCCGGCACCAAGCTGACCACGTTTGAGATCACTACTGCCCTGGCATTCTTGCACTTTTCCCGTTCAGGGGTCAACGCTGCGGTGATAGAAGTCGGTTTGGGCGGGCGATTGGATGCAACCAACGTAGTCGACCCGTTGGTGACGGTGATTACTTCGATCTCCTACGATCATACCAATATACTGGGTAATACCCTGGCAGAGATTGCCGGGGAGAAGGCCGGCATCATCAAACCGGGCGTCCCGCTGGTTACCTCTCCCCAGCAGGAAGAAGCCCGGCAGGTGATCGAGCGCATCGCAGCAGAGCGAGGGGCGCCGCTGACCCAGTTAGGCCGCGATTACACCTTCCGGCGGGAGTCCAGCTCCTTGGATGCCGGGCAAACCGTGATGATTTGGGATGCCAAAGAGGCTGGCAGGCAGCCGGTGGAGCTGCACATCGCGCTGCTAGGCGCCCACCAGGTAGAAAATGCTGCCACGGCGTATGCCGCCTTACAGGTTGCACGCCGCCGAGGCCTGGGGATTCCCGCGCAAGCCATTGCAGATGGATTTCGCCAGACAACCTGGCCGGGGCGTTTTGAAATCCTGCAGCGCGACCCGCCGGTGGTGATCGACTCAGCACATAACCGCGATTCGGCACACAAACTGCGCCAGGCCTTGGATGAATATTTCCCGGAACTGCCGGTCATCCTGTTATTTGGCGCTTCCGAAGATAAAGACATCGCTGGAATGTTTGCCGAATTGCTGCCGCGAGCCAGTCATTTAGTGGTGACGAAGTCCATCCACCCGCGCGCCGCCGCCCCGGAAACGCTGAAGGACCTGGCGGCACAATATGCATGCCCGGTGACGATCGTGGAAGAGCTAGAGGATGCACTGGATAAAACTGTGCATCTGGCGCAGGGAAGGGCCCTGGTTTTGGTCACTGGCAGCATTTTTGTGGCTGCAGGATGCCGGGAATCCTGGTATAAAAGGGTGGATAAGCATGTATAGTTTAACAACTGAAATGGTTTGGGACACCCAATGAAAAATAACGACTGGTATTACCGGGATGATGAAAATGATTTTGGGGAAGCACTGCACCGCAGGACGGAAGAGCTGTATAACGTCCCGGATGCAGATCCGGATGATAATGGGCTGATCGAGTGTCCCGTACTTCCACTGCGCGACATGGTGATTTTTCCACATATGGTCTCTCCGATTTTTCTTTCCCAGGAGGCATCCATCCTGGCGATAGAGGAAGCACAGCTCAACGACAGCACCGTGATCGCCTTGACGCAACGGGATGCGGATGTGGACGATCCCAGCCCGCAGGATTTCTTCCCGATTGGCGTCGAGCTGGCGGTGGGGCGTATGCTGGGCATGCCAGATGGGTCCAGCTCGGCCCTGGTGCAAGGCCGCCGCAGGGTGGAAGTGGTCGAATTTACCCAGCTAGAGCCCTACCTGGTGGTGCGCGCCCGCCCGGTCTATTCCGACGAAGTGGTTGACCGGGAGACCGATGCAACCATGCGCACAGCGCTGGAAATGTTCCAGCAGGTGGTGCAGCTGGACCGCAGCCTGCCGGAAGAAGCTTACCTGTATGCTATCAATATTGAAGATCCGGGCTGGCTGGCGGATATGATCGTCACCTCGGTCGCTCCGCCGCTGGCGGACCGCGAAGAGCTGCTTGCCGTCCTGGACCCACTGGATCGCCTCAAGAAGGTGATCCAATTACTGGCAAAGGAAGCGGATGTCCTGGAGTTGGAAGATGAAATTCACTCCCGGGCTCAGAGTGAAGTGGACCGCACGCAGCGCGAATTTTACCTGCGCGAACAGATGAAAGTCATCCAGACCGAGCTGGGCGAAGGCGATCCGTGGGCGCGCGAGGTTCTCGAGCTGCGCACGCGCATTGAGTCGGCGGCGCTGCCTGAGGAGGTTCTGCTGCGGTCGTTGCGGGAGGCGGACCGGCTGACACAGATGCCGGCAATCTCCCCCGAGGCGGGTATTATCCGTACCTATGTGGAGTGGATCCTGGATTTGCCCTGGATCACTGCTACGGACGATAATCTGGACGTTAAGAATGCTGCCAAAATCCTGGAGCGTGACCATTACGGATTGCCGCGCGCCAAGGATCGCATTCTGGAATACATTGCCGTGCGCAGCTTAAAGCCCAAGCGCTCCCGCCACCCGATCCTGTGTTTTGTTGGCCCACCGGGCACCGGAAAAACTTCCCTGGGGCGCTCGATTGCCGAAGCCCTGGGCCGCAAGTTCGTGCGCTTATCGCTGGGCGGCGTACATGACGAAGCCGAAATTCGCGGCCACCGGCGAACTTATATCGGCGCGCTGCCGGGGCGCATCCTGCAAACCATGCGCCGTGCTGGCACGATCAACCCGCTGTTTATGTTGGATGAGATTGACAAGCTGGGCGCCGATTTTCGCGGCGACCCGGCTTCGGCGCTGCTTGAGGTGCTGGACCCGGAGCAGAACCACGCCTTTTCGGATCACTACCTGGAGCTGGCTTACGACCTTTCAAAGGTCATGTTCATTACCACGGCCAATAATGCCAATACAATTCCGCATGCTTTGCTGGATCGCATGGAGCTGATTGAGTTTCCCGGCTATATTGAGGAAGAGAAGCTGGAGATTGCCAAACGTTTCTTGCTGCCACGGCAGCTCGAAGAAAGCGGCCTGGATTCCGGCGAGCTGCATTTTCACGACCCGGCGGTCACTCGCATCGTGCGGGAATACACCTACGAAGCCGGCGTGCGCAACCTGGAGCGAGAGATCGGGCGGATATGCAGGAAAGTAGCCCGCCTAAAGGCGGAACATAAGCGCGTCCCTTCGCAGATCGGGATCGCCTCGGTGGAGCGTTTTCTAGGCCCGCCAGTATTCTTCAACCTGGAAGCCGAACTGCAAGACGAGATCGGGGTGGCTACCGCAGTGGCATGGACCGAGAACGGGGGCGAGATCATGCCAGTCGAGGTGCTGATCCTGGAAGGGAAAGGCAACCTGCAAATCACTGGTCAGATCGGCAGTGTGATGCAGGAGTCGGCGCAGGCGGCGCTTTCGTATATGAAATCGCGCTGCCATCTGTTGAATATTGATGTCAGCCTGTTCGACCAGGTTGATATCCACATCCATATCCCTGAGGGGTCAATCCCCAAAGATGGGCCCAGCGCGGGTGTGACCATCTGCACGGCCCTGGTATCGGCCTTTACCGGGCGTAAAGTATTCCGGGAGGTGGGCATGACCGGCGAGATTACATTGCGCGGCCGGGTGCTGCCAGTGGGTGGCGTGCGGGAAAAAGTTCTGGCGGCTCATCGGGCCGGGCTAAAGACGGTCATCATGCCCAAGCGGAATGTCAAGGACCTGATTGAGATCCCTCGTAAGGCCCGCACGGAAATGAAGATCGTCCCGGTTGAGCATATGGACGAGGTGCTGGAGGTCGCATTAGGCCCACAACCCGCGCTTGAGGAGCCAGCCCGCCCTAAGCGCAGCCAGAGCAAGCGCAAAAAAACGGCAGCGCCGGTTGTGGACGAGAATCCCCCGGCTCAGGAAACGGTAACCGAGCTGCTGACAGGCTGATCCAAGAAATTATGGGGTACAGGTTGTGAGTAAAGATGCCTATGCGGCGGATGTAGAGATCCAGTCCCTGCTCGAACGAGGGATGGATAAGACGCTGCACTGGTTCCCGAGCGACTTTAATGTGATGCGGCTGGCCACCGTTCTGGTGGGGATGGCCAATTCAATCGGTGGCAGCGTGCTGGTGGGTATATCCCCCCGCTCAGGCCATATCCAGGGCGTTAGCGATGCCAACGAAGCAAGCGATCAGGTATTCCAGGCTGCCCTATTAGCCGAACCAGCCCTGGTGCTGCCGATCCCGCGCGTGGTCGATGTTGATCAGCACCAGGTAATGTGGATCACCGTACCGCCCGGGTTGCCGCATGTCTACAGCCTGGAAGGGCGCTACCTGGGGCGGGAAGGATCGCAGACCAACCCTCTTACTGCGCGCCAGCTGCGTCAGCTTCTACTGGAGCGCGGTGCAGTGCAGTTTGAGTCCCAGGTGCCGGGCAACGCCCAATTACAAGACCTGGATTGGCTAAAAGTAAGGGAGTATCTCCAGGCTTTGAGCATCCCCGAGGATGAATCGCCAGAGAACTTGTTGATCCAGCGCGGCTGCCTGAGCCGCGACCTGCGCCCAACCTATGCTGCCCTGCTGTTATTTGGCCATTTCCCCCAACAGTGGCTGCCCAACGCCACCATCCTGGCCACTCGCTTCCCCGGTGTGACGTATGCCGACCGTTTTATTAAGAAAGATATCACTGGCACGCTGCCCGAGCAGCTGCGCCAGGTAGAAGCATTCACGCGCCAAAACCTGAGCAGCGTGGTACGGCTGGTTGGCCTGACTCGCCAGGAAACTACTGAGTATCCGCTCGAGGCGGTACGTGAAATCCTGGTCAACGCTGTTGCTCACCGTGACTACAACCTGCAAGGTGACAACATCCACCTCAATATCTTCGCCGACCGGATCGAGGTGCAGTCGCCGGGTGGTTTGCCCGGACCGGTTACCCTGGATAACCTGCTGGATGCACGCTTCTCGCGTAATGCGGTCCTGGTCCAGGTGCTCTCAGACCTGGGTTTTGTTGAGCGGTTGGGTTATGGGTTGGACCGTGTTGTCAAGGTGATGCAGCAGCAAAACCTGCGACCGCCGCGTTTCGAAGAAGTAGCCGGCACTTTCCGGGTAACGCTGTATGGAGAATCGGTCACCCGGTTGGAGACGGCCGAGATCGACCTGGGAGCTTACGGCGATATTGAGTTCAATCCCAGGCAGGAGAAGGCGCTGGGCTTCTTGAGTAAATACAAGCGCATCACCAGCCGGGATTTGCAGGACATGTTCCCGGAAGTGCACCCTGAAACACTGCGACGAGACCTGGCCGACCTGGTGGCGCATGACCTGCTGATCAAAGTAGGGGATAAGCGGGCCACCTACTATATATTAAAGAAATAAGCCACATTTAATTTAAATAGCTTTGACAATTCAACAGCGCCAAGGTATAATCACCTTTCGCTGAATTCAGGCATTGCCCTGGCCAATCCAGCTTGTATACCCCCGCCATTGTGGTGGTATGTGAAATCCTAAATTGATGGAGTAATGTGCTATGGAAGCAGAAGCCTTAGCGCTCGAAACCGTGGAAGTCCACGACGTAAATCAGATTCAAAGAAAAATGAAGTTCACCGGTACGGTGGTCAAAACTACCCTGGCTGGGGCAGTGGTGGACATTGGCATCGGAATCCCCGGCGTGGTGCATATCTCTCAAATTCGAGAAGAGCCGGTTAACCGGGTAGAAGATGTCCTCCATGTCGGCGATACGGTGGATGTGTGGGTGCGTCGTGTATTCCCGAAAAAGGACCGCATCGAGCTCACCATGATCAAGCCGCTGGATTTGGAGTGGCGTGAAATCGATAAAGATATGGTGGTTAAAGGTAAAGTGGTTCGCCTGGAGAAATTTGGCGCCTTTGTGGATATCGGAGCCGAGCGTCCCGGATTGGTACACATCAGCGAGATGGCTCACGACTACGTGAAGACTCCCGGTGAGGTGGTAAAAGAAGGCGACGAAATTGAAGTCAAAATCCTGAGTGTCAACCGGCGCAAAAAGCAGATCAAGCTGAGCATGAAAGCTCTTGAAGAGAAGCCGGTTAAGATCGCCAAAGAAGTACTGAAAGAGCAACACACGCCGAAACCAGCCGCACAGGCTGAAGAAGTTGAAAAAGAAGAGCCCGTGCCGACAGCCATGGAGATGGCAATGCGAGAGGCTATGGAACGCTCGAAGGTCACCCCTCGCGAGGTTGCCGGCAAGGACAGGCGCAAAACCGAAACTGCCAATAAAGACGAAATGGAAGCGATCCTGGACCGGACGCTGCAGCACAAAGTTCGCACCGGCAGGTAAAGAGCAATAAAATTTTAAAAAAACAGACGGGATGACCGTCTGTTTTTTTATGGATTATCCGTTTCCCATCGGTGCACCGCTATCGGTGGATGCCCAGCTCAGGTGCTGCAGGCCGACATTCAGGGCAGTCTTCATCGTCGACCAATCGGTGGTGAGCATTTTAAGGTAGGTGAAGATTGGCCCTGGCCGGAAGGCCCACTCGCGGAAGGCGCGCTTTTGCCAGTAGAGCAGGCGCTCAGCGGGCATCTGCGGGTAATCCAACACCGTGCCTTTATCCATGTCGACTTGCTCCCAACGTGTGCCTGGGCGGAACCAGCCTTCCTTGACCACTTCGAAAAAGAAAGGTGTTCCAGGGTAGGGGGCAGCCACGTGAAACAGGGCAATGTCCAGGGGAAGTTTTTTGGCGAAATCGATAGTTTGGCGGATGGTCGCTTCCGTTTCACCGGGTAGGCCGATGATAAAGTACCCCCAATTCATAATTCCGGCTTTCTTGGCCCAGGTTAATGCTCGCTCGGCCTTGTCCGGGTAGGCGCCTTTGCGGGCATGTTTGAGGATTTGCTCATTCCCGCTTTCGATTCCCCAGGAAATCAGCCGGCAGCCGGCTTTCCCCATCAAGGCCAGCATTTCTTCATCGACGTAGTCCACCCGGCTGTTGCATGTCCAGTGGATATCGAGTTTTTGCTCGATCATCATTTGGCACAGATCGATCACCTGCTGGCGATTGACGGTGAAGAGATCGGCGTACATGTGGATATTATGTATGCCGAGTTTTTTAAGCTGCCAGATTTCCTCCATGATCAGTTCCGGCGAACGAATCCGCGCCGAATACTGGTAGCTGACATGCTTGATGCAGTAGGTGCAGCCGGCTGGGCAGCCGCGGCTGGTAACGATAAAAGTGAATGGCCCCTTGATCAGGGGCATGCGGTACTTATCCAGCGGCAGCAGCTCGTGCATGGGGATGGGCAGCTCATCCAGGCTGTTGATGAATGGTCGCGGAAAATTGACCACGATCTCGTCGCCCTTGCGCCAGGCCAGACCCTTGATCCCGTACATATTTAGCGTACCATCTTCGTTGAAGGCAGGCTGGTATGCGGGATCGTGATTGGCAAATATTTGCTGGATTTCGGCGGAGCGTAAATCGATTTTATTCTCCAGATGATCCAGCAGGTCACGCAGCGCCAGGTCTGGCTCGCCGACCAGTCCAAAATCCAGGCTGGGGTAGGGGCGCATGGTTTCAACGGGGATGGGCGTAATGTGTGTCCCAAAGGCAATCGTACGGGCGCCGCGCGCTTTGGCCAGAAAACAGCCATACAGGTCGTTCTCCAGCGTAGGAGCCGTGAGCTGGGTGAAGTAGTATTTTGGCTGGTATTTCTCCAGTAAACGGGTAAATTCAGGCCAGCCGATGCGTTCGGCATTGGCGTCGATGATTTTGAGTGAATAGACCGGGTGCAGCAATGCGGCCATCTGGGCCAGGGATACCTGCGGCCAAACCATGTTCTCGCGGGTGCGCCTGCCAACCCGGTGCTGGGTGCGAATCCACAAGCCACCATCTGGAGTGGGCGGATTGACCAGTAAAATATCGACGGCATCTGGCGAGCGTGGAGCCGCCAGTAAACCCTGCCTTACGATGGCATCCGCGTTAGGGAAATCAGCCATGCGCAGCTTGGGCAGGCGCCGGCTGCCAAAGTTTTCCTTGAGATCAATGGGGGTGTCGCTCATCGAAAAATTTCCTTCAAGTCGAGATATTGATGAATTTTATCTAAATAATATAATATAGTCAAGCGCGCCAAAATGTTCGAGGTGATTTCCGGTCACGTGCTTTATAATTTGCAACATGATACCGGCTATCTTCCTCGATAGGGATGGCGTGATTATCGCCAATCGTCCGCAATACGTGCGCAGCTGGGCAGATGTGGAGATTTTCCCACAGGCCATCCAGGCGTTGAAAAAGTTGAACGGCCTGCCTTACAAAATCGTCGTAGTGACCAACCAGGCCGGAGTCAGCCGGGGGCTTATCTCTTTGGAAATTGCCGAGGAGATCAACCGGCGGCTGCGCGAAGTAATTGAAAGCGCAGGGGGAAGAATCGATGGTATTTATATGTGCCCACATAAGCCGGAGGATGGTTGTTACTGCCGCAAGCCACGCCCAGGATTGATCGAGCAAGCCGCCCGCGAGCTGTCGTTAGACCTGACAGACTCTCTGCTGATCGGTGACATGTACAGCGACCTTTTGGCCGGGCAGGCGGCCGGTATACCCCGCCTGGCACTGGTGCGCACCGGGTTGGGCGCCAGGCAGCTTGAGGTTGCGCCGGCCGAGCGCCTGGGTCCATTCGAGGTATTTGAGCAACTCTCCGAAGCACTGGCTGCGTTGATCACTGGCTTCCCGGAAGAGACGGAGGCCCAGCCATGAAAGCGGCAGGCCCGGATCCTACGCGCCTGGTACAGCGGGCGAACGAGCTGCGCCAGGCACTGGCCGCTCGCCCGGTGGAGATGTTGGCAAAAACCACCGGCGCAAGCTACCACCCGGCGGGGAGCGGCGAGGCAGGATATCTAACCCTTCAATTTTGGCTGCAAAGTGTGCAAGTTTCGCTGCCGGGCTTTATTGCCAGCCAGGCGAGCGATGGTCAGGAGCTGCCCGCTTTCACCCAGGCGATGCTGATGTACCATTTCTATACCGCCGACGGCGCTCCAATTGCCGGGCAATGGATATCCTTTTCCGAGCTGCCAGACGGCCGCTTCTACAATCAGGCGTTCCAGGGATATACCGGTGGTGAGCTGCGGCGTGCGATTCAGCAGCGAGAAGATTTCGAGCGGGCGGCCGCCAGGCTGCAGGGTGAAGTGCAATCCACCGGCAGCCTGTCACCCGGCGCCTTGGCTTATCGTTTTCAGGCGCTGCCGCGCATGCCATTGTCGGTGGTTTATTGGGAAGGCGATGAAGACCTGCCGGGATCCTTCCAGGTCTTGTTCGATGCTTCTGCCAGCCACTACATGCCGACCGACGGCTGCGCCCTGTTGGGAAGCAGCCTTTGCAGGATGCTGATCAAGGCTCTGTAGGCGTTATTTTTCCAGGAAACGGCGTTGCCATTCGTATAACAGGTTGAGCGCTTCGATGGGCGAGAGGGAATTTATATCCAGAGAGCGGATTTCATCCAGCAGGGGATTGGTCTCTGGGAACAGAGCCAGTTGGCGGGCGGCAATTGGGTTTAGACGAACAGCCTTCCCGGAAGATGCCTCCAGCAGGTGCAAGATCTCGTTGGCGCGCTGCACCACCGGGCGTGGCAGCCCGGCCAGCTGGCCAACGTGAATGCCGTAAGAACGGTCAGCGCCACCCGGGACGATCTTATGCAAGAACACAACCCGGTTGTCGGCATCGCTGACAGCCACGTTATAGTTGCGCACCCCTGGCAGCAAGTCGGCCAGCTGGGTCAGCTCGTGGTAATGCGTGGCGAATAGGGTCTTGGCGCGTAGGCGCGGGTGGTTGTGGATGTATTCGATCACCGCCCAGGCGATGGATACGCCGTCGTATGTGCTGGTGCCGCGACCGATCTCGTCCAGGATCAGCAGGCTGCGCGGCGTAGCATGGTGCAGGATGTTGGCGGTCTCCACCATTTCCACCATAAAAGTGGATTGGCCGGCGTGAATCTCGTCTTGTGCACCGATGCGAGTGAAGATGCGGTCTACCAGGCCAATGCGAGCTGACCGGGCCGGCACATAGCTGCCCATCTGAGCCATCAGGGTTACCAGGGCTGCCTGGCGCAAGTAGGTGGACTTGCCGCTCATGTTGGGACCGGTGATCACCCGGATGCGCTCGCCGGTTTCGAAGGCGACATCGTTGGGGACATAACGCTCGCCTTGCAGGCTCTGCTCCACCACTGGGTGGCGGCCTTCGAAGATTTCCATCACGTCCTCGTCGAAGACTTCCGGGCGGACATAGCCACCCCGCGCTGCCGATTCGGCCAGCGCGGCCAGCACATCCAGCTCCGCCAGGACGCGCGCCGTGGATAGCAGGCGGTGAGCTGCTTCCCCCAGCCGTCCGCAGACTTCGCGGAACAGCCGGGATTCGATTTCCCGGATGCGTTCTTCGGCGTTCAACACCAGGGTCTCGTATTCCTTCATCTCCGGGGTGATATAACGCTCGGCATTGACCAGGGTTTGTTTGCGGATGTACTCTGTCGGTACCTGGCCGGTGTTGGCATGCGTAATTTCTATGTAATAGCCAAAGACCTTGTTGTAACCGACTTTCAGCGAGCGGATGCCGGTGCGATCGCGCTCGACGTTTTCCAGGTTGGCAATCCACTCGCGGGCGTGGCGCGAGCGCTCCACCACCCCGTCCAGCTCGGCGGAGAACCCCGGACGGATCACGCCAACGTTCTGCAGCGTAGCCGGTGGTTCATCATCTATGGCGCTGTGCAGCAGCTGCAGCTCATCTGTGCACAATTGGAAATCTCGCAATAGATCAGACAGAGCGACGGAGCTTTCCGGGAGCAGGAGGTTTAACCCGGGCAGCTGGCTCAGGGTCTGGCGCATGGCAATCAGGTCGCGGGGCTGGGCGTGGCCTGAGATGACCCGATTGGTGAGCCGCTCCAGGTCGTTCAGTGGTTTCAAGGCAGCCCGGATTTCGGCCCGCAGCATCCCGTCGTCGTGAAATAAAGCGACGCCATCCAGCCGGGCGCGGATGCGCTCGACCGACAGTAAGGGTTTGCTCACCCAAGAAACCATCAAACGCTTGCCCATGGCGGTCACCGTCTGGTCGAGCACGCCCAGCAGGGAGCCCTTCAGCAATCCGCCGCGCAGGGTTTCGGTCAGCTCCAGGTTGCGACGGGTAGCGGCGTCCAGGGTCATGAAATCGGAGAGGGAATAAGTGCTCAGGGAGGTGAGCAGGCGCAGCGCAGCCGGCTGCGTCTCTACCAGGTATTGCAGGATACCGCCGGTGGCGCGCACTGCCAGGCTTAACCCGCGCAAGCCAAAGCTATCCAGGGAGGCGGCGTCGAAATGCTGCAGAATGGTTTCCTGACAGCGGCCGAGCTCGAAGCGCCAGGCCGTCCAGGGTGTGGTATGCCCAGGCAAGAATTCGCCGAAAGCCTGTCCGAGCGGGAAGAGCACCTCCGCCGGGTTCAGGCGCGCCAGCTCCGCTCGTAAGGTGGCCTGGATTTCTGGGCTGGAAAGCTCCGTGGCGGAGAACTCACCGGTGGTGATATCGACATAGGCCACGCCGGCATGCTGCAGCGCCCCGCCGGGTGTGTCCGGATTATCGATTGCATCCCCGAGCACCACGCAGGCCAGGTAATTGTTGGCATCGCCTGGCAGTAAACCCGGCTCAATCACAGTCCCGGGTGTGACCACGCGGGTGACCTGGCGCGGGAACAGACCCTTGACCGGCTGCTCGCCGACTTGCTCGCAGATGGCGACATGGAAACCCTTTTCGATCAGGCGCGCCAGGTAGTTTTCTGCCGCGTGGTGGGGAATACCGGCCATCGGCACGCGATTACCCTTCGCCACGTTGCGCGAGGTCAGGACGATATCCAGCTCACGAGAAGCAATCTCAGCATCCTGGTCAAATGTCTCGTAGAAATCGCCCAGGCGAAAAAAAAGGATTGCGTCCGGATATTGGCGCTTGATTTCCAGGTACTGCTTGCGGATGGGGCTGATATCGTCGCTGGTCATGTATCCATTCTATATGTTGGTAGCAGAATCGACAAGGATGAATGTGGCAGTACAAAAAATTGTGATAAATAGCAGGTTGCATTATTTTTAGTGTGCGTTATAATTTAGTCACTATATTCCCCAAATTGGAGAGAGGAGATTAATCAATGGCTAGTGTTACGTTTGACCATGTCTACAAGAGATTTGGTGATGTGATCGCGGTGAACGATCTGAACATCGAGATTGCAGACAAAGAGTTCCTGGTCCTGGTAGGCCCGTCGGGGTGCGGCAAGACGACTGCCTTGCGCTGCCTGGCTGGGCTGGAAGAAATCAGTGACGGGCAAATCAAGATTGCCGACCATGTTGTAAACGATGTCGCCCCGAAAGATCGGGATATCGCCATGGTGTTCCAATCCTACGCGCTGTACCCGCATATGTCTGTGTACGATAACATGGCGTTTGGCCTGAAACTGCGCAAGACCCCCAAGGCAGAGATCGATGCGCGGGTTAAGAAGGCGGCTGATATCCTGGGCATCGGCCACTTGCTGGATCGCAAGCCCCGCCAGCTATCCGGCGGCCAGCGGCAGCGTGTGGCAGTTGGTCGGGCCATCGTGCGCGAGCCAAAGGTTTTCCTCTTTGACGAGCCGCTCTCGAACCTGGATGCAAAGCTGCGTGTAGAAACCCGCGCCAGCATCAGCAAGCTGCACCAGCAGCTCCAGACCACTTTCATTTATGTGACTCACGACCAGACGGAAGCCATGACCATGGCCACCCGTATCGCGGTGATCAATAAGGGCCTGCTGCAGCAAATCGACACCCCGCAATCCCTCTACGATCGGCCGGATACTTTGTTTGTAGCCGGCTTCATTGGCTCCCCAGCAATGAACTTCTTTCCCGCCAAATTAAAGAAGAGCGACGGCAAGCTATTTGTTGATGGCGGCTCCTTCAGTATTGAAATTCCAGCCGATCGAGCCGGCGTGTATATGCCTTACGAAGGTAAGGACGTGATCTTTGGCATCCGTCCGGAGGACATTCACAACCCGGAATTCACACCGTCCAACATCACAGCTCAACCCGTGGAAGCTATTGTGGATGTCACCGAGTTGATGGGTAACGAGATCTTTGCCTACCTGAAGAACGGCGAGCACAGCTTTGTTGCCCGTGTCGACCCACGCTCTCGCTATCAATTTGACCAGCATGTCCAGATGGTCTTCAACATGGACAATATGCACGTCTTCGATCGGGAGACTGAAAAGGCGATCCGGTAGCGAATCCAGAACGCCAGGGGCGGCCGATAAGCCGGTTTGCTCCTACATAATTCTATAGAACTCAAGAGGCGTCTCCCTGGTGACTGATTCTTTACGGGATGCGCCTCTTAATTTGTCAAAATTGAGAGGAAAAAAGATATGTCTACTGCACATAAGCTGGTCCTGTTGCGCCACGGGCAGAGCACCTGGAACCTGGAAAATCGTTTTACCGGCTGGACAGACGTTGGGCTGACCGAGCAAGGCGAGCAGGAAGCGCATACTGCTGCCAGGTTGCTTATGGAAGGCGGCTACACATTCGATGTGGCCTTCACCTCGGTGCTGAAACGGGCGGTCAAGACACTGTGGATTGTGATGGAAGAGATGAACCTGGAGTGGCTGCCGGTAATCAATGCCTGGCAGCTCAATGAGCGTCATTATGGCGCTCTGCAGGGTTTGAACAAAGCGGAGATGGCAGTGAAGTTTGGCGAGGCGCAGGTCAAGCTCTGGCGGCGCAGCTATGATGTGCCGCCGCCGGCTTTGGAATGGGATGATGAGCGCCACCCGCATTTCGACCGGCGCTATGCCGGGCTGACGAAAGAGCAGCTGCCGGCCTGCGAGTCGCTTAAGCTGACCGTGGAGCGCATGCTGCCCTACTGGCACAGCACGATTTCCCCGTCGGTAAAATCCGGGCAGCGCGTAATCGTTGCAGCCCACGGCAACAGCCTGCGGGCGCTGGTGAAGTACCTGGACAATATCTCCGATGCCGACATCGTTGAGCTGAACATCCCCACCGGAGTGCCGCTGGTATATGAGCTGGATGCCAACTTAAAGCCGGTTAAGAGCTACTATCTGGGCGACCCGGAGGCGGTCAAGAAGGCTGCCGAAGCCGTCGCCAAGCAAGGCGCGGCCAAGTAAGGCGAACGAATAGGAATCAAAAGCCGGGTGCCTCGCAAGTTGATGCACCCGGCTTTGCTTTTATTTCTTGTTACGAAAAATGAAATACAGCCCCAGACCTGTTGCCAGTGAGAAAAGGCCCACGTAGATAAAGATATCCCGCCAGAAGCGCTCCGGGAATAAGCGAATCAAAGTATCGGTGTACTCGAATAGCCAGGTGCCGGATGCGAAGAAGATGTTGTGGAAGGCAACAAACAACACCCCGAACGACACCAGCACAAAAGCTATCAGCAAACCGACCAGTCCGGCGGTCAGCAGCCCACCGCGTGCCACTCCGCCGCGGAAAATGGGCCACCAGCGGCCAATCCAGGCCCACAGACCCAGCCCAAACAGCACTGCCAGAGATCCATACCATACCGCCAAAGCCCCTTCGACCGTGTTTTTGACATCCACCATGTGGCGCAGCTCGCGCTCGTTATACAACGGAGAGCCGTCCGGGAATTGCAGGTCGCCCAGGAACTCGATGCCCTCGTTATTCAGCAGGTACTCCACGGCGATCTTTGACCATTGGATGCGATCGGCTTTGGTAAAGCCATAGAAATCCTCCGGGAAGTTTGGGGTACTGTACTCGAAGTGTAAAAATGCCGGGGTCACCAATAAGCGGACCGCGGTCAGCACCACGGCAACCGGGATCAGCAGGGTGACTACCCAGGATAGGATGCGGTACAGGGTGGGAGTGTTTTGCGGTGTGCTCATCGTAAGCTCTCCATATCGCCAAAGAATACGTAGTTTAATACCATGTTGTTAGTGATCCATTCGATAGGTGCATTGTCATCCGTGAAAACCCCGCCGTTCTGGGGCGTGGTTTGCTGGTTGACGATTGTGCGCTCCAGGGCTGTCATCAACAAGGGGTTAGTAGAGTCACGGGTTTGCAGGTCAAGGTAATTTTGATACAGGTCGGAAATCTGGGTCGGTTGGTTGGTGGCATAGATCATCGAGTTGAAGGTGTTCGGGATATCCATGACATACACCGAGGGGAAGACAGCTTGCAGAGTAGCTGCCAGACCGTCGATCAGGCGACGATCGCCTGGGGCGCGGCCCACATTGATGGCGACCACCCCATCGCTGGTCAGTCGATTGCGCACCAGCTCGAAGAACTCACGCGTGGTCAGGTGCCAGGGGATATACGGGGGCCTGTAAGCATCGACAGCGATCAGGTCGTAGGGCTCTCTGCTGGCTGCCAATCCCAGGCGGCCATCCTGTGCGATCGGATTCAGGTTGGGCATGGTCATGCCAAAATATTCCTGACCGACGCGGATGATCTCGGGATCGATCTCGTAACCATCGATAGTCACCGGGCCGAAAACCTCCGTCGCCTGGCGCGCCAGGGTGCCTGCCGCCAGGCCGACAATCGCCATGCGCTGCAGGTTTTCCGGCTTAAATGGTGCAGGATTGAAGAGTGGGGCTACCAGGAACTGCTCCCACGGCCCTGCATAATCCAGCTGGGTGGGGTGGTACATCGAGTGGACGCCCTGGCCTTCATTCAGGCGCAGCATACGGTAGCCGTCTTTTTCAAGCACCTGGATATAGTTATAAGCTGACTCTGTTTCATAAATCTGGTTCTGCGAGGTTTTTAGCGGGCGGTTTATGAACAGGATTGCCAGAATCGCCAGCACCAGGGGCATCCAGGCCCACAACAGGACTCGCCGCCAGCCGGCTGCCAGACCCAGCCCCACCAGGGCGACCAGCAGCAGGAAACCGCTGAACAACAGGAAGGTCAGAGTCGTCCCGACCAGCGGGATGAATACCAGCACCGGCAGGAAAGTCCCGACAAAGGAGCCCAAGGTGGATGTGGCGTACACCCGGCCGGATACCTGACCAGCGTGCAGCGGATCTACGATTGCCAGGCGGACAGCAAAAGGCGAGACAGTACCCAACAAAGTAATCGGCGCGCTGAATAAAATCAGTACCGCAACAAAAGAGCCCAAGAGCACGCCGATCTCCAGCTGGTCGAAAGCATCGGCAGCCGGTAGCAGCACCAACCGAGCCACAAATGGCACCAGTCCAGAGAGGAAGGCGCCCCAGGCCAGGATGGTATATAGGGTAGTGGGATACGGCGAACGATCCGCCCAGCGTCCTCCAATGAAATAACCCAGGGTCAGGTAGATCAGGATCAGCCCGATAATGCTGGCCCACACCAGGTTGCTGGTGCCGAAAACGGTGCCCAGCAGACGCGAGGCAGCCAGCTCGATCGCCAGGGTTGTCATCCCGGAGGTAAAAACGGCAAAGTAGAGATAACGCAAACTGTTCTTAGACATGTAGCGAAGTATTTTTTCCTTCCAGGTATTGCCACCAAAAGAAACCGATCAAGCGCACTGACCAGAAAGCGATCAAGCGGTAGGTCAGCGCGGCGGCGATGGCTACAGCGCCCGGGATATAAAACCAGGAAAATATCACCGGGATAAACGGGTCAATTGTACCCGGTCCTGCGGCGATCCGGCGGGCGTTGCCTTGCCCGCTTTCCTTATAAGGCTTATAATGTTCGCCCAGGATAATAAGCAACACGCTTGGATTTTATTTCAGGAGCCAGAATGACTGCTGTAAAACGATCTGCAACCCAGATCCGCCAGGATTTTATAGATTTCTTTGTGGAGCAGCGGCACACCTTTGTGCCTTCGTCTTCACTCGTCCCCGGTGGAGACCAGACTCTGCTGTTTACCAATGCCGGCATGGTGCAGTTCAAGGATGTATTTCTCGGCGTTGATAAGCGCCCGTATAACCGGGCGGCGAACTCGCAAAAGTGCATGCGTGTGGCCGGCAAACATAACGACCTGGATGATGTCGGACGCGACGATACCCACCATACCTTCTTTGAGATGCTGGGCAACTGGTCGTTTGGCGATTACTACAAGCCGGAGGCGATCGATTGGGCCTGGCAGCTTCTAACCCAGGTCTGGGGACTCGAAAAAGGCGACCTGTGGGCGACCTGTTTTCGTGACGATCAGGGAGATATCCCGGAGGATGATGAAGCCGCGGTTGTCTGGCGCAAGCAGCCGGGGATGAACCCGGATCACGTATTGTTTTTCGGGCGCAAAGACAATTTTTGGGAGATGGCTGAGACCGGGCCATGCGGTCCGTGTAGTGAAATTCATATTGATCGCGGCTTGAAGTACTGCGAAAAGCAGTACATTCCGGGGCATGTTTGCCAGGTGAATGGCGACTGTGCCCGCTTCCTGGAATTGTGGAACCTGGTGTTCATTCAATACAACCGGCTGAGCCCGACCAAGTTGGAGCCGCTACCAGCCAAACATGTCGACACAGGCATGGGTTTTGAGCGGATTGTCTCGGTGTTGCAGGATGTCAGCTCGAACTACCGTACCGACCTGTTCACGCCGTTGCTGGATAGCGTGCAGCAGATGACCAGGCACAGCAATGAAGAACGCGAGGAAAATTTCACCCCTTACCGTGTGATTGGCGATCATAGCCGGGCGGCCGCGTTCTTGATTGCAGATGGCGTGGTGCCGGGCAATACCGGGCGCAATTATGTCTGCCGGATGATCATTCGTCGGGCGGCGCGCTTTGGCGGAAAAATTGGCTTGAACGAGCCCTTCCTGGCCCGTGTCGCGGAAAAAGTCATCGAGCAGTATGGCGACTTTTATCCAGAGCTTGTGCGCAACCGCAAGGCGATCCTGGATAACCTGACGCGCGAAGAAGAACGTTTCCAGCGGACGGTGGACAGCGGGGTGGCCAAGCTGGAGTCGCTGCTGGCTCGATTGGTAGCGCGCGGTGAGCGCGTCTTGCCGGGTGGGCAGGCATTCAGCCTGTATGCTACCTACGGCCTGCCGGTGGAAATCACGCGTGATATTGCCCGCGAGCAGGGGCTGGATGTGGATGAGCCCGGCTTCCGCCAGGCGATGGAAGAACACCGCCTGGCTTCCGGCGCCGGTGAAGCTTTTGGTCCGCTGGGCGGCGAGGATGTCGATATTTACCGGGAATTGATGGCCGGGTTGGAAGAGCAGGGCAAGCTGCAGCTGCAGGGCGTGGTTTATAACCCATATGAATGGCTGGAAGTAGAGGGACCGTTGCTGGCGATGGTGCGCGACGGCAAGCCGGTTTTCGCAGCTCAACCTGGCGATCGGGTGGAGGTGATCCTGCCTGAAACCGGCTTCTATATCGAATCAGGCGGCCAGGTGTCGGATACCGGGACGATCGTGGCTGCCGCTGAGCCGGCCTGGGAGATGCGCGTGGTGGACATGCGCCGGCCGGCTGCCGGGATTATTGTGCACGTCGCCGAGGTAGTGCAAGGCGAGCCTGAAGTAGGCCGGCAGGCGATTGCCCGTGTAGATGCCCTGCGGCGGCAGGATATCATGCGTAACCATACCGCCACGCACCTGCTGCATGCCGAGCTGCGCACCGTCCTGGGTGAGCACGCCCGCCAGGCAGGCTCGCTGGTGGCACCGGACCGGCTGCGCTTTGATTTCACTCACCCACAGGCCGTGACGGCGGAAGAGCTGGAGCGGATTGAAGCCGGCGTCAACCGGGATATCCTGGGCGGCTACAACCTGAATATCAAAATCAAACCCCTGCAGCAGGCAATTGGCGAGGGGGCGACGGCCCTGTTTGGGGAAAAATACGGCGAGATCGTGCGCACAATCACAATTGGAGGGACGGATCCTTTCTCTTACGAGCTGTGCGGCGGGACACATGTTGAGGAAACCGGAGATATCGGCCTGTTCCTGATCACCAGTGAAGGCAGTGCAGCCGCGGGCATCCGCCGCATCGAAGCCGTCACCGGGCGGGGTGCTTACGAGCTGGTGATGCGCCGATTCCGCGTGTTGAAGCAGGCTTCCGACCTGCTCTCGGCTCCTCAGGATGAAGTGACGCTGAAAATCCAGGATTTAATGGCCGACCTGGGCGAAGCCCGCAAGCAAATTTCCGGCCTAAAGCAAATGCAGGCGCAAAATGCCATGATCCGCCACCTGGATGTGGCGGCGGAAGTTAAGGGCGTGCGTGTTTTGACTGCCACTCTGGACGATGTGGATGCTGAGACCCTTAGGGCGATGACCGATCGCTTCCGCCAGCGCTATCCAAGTGGTGTCGCTGTGCTGGCCTCGGTTTCCCCAGATGGGCACCCGGCATTGGTAGCCAGTGTGTCTGAGGACCTGGTGAAACGCGGCCTGCATGCCGGCGAGCTGGTGAAGCATGTGGCTGCCTCCCTGGGTGGCAGCGGCGGCGGGCGCCCGACCATGGCCCAGGCCGGCGGAAAAGACGCAGCCAACCTGGAGAAGGCGCTGGCGAGCGTGACCGGATGGGTCGAAGCGCATTTGGCGGGATGATCTCTCGGATAAAATTTAGCAGGCAGAGCGTGCCGTTTGCGTTACTGCTGCTCTGCCTGCTGAGTTTTGGTTGGCTGGCTCCCAGGATGGGGTTTTATTGGGATGATTGGTCAAGCATCTGGTTCTATCACAAGCTGGGGCCGGAAGGGGTCATGCAGTCCTTCTCGGTCGACCGTCCACTGCTGGGCGGGTTGTTTTACCTGACTACCTCACTGTTCGGCGATTCTCCTCTGGCCTGGCAAATTTTCGGCATCCTGGCGCGCTGGCTGTGCTGCCTGGCTTTTTGGTGGTTCCTGCGCACCCTGTGGCCCAATAAGACTATGCAGACGGCCTGGATGGCGTTGCTCTTTGCGGTCTACCCGGGCTTTACGCAGCAGTATATTGCTGTGACCTACAGCCATGTATGGCTTCTGTATACCATCTCCCTGGTGTCCTTGACCCTGTCTCTGCTGGCGGTGCGTAGGCCGCGCCGCTTCTGGGTATTGATGCCGGTTTCCTGGCTGCTGGCCGTTTATGCCCTGTTTGCCGTTGAGTATTATTTCGGGTTAGAACTGCTGCGGGTGGTGCTCTTATGGATGGTGCTGGGTGAGGTAGAAAGCAACCGAAAGCGCCGCCTTTCCCGAACGCTGCTATACTGGCTGCCGTTTCTGCTGCTGGTGCTGGGTTTTCTGGGCTGGCGCTTGTTCATCCATGTTACCCCGCGCGGCGAAGTGGGTATCTTTAACCTGCTGCAATCCGATCCGTTGGCGGGGTTGATTGCGCTAGCCGGGACGGTTATCAAAGACATGCTAGAGACTGGTTTTGGCGCCTGGGGGACCGTGTTCATCCCGCCAGATTTTAATACTCTGGGGTCGGTATACACGGGCCTGTTCTTTGGCCTGATCTTGTTGGGGTTTGCTCTGAGCTGGTTTTACCTCTCGCGCTTGCAACCGGACGATCTCAACGCTGCCGGCGCTCTACCAATTACCGATCCTGGCGCAGTGAAACCGGGCATTCGAAAATGGGCCTGGCAGGCCATCTTGCTGGGCGGGCTGGCGCTGCTGCTGGGAGGCATTCCATTCTGGATGACCGACCTGCCGATTACGCTGCAGTATCCCTGGGACCGCTTTACCCTGCCGATGATGTTCGGCGCCAGCATTCTGCTCGTCGGGTTGCTGGAATTGATCCGCGGGCATACCCGGTTGAAAGTGATCCTGGTTGCCGGGTTGATTGGCATGGCGGTGGGGTATCATCTGCAGAATGCTTATTATTACCGCCAGGAGTGGCTGCAGCAAAAAGCATATTTCTGGCAGCTCAGCTGGCGCGTTCCGGGGCTGCAGCCGGGTACGACCATCCTGACCGCCGATTGGCCTTTCACATACTACAGCGACTTTACCATGACGGCGCCTTTGAACTGGCTCTACGATCCGGACAACCACACCCAAAATATGTCCTATCTGCTGTATACCCTGGAATCCCGGCTTGGGTCATGGCTGAAAGAGCTGAGAGAAGACGTGCCTATCCGGCAGGATTATCGCGGCCAGTTATTTGAAGGCAGCACCTCTCAAGCCCTGGTGGTCTACTACAATCCTCCAAGCTGCCTGCGCGTGGTCGATCCGGAAACCGACCGGCAAATCCCCAAACAACCCAAGTCCTACCAGGATTTACTGCCTTTTTCCGATCCTGGCCTAGTCATTCTACAGCCTGCTGCGCCGGCATACCCACCTGAAAGTGTGTTTGGAGGCCAGCCCGAGCCGGATTGGTGTTATTATTTCCAGCAAGCCGATCTGGCCCAACAGCTGGGTGATTGGCAGGCAGCCGCCGACGCAGGCGACCGCGCAGCGCAGTATCTTTCCGGGGTAGACCGGAACAACGCGGCCGAATTTCTGCCGTTTATCGAAGGGTACGCCATGACCGGTCAGTGGGATAAGGCGCGCGAGTATTCGCAGCAGGCTCTGGAAATGACCCCAGTCATGCGGATGCCGCTTTGTGAGACCTGGGATCGGGTGGACCAAAGGGCCGCCCGCCCGGATGATCCGGATGGGGTGATTCAATCCATCCGGCAGAAGATCGGATGTTCAATCCCGTAGCAATGCACCTCGTGACGATTGGAATGCTTGCCTGGCAGCCACCATGATCAGCCTGACCTACCCAAGCCAACCCCATACCTGCTCTGTGGTGATCCCCGTCTACAATGGCGAGAGGACGCTGGCGGAGCTGGTTGTACGCCTGGAGAAGGTGCTGCCGTCGCTTGCGACCCAATACGAAGTGGTCCTGGTCAATGACGGAAGCACAGACCAGAGCTGGGCTGTCATTGCCGATCTGGCTGTGAGCTATCCGTGGGTTACCGGTTTGAACTTGATGAAAAATTATGGCCAGCATAATGCGCTGCTCTGCGGTATCCGGGAGGCGCAGTATTCGCTGATCATCACAATGGACGATGACCTGCAAAACCCACCAGAAGAAATCCCTAAGCTTTGGACCGCCTTGCTGGAGAATGATTTTGATGTGGTCTATGGGACCCCGGAGCGCGAGCAGCATGGCTTATGGAGAGACCTGGCTTCGCAAATCACCAAACTGGCCCTGCAAACGGTGATGGGCGCGGATAATGCCAGGAAAGTCAGTGCTTTTCGCATCTTCCGGTCTGAGGTCGGCAAATCCTTTCAGAATTTCCAGGGGCCATACGTCTCGATAGATATCCTGCTCGCCTGGGGAACATCCCGTTTTGGCAGCGTGCCGGTAACGCAGGCCCCGCGCAGTATTGGAGAGTCCAACTATACATTTCGCAAGCTGATCACCCATGCGATGAACATGATGACCGGCTTCAGCACCTTCCCACTGCAGATCGCCAGCCTGGTCGGTTTTGCCTTCACGCTGTTCGGGATTTTTGTCTTGATCTATGTAGTGGGCAGGTACTTGATTCAGGGTGGAAGTGTTCCCGGATTTCCCTTTCTCGCCTCGATCGTGGCGATTTTCTCCGGCGCGCAGCTCTTTGCTCTGGGAATCATTGGAGAATACCTGGCGCGCATGTACTTTCGGCTGATGGATAAGCCCAGTTACACAATCCGGACGACAACACGGAAACCATGAGCGAGTCAGAACGAATGCCGATCTGCCGGCTTCTGGAATGGGACACCAATTTTTTTGGGATGCGCATTGCCCGCCTGTTGTCGAGCAGCCTATCGAGCGATACAGCCGATAGGGCGGAAAGCTGGTGCGCCGAAAACCGGATCGATTGCCTGTACTTCCTGGCCGAGTCGCAAGATCCGCAGACCATCCTGCTGGCCGAAAGATACAAATACTCCCTGGTCGACATTCGCATGACTCTATCCTGGCGCAACAATTCTCGGGCTGCGGCTGTACAGAATGACACACCGCACGATATTCGCCCGGCGAGGGCAGATGACATCGGCAAATTGAAGGAGATTGCAGGCGATATCTATACCGACACGCGATTTTATTTTGATCGGCGTTTCCCGCGTGAGCTGTGTGCCCGACTATATGAAACCTGGATCGAAGAGAGCTGTAAAGGGTATGCCCAGGTGGTGTTGGTAGCGCAACATCAAGGGCAAGCGGCCGGATACATCACCTGCCATGTCTACCCCGATCACGGTCAGATTGGCTTATTAGGCATCTCCCCCAGCGCCCGCAAGTTGGGACTTGGCGCAGGGCTGATCCATGCGGCGCTGAACTGGTTTGCAGCGCAAGATTTGACTACTGTTACGGTCATCACTCAGGGTAGGAACATCGCCGCGCAGCGCCTGTACCAACAGTGCGGTTTCCTGACCGAAAAATGCGAGCTCTGGTACCACCGCTGGTTCAATCCCCCTCCAGGCGCACAGAAATAGATTATGGCCGAGTACACCATCCAATTCAACAAGCCTGCCATGCTGGGCAATGAAATAGCCTATATCCAACAGGCGATAACCAACGGTCATATCTCGGGCGATGGGGAATTTACCCGGAAGTGCCACGCGTGGTTTGAATCCGAGCTGGGCGTTGCTAAAGCCCTGCTGACGACTTCCTGCACACATGCCCTGGAGATGGCAGCGTTATTGTTGGATCTCCAGCCGGGAGACGAGATCATCCTGCCGTCATTTACCTTTGTCTCGACGGCAAATGCCTTTGTACTGCGCGGCGCCCGACCGGTGTTTGCCGATATCCGCCCCGATACCCTCAACCTGGATGAGAGCCAGTTGGAGCGGCTGGTCACACCCCGCACGCGGGCGGTGGTGCCGGTGCACTATGCCGGCGTGGGCTGCGAAATGGACGCCATCCTGGAGATTGCCGGGCGGCGCAGAATTGTTGTGATTGAGGATAATGCCCACGGCCTGTTTGGCGAATACCGCGGCAAGAAGCTGGGGACATTTGGCAGCCTGGCGACCCAGAGCTTCCATGAGACCAAGAACCTGACCTGTGGGGAAGGTGGCGCGCTGCTGATCAATGATCCGCAGTACATCGGGCGGGCGGAAATCCTGCGCGAGAAGGGCACGGACCGCAGCCGGTTCTTCCGCGGCCAGGTCGATAAATACACCTGGGTGGATGTCGGATCCAGCTATCTGCC
>JBFYSP010000199.1:0-28217 GCA_041301395.1 Anaerolineae bacterium
CAGGTGCGCAGCCGGATCGGCTTCCTGCCGGAGCATTTCCGCTTCCATGATTGGCTGACCGCGCAGGAGTTCCTGGCGCTGCATGCCGACCTGTACCGCATCCCACGCCAGGACGGCCTCCGGCGCATCGATGAGCTGCTGGAGCTGGTGGGGTTGACTCCGCACCGGGATAAGAAGCTGCGTGAGTTTTCCAAAGGCATGCTGCAGCGCATTGGGCTGGCCCAGGCACTGCTCAACCGGCCGGCGCTGGTCATCCTGGATGAGCCGACCTCCGGGCTGGACCCGGTTGGCCGCCGCTTGGTGCGAGATATCATCCGGGAGCTGAAACAGGGCGGCACGACCGTATTCCTGAATTCCCATTTACTGAGTGAAGTAGAGATTACCTGCGATCGGGTGGCCTTCATCAAACATGGCGAAGTGATCCATACCAGCCCACTACAGCAGCTGGTGGAGGGCGAGCTCAGCGTGGAGATCCGGGCACGCGGCATGACGGACGAGATCATGGCAGGCTTGCGCCGCTGGAGCCCTAACGTCCGCCAGGACGGCGACCACCTCAGCCTGACGTTGGCCGGAGAAGTGGACCTTCCAGCGGTTAACCGCTATCTGGTCGAACATGGGGTGGATGTGTATGCCCTGTCGCCCAAGCATGTCTCTCTGGAAGACCTGTTTATCGAAATCGTCGGCACGGATGGTGGCCTGTGAACATGTTGACTATCGCCCGGCTGACTTTCCGTGAAGCTTCCCGCCGTAAGATCCTGCTGGCAGGATTGGTGCTGGGGTTGGCTTTCCTGCTGGTCTTCGGCCTGGGATTCCATTTCATCCTGCGTGAGGCCGAACGGGAGTCTGGGTCTCCAAACATTCTTCAGTTTAATGAAATGTTTAATTTCTTGCTTATGGCGGGCATGTACGTGGTTAATTTCCTTACGGTCATGATGACGGTGCTCACTTCGGTGGACACTGTTTCCGGGGAGATCAACTCCGGTACCATCCAGACCCTGGTGTCCAAGCCGGTACGCCGTTGGGAAATCCTGCTGGGCAAATGGGTCGGTTTTACAGGGATGATCACGCTGTACCTGCTGCTGATGGGCGGCGGCGTGATGGTATACATTTACTTGCGCTCGGGGTACGTCCCGCCCAACCCAATGGCTGCCCTGGGCCTGATGTGGTTGAACATGCTGATCCTGCTGAGCGTGTCATTGTTGGGGGGTACCCGGCTTTCGACCCTGGCGAACGGCGTGCTGGTGTTTGGGTTGTACGGAGTTGCCTTCATCGGTGGTTGGATCGAGCAAATTGGCTCGGTTATCCAAAGCGGCAGCGCCAGCCAGACGGCGGTAAATATCGGTGTGATCACCAGCCTGCTCCTGCCCAGCGAGGCACTCTGGAAGCGGGCGGCACACGAGATGCAGTCGCCAATTATGACAGCGCTGGGTGTCTCGCCCTTCTCGTACGGCTCTTACCCCAGCAACGCCATGATCCTGTATGCAGTTCTATTCCTGGTGGGCATCATGTCGCTGGCGGTATTGCTCTTCAATCGCCGAGACCTGTAAGGCATGCGGAGGTTGTTATCCCAGGGGGTAAATTAGCTTGAATTTCTTCTCATAAATTAATGCAGCCAGACCGTTGGATGGTAGAATCGTACCAATATGGGTCTGTTATCGCAAGATTACGCCGCCAATATTTCCGCTTTACACCGGCGCTGGTGGGCATATGTCATATTTTGCCTGGCCTTCCTGACGGGTGGTTATCTTATTTTGCGCGCCGCCTGGGAACCGGTCTATGCACTGCGCTGGCTGGGGCTGTCCGCGGCGGCTATACTTTATCCCATCACTGTCTTCCGACGCGATCTCAAGCATAACCACCGCCTGGGGGAAAGCACCCTGCTGCCATCCTTGGGGCCGGGCAACCTGCTGACCCTGCTGCGCGGTGTGCTGGTATCGGCATGCGTGGGCTTTTTGTTTTCCCCCTGGCCTCCTGGCTGGCTGGCCTGGATGCCAGGCAGCCTGTACATCCTGTCAGACTTGACCGATTTCCTGGATGGATATTTGGCCCGTAGAAGCGGCCGCGCCACACGCCTGGGTGAAATCCTGGAGATGAGCTTTGATGGCTACGGTGTGTTGGTGGCGGGGGTTCTAATCGTACAGTACGGCCAGGCGCCTGCCTGGTATTTGCTGGTAGCCTTTGCGCGTTATCTCTTTGTGGCCGGAATTTGGATTCTGCGACGAGTGAACAAACCGGTCTATGATCTGCCGCCCAGCACCAGCCGGCGGGTATTGGCCAGTGGGCAGATGTGCTTGGTGGCTGCCCTGCTTTTGCCGGTCTTTGCGCCGCCGGGTACTTGGTTTGCCGCAGGATTATTTGCTCTGCCGTTCCTGGCGGGCTTCCTGCGAGATTGGCTGTGGGTGAGCGGTGTTATTCGCCGGCAGGCGGTGCTGGCGCCGTGGATGAGCCGGGCGCTGACAGTGGGCTTGCCCCTGGCCTTGAGGCTGGCGCTGCCTGTGCTGGCGATTGGTACCCTCTTCCAGGGGCTGCAATCCCTGGACTGGTCGATGCCTATCCCGGCTGTGATCCTTTTGTTGGAAATTGGTGTGATCCTGGCGGTTATCTTTGGTTTTGTCGGCCGCATTGCAGCGGTGATCGGGCTGCTGATCCTTGGGATCCATCAGAATCAAGCGCCGCTGACCCTGGCGCAGTACCTGATGGTGGTTGATTATGTCGCTATCGTGCTGCTGGGCAGTGGGCCGTACTCGATCTGGAAGCCGGAGGATGGTTTGATCTACCGCCGGATTGGCGAAAAGCAGGCATCTCGTAAGCCGATTGGGAGTCCCCATGAAGCGCCTGGCTAAACCTGGTCTTCTGCTATTGTTGGCCGCCCTGCCGATCCTGGTATGGTGGGCGCTGCGGATGGTACCTTTCGATGCGGTATGGCAGCTGCTGAGTGAGCTCCATCCGTTGGGGCTGCTGGGGCTGTTTTTGCTGGATGTGGTGATTGTGATTTTGTTCGGCAGCCGCAGCTGGATCACCTTGCGGGCTTTTGGCAGCCGGGTGAATGCCTTGTGGCTGGCGGCTTACCGGTTGTCTGCCTTCTCGATCAGCTACTTTACCCCCGGCCAGCAGTTTGGCGGTGAGCCGCTGCAGGTCTTCTGGCTGAACAGGCGCCACCAGGTTACCGGGACGACGGCACTGACTACCGTAGCCCTGGATAAGCTGTTTGAAGTGCTTTCCAATTTCACGTTTCTACTGGCGGGCATTGTCATCGTATTGCGGGCGGGCGTATTCGATGGACGAGGACCGGTAGACCCGCGCGCGGCTGCCTGGCTGGCGGGATTGCTTCTGCTGCCGGTGATCTACTTGCTGGCAATCTGGGCGGGGCGAATGCCGCTGTCTGGCTTGCTCGGACGGCTGCCTCGTCTGAGACGATTGGCCGCCTCGGTGGCTACGGCCGAGCAGCAGGCAGCCGACTTGCTGCAGCGTAAACCGGCAACGATTACCTGGCTGGGGCTGGCTTCCGGGTTGACCTGGGTGCTGATGGTCGCCGAATACTGGTTGATGGTGCGGCTATTTGGGGTGGAACTGACTCTCGTGCAAACCATCCTGGCGTTAACAGCGGCGCGCCTGGCATTCTTGACCCCGCTGCCCGGCGGCCTGGGGGCTTTGGAGGCCGGGCAGGTTCTGGCGATGCAGTCGATTGGATTGGATCCCGCCCTGGGCATCAGTGTAAGCCTGCTGATCCGGGCACGCGACCTGGTCTTCGCACTGACGGGCATGGGGATTGGCGCCAGGCTATCAGCCCAGGCAAAGCACCTGTCTGTCTCGTCAGCGCCGGCGGATTAACCACTCAAGTTATATTTTCAGGAGGCTAATCATGAATTCCAAGATCACCCCTATCCAGATTGCGATCATCCTGCTGGCGCTGGCCACAGCTGCCATCCACGCATCCCTTTTGTTCCCGGATGTGATGTTCTTGTTGAATGCACTGGGCTATCTGACCTTCCTGGGGCTGTATTTCCTGCCGGTTGGCTTGTTCCAAAGGTACCATAAGCTCGTAAGGTGGGGGTTTATCGTCTATACACTGGTTACCATCCTGGCGTGGGTGGCCATTGGGGATAAGGGGATGACGCTGGGTTGGATCACCAAGGGCATCGAGGTTGTTCTGGTGGTTCTGTTGTTCCTGGATGGCCGCCAGGAGAGTTAATCTAGACTGGAAGTTGAGTGTGTGATATGGACGAAAATAAGATCGTGAGAAGGGTAAGTGCTCGTCTGCCGACCGATCTGGGTGAGTTCCAGCTGTACCTGTATACCAGCGATATGGATCACAAAGAACACCTGGCGCTGGTGATGGGCGACCTGCAAGGGCAGAGCGAAGTGCTCACGCGGGTGCATTCGGAGTGTTTTACCGGTGATGTGCTCAGCTCGCGGCGCTGCGATTGCGGGGAGCAGCTGCGTTATGCCATGCAGGCGATTGCAGCCACAGGCAGCGGAGTGATTGTATATCTGCGCCAGGAAGGGCGCGGCATCGGTTTGCTAGACAAGCTGCGGGCTTATAACCTGCAGGATCAGGGTTATGACACGGTGGAGGCCAACCTGCTGTTAGGCCATCAGGCCGACGAACGGGACTATACGATGGCGGCTGGGATTCTGGCAGACCTGGGAGTGCAGTCGATCCGGCTGCTGACCAACAATCCGCTCAAGATCAACCACCTGCGGCAGTTGGGCGTGCAGGTCATCGAGCGCGTCCCGGTGGAGTCGACGGTGAATGCCGATAATTACCAGTATCTTTTCACAAAGGCCCAGCGTATGCACCACCTGCTGGACCTGGTAGCACCCTCTTTGCCGTCTGATTCACGCAAGAATGGATCGCATTGAAGCCTGGTTGGCCCAGAGTCGCCTGCAGAGATCGGCGGCAGGCAGGTCCAGGGTCAGCCTGTGCTACGCGCAGAGCCTCGACGGAAGCCTGACCTACCGGCGAGGTGAACCCTATTTATTGAGCGGCCCCGACGCGCGGGTGCTGACTCACCGGCTGCGAGCAATGCATGATGCACTCCTGGTCGGGATAGGCACAGTGCTGGCGGACGACCCGCTGCTGACCGTGCGCGAGGTGCAGGGGCCGAACCCGATCCCAATTATATTAGACAGCCGGCTGCGCCTGCCGTTGAATTGCAGGTTGCTGCAGCGACACGAACAAAAACCCTGGGTGGCAACAACTTCGCGCGGCGACCCTCAGAAGCGCCTGGCACTGGAAGCTGCCGGCGCTCGCCTGCTGGACTGCCCGCAGGATGGCCGTGGGGGAGTCGATCTGGCAGCAATGCTGACCCAACTGGCCGAAGCCGGTGTGGGCAGCCTGATGGTGGAGGGCGGCGCCGGGGTGATCACCAGTTTTCTTGCACAGGGGTTGGCCGACCAGGCGGTGGTCACCATTGCGCCCTGTTTCATTGGCGGGCTGCCGGTGGTCGAGAGCGGGGCGTTTGCCGGGCGGGGTTTCCCCCGTATGCCAGAATTGGAGACAATGCGGCTGGGGGAAGATATAATTGCCTGGGGAGAGCTCGAATTTGATCGATAAGCGCAAGGTGATTTATTTTACTGCCCCAGGTGTAGTTGGGTTGGAGGAGATGCCGCTGGCGCACCCCGCACCGGGAGAGCTGTTGGTACAGACGCTGCTATCGGGAATCAGCGCCGGCACCGAGATGCTGATTTATCGCGGCCAGTTTCCCGAAAACCTGGTGGTTGATACAACCATCCAAGACTTAGCAGGTGAGTTCAGCTACCCGCTTTCTTATGGATATTGCCTGGTAGGTAGGGTAGTGGAGATCGGCGCGCAGGTCGATCCTGTCTGGCTGGGACGCAGTGTGTTTGCCTTCCATCCGCATGCGAGCGCATTCCTGGCTAAAGCGGAAGCGCTTGTGCCAATTCCGATGGGTATCCAGCCGCAAGACGCTGTGTTTTTCCCAAATATGGAAACTGCCGTGAACCTGGTGATGGACGGCCGGCCGCTGCTGGGCGAAGAAGTGGTGGTCTTTGGCCAGGGCGTTGTCGGGCTGTTAACCACGGCGCTGCTCGGCTGGTTTCCGCTGCGCCGCCTGGTCACTCTGGACCCCTATCCACTGCGCCGGGAGTGGTCGTTGCAGCTGGGAGCGCATGCCAGCCTGGACCCGGAAGCCTTGCAAGGTAACCTCTGGGCGGAGGTCGATCTGCCTGCAGGAGCCGACCTGGTTTACGAATTGAGCGGAGTCCCAGAGACACTGGACAGCGCCATCCTGGCGGCAGGCTTTGCCGGCCGGGTGGTGGTGGGTTCCTGGTATGGAAAAAAACGGGCCTCCCTCGACCTGGGTGGCTATTTTCACCGCAGCCGCCTGCGCCTGATCAGCAGCCAGGTGAGTACGTTGGCGCCTGAATTGAGTGGGCGCTGGACCAAGCAGCGCCGATACCAGGTTGCCTGGGAGATGATCCGCCGCTTGCATCCCAGCCGGTTGACGACACAGCTTTTCCCATTCGATCGGGCGGCAGAAGCGTACCAATTGTTGGACAAGCGACCGGAGCAGACGATCCAGGTATTGCTGGAGTACGATGGAGGACCGAAGATGGAGGACAGATAAAGCATGTACACTGTAGCCGTGAAGCGAGATTTTATTGCTCGTCATTTTTTGATAGGCGGGGATTGGGGGGCAGAAAACACGCCCCACGCGCACCACTACCAGGTCGAGGTGCAGCTAGAAGGTGAAAGCCTGGACCGGCACGGATATCTGGTCGATATTGTGGATATCGAAAATGCGCTGGAGGGATTGGTGGCGCATTACCGTGATGGGCTGCTTAACGACTTCCCGGAGTTTGCAGGGCTAAACCCCAGCATCGAGCATTTTTGCCGCATCCTGTGCCTGTCGCTGGCGGCGAAAATCCAGGCTGAAAACCTGGCGGCGGTCACCATCAGGCTGTGGGAGAATGAGATTGCCTGGGCGGCTTACCGGCTGGCCAAGTAGATGTTGGACGTCCTGGCGTTGATCATCCCGGATAAATGAAAATTGGTCTGGTCATCTATGGCAGCTTGGATACGGTGTCCGGCGGGTATCTGTATGACCGCATGCTGGTCGAAACCCTGCGCCGCCAGGGTGACCAGGTGGATGTGATCAGCCTGCCCTGGCGCAACTATGCCCGCCACCTGGGGGATAACTTTTCGGCGGCATTATTCCGTCGCCTGGAGGGGTTGCAGGTGGACCTTCTGATCCAGGATGAGCTCAATCATCCTTCACTGCTCTGGATGAATCGCCGCATCAAGCCGGGTGCCCGTTATCCCATTGTATCCATTGTGCACCACCTGCGCTCCAGTGAACTGCGCCCTGCATGGCAGAATGCTTTTTACCGCCGGTTAGAGGTCAGCTACCTGAACAGTGTGGGTGGTTTTGTGTATAACAGCCGTACGACGCAGCAGGTGGTCGAGCAGGTGAGTGGAGGTTTTCGCCGGCCGTCGCTGGTGGCTTACCCGGCCGGCGACCGGCTGAAACCAGATATCTCAGACTCTGCAATTGAAGCCCGGGCAGAGCAGCCCGGCCCATTGCGCATCCTGTTTCTGGGGAACCTGATCCCGCGCAAAGGGCTGCATGTGCTGCTCTCGGCGCTGGAGGGGCTGGCGGCACAGGATTGGGACTTGCAGGTGGTGGGCAGCCTGGAGGTCGACCGGCGTTATGCGCAGGCCATGCAGCTGCGCGTGCAGCAGTCCGGCCTGACCGGGCGGGTGCGATTTATGGGCAAAGTGGATGGCAGCACCATGGCGGAAATCCTGAAAGCGCGTCAGGTCCTGGCGGTCCCGTCCTCCTATGAAGGTTTTGGGATTGTCTACCTGGAAGGGATGGGCTTTGGCTTGCCGGCCATAGCCGGCAGGGATGGGGCAGCCGGGGAGATCATCAGCCACGGGCGGGAGGGTTTCCTGGTGCCTGCGGAGGATGCTACCAGCCTGGCCGGCTGCCTGCGCCTGTTGCTTAACGATCGCCGGTTGTTGGCCGGGATGGGGATTGCTGCCCGACGCCGCTACCTGGCGTACCCCACCTGGGAGCAAACCGGCCAGGCGATCCGTTCATTTTTACAGGATTTAGTAAATCACCAGGGATAGAATCCGATGAGCTTACCTCAACCGTACTCCTTCACCCGCTACCTGGCGGCCAAAAAAGGCATCGACGATCGCGCTCTCAACCGCGTCGTCTGGCACTCGTTGAAGGAAAACATGCCGCCATCCAGCCGTCAGCGCCCACTTAAGGTGCTGGAGATTGGGGCGGGCATTGGCACAATGATCGAACGCCTGTGGGACTGGGGGCTGCTGGATTACGTGGCATACACGGCGTTGGATGCAGATATGGATAACATGGTGGCTGCCTGGCAGCGACTGGATAACTGGGCCAGGCAGCAGCCGGATATCCGCCGGGTATATGCCGGCGACGACCTGGTGATTGAGGCAGATGAGCGCCTGTTGGAAATCCGCTTCCTGTCGGCCGACTTTTTCGAGTTCGTGGAGGCGGCTGGTACCTATGATTTGCTGATTGCCAATGCCTTCCTGGACCTGGTCGATATTCCGTCCACTCTGCCGTTAATTCTGCATCTGCTAAGGCCGGGTGGGCTATTCTACTTCACAATCAATTTTGACGGCATTACCGTGTTTGAGCCGGAGATCGATCCGCAGCTCGATTCATTGATCCAGGAGCTGTACCACCGCACGATGGATGAGCGGGTGACAGCAGGCAAGCCTGCCGGGGATAGCCGCGCCGGGCGGCACCTCTTCGGCCAGTTGAAGGCTGCAGGGGCCGAGATATTGCAAGCCGGTGCTTCGGATTGGGTGGTTTTCTCAGGACAAGAGGGATACCCCATGGATGAAGCTTACTTTTTGCATTTCATCCTGCACACAGTCCACCAGGCGCTTGCCGGACGTCCGGAGCTGGCGGGTGGCCGGTTGGATGACTGGATAGGCCGGCGGCACCGGCAGGTGCAGGACGGGGAGCTGGTGTATATCGCCCACCAGGTAGATTTTGTGGGCAGGATGCCTTAGATCACATCCTGCCTGGGGCTAAACTGTGAGTTTTGGTACAATGGGGGGACGTTAACTATCGATTCATGGAGCAAATGTTTGAGAAAGTATTTCCCTGAATACCTGTACTTTTTACCCGGGTTTATTGTTTTTCTCGATCAATACACAAAGTTCCTGGTGCGTTCGAACCTCGATTACCTGGAGATGTGGTCGCCCTGGCCCTGGCTGGAACCCTATGCGCGCATCTGGCACTGGCACAACACTGGGGCTTCCTTTGGCATGTTCCAGGGGATGGGTACGGTATTTGCTATCCTGGCAGTTATCGTTAGCCTCGGCATTATGGTTTACTTCCCCATGGTACCGCGCGAAGATTGGACCATGCGCCTGGCGCTGGCGTTGGAATTGGGTGGGGCAGTTGGCAACCTGATTGACCGCGTTCAATTTGGCTATGTAACCGATTTTATTTCCGTAGGCCGGTTTGCGGTGTGGAATGTCGCCGACGCAAGCATCACACTGGGTGTAGTGGTGATGATTGCTGGGGTGTGGATGAAAGAGCGTAAGCCGAATTCATCTCCGACCCCGCCGGCTGAAGACGGGGAGCCTTCGCTTCCCGAGGAGCCCCATGGCGGGTGAGCGCGTCGTAGAACTGCAGTTCGCCGGCCGGTCTGCCGAACGCCTGGATAAATTCCTGGTGAGCAGGCTGCCCGATCTTTCGCGCTCCCGGCTGCAAAGCTTGATCAAGGCCGGCCAGGTGCTGGTGGATGGTGTGCCTGCCCATAAGGCAGGCCAGATGCTGGACCGCCCGGCTGCCATCCAGGTGCTTATCCCGCCAGTCATGCCCTCCAATCTGGTGCCAGAAGATATCCCTTTGCAGATCGTTTTTGAAAACGACCAGCTGATGGTGATCAATAAGCCGGCCGGGATGGTCGTACATCCGGCAGCCGGCCACGATAGCGGGACCCTGGTGCATGCAGCTCTCGGCTACGCGCCAGACCTGGAAGGCGTAGGCGGCGAGAAACGCCCCGGGGTGGTGCACCGCCTGGATAAAGATACCTCCGGCCTGATCTTAATGGCAAAAAACGACGTGGCACATCGCTGGCTGCAAGATCAGTTCCGCGTGCGAAAAGTGGAAAAAATATACCTGGCGCTGGTGGATGGCTCGCCGCCAACCCCATCTGGACGGATCGAGGCCTCGGTGGGCCGTGATACAAAGCAGCGTAAGCGTATGGCTGTGGTGCAGCCTGATAAAGGTCGTGCGGCGACCAGTGAATATCACACCAAAGAGAAATTTGCGAACCATTGTTTGCTGGAAGTGAAGCCGGTCACCGGACGCACGCACCAGATCCGGCTGCATCTGGCCTTTGTTGGCTGCCCGGTAGTGGGCGATACCATTTACGGGCAGCGCAAACCCAGCCTGCCGCTTGATCGGCATTTCTTGCATGCCTGGCGGCTCACCATTCGCCTGCCGGGCGAGAGCCAGCCGCAAAGTTTTGAGGCGCCTTTGCCGGCAGAGCTGCTGCAGATACTGGAAACCCTGCGCCAGGCAGAAAACCCGGCCGGCAGCTAAATCCTTGAATGGAGTAAAAAATGGAGTTCATTGACCTGCGTTCCGATACGGTTTCCTACCCGACGCCAGAAATGCGCCAGGCAATGGCCAGCGCGGCCGTTGGGGATGATGTCTATGGAGAAGATCCCACGGTAAATCGCCTGCAGGAACTGGCGGCGGAAATGCTGGGGAAGGAAGCCGGGCTGTTCGTAGCCTCCGGGACGATGGGCAACCTGGCAGCTGTGCTGGCTCACTGCGGGCGCGGCGATGAAGTGATTCTGGGGAAACAATCGCACACCTATCTATTCGAGGCCGGAGGCATATCGGCCCTGGGAGGTGTTCACTCCTGCCAGATTCCCAATCAGCCGGACGGCACGCTTGATCTGGAAGATATCCGCCGCGCTATCCGGGCAGATGATGCACACTGCCCGCCGACGCGCCTGGTGTGCCTGGAAAACACACATAATCGCTGTGGCGGTGTGGCGCTAGACGTTGAGTACACCACCCAGGTGGGTGAGCTGGCCGCGCGCTACGGGCTGCAGCTGCATCTGGATGGCGCCCGGATATTCAATGCTGCTGCAGCTACCGGCCGGAGCGCCCGTGAGCTGGCAGGACCGGCCGATTCGGTAACTTTTTGCCTGAGCAAGGGATTGTGCGCCCCAGTCGGCTCGGTGCTGTGCGGCTCGCGCAGTTTTATCGATCGTGCACACCGCATCCGTAAGCAGCTTGGCGGGGGAATGCGCCAGGCCGGTGTGCTTGCAGCCGCCGGGGTTGTGGCGTTGGAGCATATGACAGGCAGGTTGGTGGAGGACCACGCCCGCGCCTGGCGATTGGCGTCAGGCTTGTCGCAGATTCCCGGGATTCTGCTCGATCCGGGCACACCTTATTCGAATATGGTATTCTTTACGTTGGCGCCAGATAACCTGGAGGAAACGGTTTTATCCGCCGGGCGGCAAGGTAGCTTACAAAAGTATGTTGTGGAGCAGCTGGAGTTACGTGGTGTGCGGGTGGGAATCGCCGGCAGCAATCGTTTCCGGCTGGTGACCCATTACTGGATCGATGACCAGGCGGTTGATCGGGCTATTCTGGCTTTTGCCGAGGTTCTGCAACCGGAGGCCGTGGTTAATCTTAAAAAATAGGCGCATGTTATAATTTATTGCAATGGCTGAATACTTTTCTTACACGGAAATTGAACAGATTGCTGCCACGGTACGGGGGCGACTGCCGTTCGTGCCGCGGGTCGGTTTAATCCTGGGCTCTGGTCTGGGCGGACTGGCTGCCGCGGTTGAGGGAGGCACGACCATACCCTACCGGGAGATTCCTTCCTGGCCGGTTTCGACTGTTATTGGACATGAAGGCCGGCTGGTGATCGGACAGTTGGAAGGCCAGAAGATGCTGGTGATGCAAGGACGCGTGCATTACTACGAAGGGTACAGCATGGCTGAGGTGACTTTGTCCGTGCGGGTGATGCAGCGGTTGGGGATTGAAATCCTGGTGGTTACCAACGCTGCCGGGGGCGTAAATCCTGGTTTCGAGCCGGGCATGGTGATGTTGATTGTTGATCACCTGAACCTGCTGGGTATTGCCGGCCTAAGCCCGCTGCGCGGACCTAATCTGGACGAGTTTGGGCCGCGCTTTCCTGACATGGGGCAGGCTTACGATCGTGAGCTGTGTGACCTGGCGCGCCGGACTGCATCCGATGCGGGTATTACCCTTTACGAAGGCGTCTACGCCGGATTGGCCGGGCCGTCCTTTGAGACGCCGGCTGACCTGCGTTTTTTGCGCGGCATCGGTGTGGATGCAGTTGGGATGTCGACCGTACCCGAAGTCACTGTGGCCCGTCATGGCGGAATGCGCGTATTGGGTTTTTCCGGGATCAGTAATAAAGCTAACCTGGATGGCAATACCTTAACCACCCATGAAGAAGTGTTGCAGGCTGGCGATAAAATCGTCCCACAACTGGAGTCTTTAATCCGCGGCGTACTTCGCAGCCTGTAATGGCTTGAAGGCGCTGCGGGAAGTTGCCGGTTGGAAGTCTTGTGAGCCGGTTGAAATCTGATATGGTGTAAGGAGTGCCCCTACCTGGGAGTGGCATGGAGGAAGCGCTTAGCTTTTTTCGCGCCTTTGAGTTGTGGATATATTTACTTCTGGGTTTAGGGGGATTGATTTACATCCGGAAATTTATCCTGTCCTGGCAAGAGCTGCGTGAAGCAGGGTTTGGCCTGGAAAGGGATAATGCTCAAACGCGGTTGAACCAGGCTGCGGTGATATTGGTTTTGTTGCTGACTATGGCTGTTTCTGAGTTTGTACTGGTATCCTTTGTTGCCCCTGCGGTGCCCGGGGCGACCCCGCTACCTACGCCTACGCTCAACCTTTTAGCAACCGCCACAACCACTCTGCCGGCTGATGTTCCCACAGTTGATGGAACACCGCAGGGTGTCGCCGCTCCAGCTGAAGCCGAGTTTGCTACCAGTGGCTGCGTACCTGGGCAAATCGAGATTAACAGCCCGGGGAGCGGCCAGGAAATCAACGGGGTAGTGGAAATTCTGGGAACCGCCGATATCCCCAATTTTGGATTCTACAAAATAGAGTTGAAGCGCCCCGATGAGCTTGTCTGGCAGACATTGCAGGCTGGAAACCGTCCTGTGCAAGGGGGCAAGCTGGGCGATTGGGATACCCGCCGGCTGATTCCCGGAGAATATCAATTGGGCCTGGTTGTGGTGGATAACCAGGCGCGATTGGCGCCACCTTGTGTGGTGCAGGTACGGGTGTCGGTCTCCCCATTTACCACCCCAGAACAATAAAGGATAATCAGAGATGCCTGAAATTGAAATCCGACCTGCTGTAGCGACCGACATCCCGATCCTAATCGAGCTGGATCATAATTACATGACGGATTTTGTCTGGCAGATGGAGCTGCAGCAGCAAGACGAAGGGCAGATCCTGATTGGTTTTCGCGAGATCCGCCTGCCGCGCTCCGTGCGCGTCGAGTACCCGCGCTCCCCGCGAGCGTTGCTGGTCGATTGGACTGAGTACCATGGTTTGCTGGTGGGTGTGCTGGAAGATGAAGTGATTGGTTACATTGGCGTGCATCTGAACATGGCGCCGCTCACAACCTGGGTAACCGACCTGGCAGTCAAGCGCCGCCAGCGCCGCCAGGGCATCGGTAGCGCCCTGGTCCTGGCTGCACAGGAATGGGGCCTGGCTCATGAAAGCCGTAACCTGGTCCTGGAAACCCAGCCAAAGAATCATCCGGCGATCCGCCTGGCGCAGAAACTGGGTTTTGAGTTCTGCGGCTATAATGACCGGTATTTTGCCAACCGGGATATTGGTCTGTTTTTTGCTAAGAGCTTGCGATAGGGGAGGGTAGGCGCAGGGATGAGATGGCTGTGGTAAGGTGAACGCTTAACGGTATGGTTTCCGATCTGATCTTGCCCGTTCTTCAGGCAATTAACCAGCTGCTTACGGCTGGGATTGCAATCACGGCGTTTTCGCTGCTGATTTATGCGCTGACCTTTAATCTGCGCGACCGGGTGGCCCGCTCCTTCGCCATCATCATGATCTGTGTGGTGATTGTGTTCGTGGGGGATGCGATGAGCTCGGTATCCACCCAGCCGGGCGCGTTGGAGTTCTGGCTCAAGATTCAATGGCTGGGGATTGTTTTCCTGCCGGCGGCTTACCTTCATCTTTCGGATGCAGTCCTGGCGACAACCGGAAGGCCATCGCGCGGCCGGCGGCGTATCGCGGTCCGGCTTGCTTATCTCATTGCTTTTCTATTTTTGATCGCGCTACCGATCAATCTGTTGGTCGGGCCGCTGGTTCAGCAAAATGGAGCCCTGCCGCACCTGCAGCGCACCTGGCTGACCTGGCTCTTTACCGCCCTGTATATCCTGGCGATGGTGATCGCCTGGATGAATTTTTGGCGGGCTTACAAGCGCACCACGGCTGCCACCAGCCGCAGGCGTATGCAGTACCTGATTGCCGGCGCGCTGGCGCCGGCTTTAGGCTCCTTCCCTTATCTGCTTTTTGGCTCGGGGATTGCCAACGAGAATGCCCTTCTGTTCTGGATGATTGTCACGATCAGTAACCTGTTGACTTCCGTTTTGTTGGTGTTGATGGCTTATGCAGTGGCTTTCTTTGGCGTTTCCTGGCCGGACCGGGTGGTAAAGCGCAGGTTGTTCAAGTGGATATTACGCGGCCCGGTCACGGCCATCACGGTTTTGGCACTGACCACCCTGCTCAGCCGGCTCGGCCGCAGGATGGGTGTGGACACCTCGGCCATCCTCCCGGTCGTGATGGTTGGGTCGATACTGCTCCTGGAACACCTGATTACGCTCATCGTGCCTGGCATGGAGCGCTGGTTGTTTGGTAGAGACCAGAAAGACCTGGACCGCATCCAGGGCTTGGAGGAACGCCTGTTGACTTCCGGGGACTTGCGCCAGTTTTTGGAAGCGATCCTGGCGGCAGCCTGTGATCGCGTGCAGGTGCCACATGCCTTTATATCAACCCTGAACACATCGGGGCTTGAGCTTTTTGTGACCATAGGAGGTGACCCACAACTGGATGATGAAAACCTGCCTGCCACATTGTTAAGAGTGGTCAGTCGGAACGGGCACAACGACGAATTGTTTGCCTGGAACAATTACTGGCTGGTGCCGCTGTTTGATCAGGAGGAGGAGAGCGAGGTGCTATTGGGATTGCTTGGGGTGATGCAACGCCCGGAGCAAACCCTGGATATAGAGCAGTATGAGGCATTGTCCATCCTGTCTGCACGCGCTGCGTTGGCGCTCACCGACCGGCGCCGGCAGGAGCAGCTCTTCAGCACATTGGAAGCGTTAACTCCTGAAATGGAAAAAATCCAGCGCTTACGCGCCGCGGCGCGATATGATGGCACGGAAATCTTGCTGACTCCGCTGGCGCCATTTGAGGAGCAAGATCTAGTCGCCTGGGTTAAGGACGCACTGACTCACTATTGGGGGGGCCCAAAACTCACCGAAAGCCCGCTGCTGGAGCTGCAGGTGGTGCGCCAATCGATCGAGAAGAATCAAGAAACCCCGGCCAATGCGCTGCGATCGATCCTGCGCCAGGCGATCGAGAAAGTACGCCCGGAGGGTGAGAGACGCTTTACAGGAGAATGGATACTATATAATATATTGGATATGAAATTCCTGGAGGGCAGGAGAGTCCGTGAAATTGCGCTGCGGTTGGCGATGTCGGAAGCCGACCTGTACCGGAAGCAGCGTGTCGCCATCGAGGCTGTAGCGCAGGCAATCGGCGAGATGGAACAACAGGCCAGGCAAGATAACTTGACTGTGCTCGAAACCGAAAATCACACAATCATGTCATAATCATCAAAGGTGGACTTAATGGTAAATAAAGTCCGACAACAAGAGTTTCAAGAAGATGTACCTCCGATGGATGAGTCTTGGTGGGAGTCTGTCCTGGCGGAGGAAGAACGGTTTATTCCAGCAACTGAAAAGCACCCAGCGAGTAATATGCAGGGGGCTCGGCCTCCAGCCGCACGCCAGTCTGTTGAGTCATCCCCGATCGATTGGCACCTGGCCGGCGAGCTGTATGAACAGGATCGAATCGTCTGCATGCAGGTGACTGGCTATAACCGGGGGGGCCTGTTGGTAGGGGGATCGGGCTTGCAAGGATTCGTGCCGATATCGCACCTGGTCGAAGTGCAGAGCGACCCGGTTAAGATGGATGCTTGCCTGAAAAAATACCTGGAACAGCCAATCCGGTTGAAAATAATTGAGTGCGACCATGAGCGGGGACGGGTCGTATTCTCGGAGCGCGCTGCCCTTGCCCGGCAGGGGGTGCGCAATGACCTGTTGGAAACCCTCCAGCCCGGAGATTCGACCTTTGGGACGGTGACGAACATCACGGATTTTGGTGTATTCGTTGACCTGGGAGGTGTTGAAGGTCTGGTGCACGTATCGGAGATTTCTTGGGGAAGGGTGAATCACCCAACCGATGCGGTATCTATCGGCCAAAAACTGAAGGTGTATGTCATCCAGGTTGATCGAATGCGGGCGCGGGTCGCTCTAAGCCTGAAGCGGATGAACCCCAACCCCTGGGCGACTGCGGAAGAGCGCTATTCCCCCGGGCAGGTCGTCCAGGCGCTGGTCACCAGCGTGGTCCCGTTTGGCGCATTCGCCCGCCTGGAAGAAGGGTTGGACGGCTTGATTCACATCTCCGAGATGAACGGGCCGGATGGCCGGCCGAATCCGGCGGTAAGACTTTACGAAGGGGAAGAAGTGGAAGTGCGCATCCTGCATGTAGATGGCAGCCGGCAGCGCCTGGGGCTAAGCCTGTGCCTGGGCGAGGACTGTCCGGATGAAGAGCTTGAATCGATGGAATGAAGACCTGGTGGGCGGTTGCCCTGGCAATCATCGGCAGTTTTTTGGCAGCGGGTTTGCTGTTCCTGACAGTTCAGCAGCCGCGCGGCCAGCCGGTGAAGCTGAGGCCGCCGCCCACGGCCGCTCCCATCCTGGTGCAGGTTGCCGGCGGTGTGAAGCTAGCCGGGTTGTATAGCCTGCCCGCCGGGAGTCGCGTCACGGATGCCGTGCAGGCTGCCGGAGGTTTGGCAGCTGGCGCCGACCCGAATTCCCTGAACCTGGCGGCTTTTCTGAGCGATGGCGAATACGTTTACGTGCCTTCGGCTCAAACTGCCGGGCTACCTGTGCGTGCACCAGACATCGCGGGCACGGCGCTCCCTGGCGAACGCATCAATATCAATACGGCTACCCAGGCGGAGTTGGAAAGCCTGCCCGGGATTGGAGAGATAACTGCCCAGGCAATTATTACCTACCGTACCGCGCACGGGAGATTTTCCACTATTGAGGAAATTCAAGAAGTTGATGGGATCGGGCCGTTGACCTTTGATCAAATCCATGACCTGATCTCCGTAAGCGGGCCGCCCTGATTCGAGCCTGACTGCATTCCCCCGGACTACCCAAAATGCCTCGCCCTAAACGCTCACAAAACAGCACGACGACCAGTGCTTTCGGTTCACCCGGCCGAATCAGCCACGATTCCAGCCAGTTTTATGCCGGGCAGATTTATCAGGGCCAGCCAAAGGAGAATGCCGGCCAATTTGTTGAGAATCCTGTCCCAGAAGACATGCTGGATAAAGTGCATTGCGCTTCGTCGGAAGACATGGCCGGGTTGCCGGATTGCAGCGTGCACCTGATGGTTACCTCGCCGCCCTATAATGTTGGCAAGGAGTATGACCAGGACCTGACTCTGGAAGCTTACTTGGCGCTCTTGCAGCGGGTATGGGCAGAGGTGCAGCGGGTGCTGGTGCCTGGCGGGCGGGCGTGCATCAACGTGGCCAACCTGGGCCGCAAACCTTACATCCCGCTGCATTCTCTGATCATGGATCAGATGGCCGCCCTGGGATTCTTAATGCGCGGCGAGATCATCTGGAACAAGGCGGCCAGCTCCAGCGGTTCCACTGCCTGGGGCAGCTGGCGCTCGCCCGCTAACCCGACTCTGCGGGATGTGCATGAGTACATCCTGGTGTATTCCAAGGATACATACCGGCGGGAGAATCCGCAAGGCAGAGAGGCTACCATCACCCGGGATGAGTTCCTGGAGCTCAGTAAAAGCATGTGGACATTCCCGGCAGAACCGGCCCGCAAGGTGGGTCACCCGGCCCCGTTCCCTGTCGAGCTGCCCCGTCGGCTGATCGAGCTGTATACCTACCGGGGTGAAATAGTGCTTGATCCATTTATGGGCAGCGGGCAGACTGCCCTGGCTGCCTTGCGGAGCAGCAGGCATTTTGTAGGATACGAGATCGACGCCGGGTATGTTGCCCTGGCTGAGCAAAGGCTGAAGGTAGACAGCCAATAAAAAAATCGGACAGTTTGCACAACCGTCCGATTTTTTTTCACTTTCTGGGGGGATTAACGCTTGGAGAGCTGCCCCCGCAAGGCGCCTGCAGGATAGTCCGAAGTGTGGACATTTACATAGTATTCTCCTGGAGACTGGCGGATCGCTTTGATCAGGTCTTTGCTGGCGGTGGTACACCCAATCGCGATGCCATTTACTGGGGCGGATAGGGTGACTACCACCGGACCGCTGATTGCGACCATACCCACATGGATATGCGCGGCGGTCGGGGTGATGATATCCGTTGCCGTGATTTCAAAGCAAATGGTACCCTGACCTTGATTTAACCGCAGCTTAGCAGTCCCGCTGCCATCCGGGTCGCCAGGGCCGGGAACCTCTGCAAGTCCGGTCAATGTGGCGTACAGCGGCCGGCCTCCCGGGGTCACCGGCTGAGCGGGACCGCCTTGAGGATTTGGCTGAAATATCGGGGGGGTGAGCTTTTTAGGAGGTTTACCTTTTGCGAAAGCTCCACCAGTGACCAGGGCAAGCATCAATGCAGCTACCAGTACTACCCATAAGGCTCTTTGCCAACGATTGGTTTCCATCTCAAATCTCCTTTCACTGAAACCTTCAGAATATCCAACATTCTAGTCCAGTATTTTTGCATATCAAATTAAAAGTTTGTAATTTTCCCAAACCCTTACCCTGCGCTGATTTAACTTGCTGAGTTATGGTGAGAAATGCATTTAGGTTAATAATTTTCATCGGGAGAACGTGGAAATTAGCAAATATTTGGATTTTCGAGTATCCTATGAAGGTAACTACCTGGGTCAATAAATGAGTTATATGCATGAGTTAAGGAAGCAGATCGGGAATGCGCCTCTCATTATGGTTGGCGCGGCGGTTTTGATTGTCAACCACCAGAATGAGCTGTTGATGCTGCTCCGGACCGATAACAGCTGCTGGGGGATTCCTGGCGGGGCAATGGAACCGGGAGAGAGCCTGGAAGAGACCGCCCGGCGTGAAACCTTTGAAGAGACCGGCTTGACGATTCAGGCCCTCTATTTACTGGATGTTTTTTCAGGTCCCGAGTTGTTTTACCGTTACCCGGATGGCAACCAGGTATACAATGTGACCGCTGTATATCTTGCGCTGGGTGTAAGCGGAGAAATCCTGATGGGGAAGGACGAGCACAGCCGCTGGGGATATTTTCCGTTAGACGATTTGCCTGGAAATGCCAGTCCGCCGATCAGGCCGGTCCTGGCGAGACTGGGAAAAAGCAAGACATCAATAACAAAAATTAAACAAGGAGTGTGAACCATGAAATTTCGCCGCTTTGGGCGCACAGGCTGGCAGGTCAGTGATGTCGGTTACGGTATGTGGGGGATGGGCGATTGGAAGGACTCGGATGATGCTGAGTCGCTGGCCTCGCTGCAGCTAGCGGTGGATTTGGGATGCAATTTTTACGACACGGCCTGGGCATACGGGGCTGGCAAAAGTGAAGGGCTGCTGGCAGAGCTGCTGCGCCGAAACCCTGGCGTGCGCCTGTATACGGCAACCAAGATCCCACCGAAAAATCGCAAATGGCCCAGCCGCCGGGAATTTTCGCTGGATGACTGTTTTCCGCCCGAATACATAGAGGAATACGTGCAGCGCAGCGTCAAAAACCTGGGGGATGCCCCTATCGACCTGATCCAGTTTCACACCTGGGAGGATGGCTGGCTGGCGGACGATAGCTGGGTGCATAAGCTGGATGACCTGCGCGCTCAGGGATTGGTCCAGGCAGTCGGAATCAGTATCAATCGCTGGGAACCCTGGAACGGCGTGGCTGCGGTGCGCTCCGGTCTGATCGATGCCGTGCAGGTGATTTACAATATCTTCGACCAAAACCCGGAAGATGAGCTCTTTCCGGCCTGCCGGGAGATGGACGTGGCGGTGATCGCGCGGGTACCTTTTGATGAGGGCAGCCTGACCGGCAATCTGACCCTGGAAAGCCGCTGGCCGGAAGGGGACTGGCGCAATTCGTACTTTGTGCCGGAGAATCTGAAATCTAGCGTTGAGCATGCCGAAGCGCTGCGACCGCTCATCCCGGCAGGTATGAGCATGCCCGAGATGGCGATGCGCTTTATACTGAATGAGCCAGCCGTAAGCACGATCATCCCCGGGATGCGCAAGGAAAGCCACGTGCGGGCAAATATTGCTTGCAGCGATGCCGGGCCACTGCCCGAGGCGCTGCACAGCCGGCTGCACCCGCACCGTTGGGAGCGCCAGCCGACCAGTTGGTCACAGTAACCCGTAAGATTCTTACTCGGGAATAATGAGCTGCGCGGCGTGCTGCTTCAACCAGGCGCGGTGCAGCTTGTACTCCGGGTCGAGCTCGGCGACGCGCCCCCAGAATGCCTGCGAGTGGTTGTGGTGCTCGAGGTGGGCCAATTCGTGGAGAATGACGTAGTCGATGACCGGCAGCGGCGCCATCACCAACCGCCAGGTAAAGCTGAGGGTACCGCGGCTGCTGCACGAGCCCCAGCGGGTGCGAGCGGATCCGATACGGATGCGGGCCACCTGGAAGCCGAACTGCTGGGCATACAGCATCACGCGTGGGGCAATCAGCTTGCGGGCGTGCTCCTGGTACCAGGCGGTAAAGACCGCAGCCGCTTTAGGCAGGGCGGCCTGAGCCAGTACAAATTCGCCGGAGAAGGACAGGGGCTTTTTTGCGGTGGGGGAGATCTTTAGGGGGTAACGCTCGCCCAGGTACCAGAATTTTTCTCCATCCTGGTATTTCAGTGCGGGTCTTCGGGCAAGCTGCAGGAGCGCCTCCTGCTGTTTCGCCTGGATCCAGGCGGCATGGTGATCGATCGCCTGTTGGATTTGGGCTTTCGTAGCGCGTTGAGGAGCTCGCACCACCAGCTTGCCTTCGGGTGTGACGATCAGGGCGATGGTTTTTCGCCAGCTGCGGATGATCTGATCTATATCCATCTCAATCTAATCGATAGAAGTATCTCTTCCACTTCCAGAGGCAATCTATCCAGGTGGAAGACAGGTTGTGTGAATTGATTGTATGTAGATGTGTAGTGTTGTCAAGCTATAGAGTCTGCATTCCATATGCAGATTCTGTTCATTGTCCAATGCCCGACTTATGTGCCTTCTGGCTAAGGTGAAAGGTAATTGTACATATATTGTATAACTATATTAAACTATTAATGTTCAATATATTGACAAAAATGTGTAAGTTATGCTATTATAAACTCATTGAACATACAACATACACCAATTACTGATAAATAAGGAGATAGCTAATGAAACTCACTAATGCAATTCGGCTCGTGCTCTCGGTATTCGTGATCGCACTACTGGCGGCAGCCTTTGCTCCAGGTGCTGCCCAGGCTCAGAATAAATCAGAGCCCACCATTTTGGATATTGCCCAGGCAGTCAATGCCCAGACGGGTGAATTCAGCACTTTGATTGCAGCACTGCAGGCAGCAAATCTTGATGAGATGTTCGATGGCAAGGGGCAGTACACCGTCTTTGCCCCGACTGATGCGGCTTTTGCTGCCCTGGGGATCACTCCCGCCAACGTAGCTTCGGTGCCTGGGCTGGCGAACATCCTGGCTTACCATGTAACCGAAGGCCGCCGGCTGTCGCAGAGCTTGCTGCCGGCCAAGTCGATTGAAATGCTGAACAGTGATTACACTAACTCTAGCTTTATGTCCAACTCAGTCTACATCATAGATAACAGCAGCCTAACTGCTAACGCCAAGGTTACGACTGCCAATATCAATGCCAGCAACGGTGTAATCCACATCATCAACCAGGTTCTTCTCCCCTAATTTGCTTATCGGTTGATTTACTGGTAACGGAACGCGGTGTGAAGAACCGGGTCGGCAGCAAGAATGCCGGCCCGGTTCTTTTTTGGTTTTATCACAAGCTTGTAACAGGTTCGTCACCCGGTTTGTCACCAGCCTTCGTTATACTAAATAAAACTCTGCCAGACCGGTTCCGGTAAAGGCGGTTACACGGCGGGTGAAATCGATATCAATAGGACAACCAAGAGAGGTTAAACAATGAAAAAACCTTATGCGAACTTGCTATTGCTGATCATGAGTGGTCTGTTGGTCGGTATATTGACAGGCTGTGGAGGCTCTAGCGCGGGCACGACGGCAGCGGAAAACGAGAGCGGCGAGCCGGTCAAGCTCATCCTGGGGGCGTATACTACGCCGCGGGAAGCTTACCAGGAGCTGATCCCGATATTTCAAAAGCAATGGAAAGATCAGACCGGGCAGGATGTGATTTTTGAAGAGTCTTACCTGGGCTCCGGCGCGCAGTCGCGGGCGATCCTGGAAGGTTTCGAGGCAGATGTGGCTGCGTTATCCCTGGAAGCGGATATCAACCGCATCGAAAATGCCGGTCTGATCACCCACGATTGGAAAGAGAATACCTACCAGGGCATGGTCAGCGATTCGATTGTGTCCTTCGCCGTTCGCCCAGGCAATCCGGAAGGGATCAAGGATTGGGCCGACCTGGGCAAACCTGGATTGGAAATCCTGACCCCCAACCCGAAGACCAGCGGTGGGGCGATGTGGAATATCCTGGCGCTATATGGCGCGGCGAAACGCGGCTTTATCGATGGCGTTGCGGCCGATGATGACGCGGCTGCCCAGGAATTCCTGCTGTCCGTGCTCAACAATGTGACCGTGATGGATAAAGGGGCGCGTGAAAGCATTACCAACTTCGAAAAAGGCATCGGGGATGTGGCGATCACCTATGAGAATGAGGTGCTGGTCGGGCAGCAAAGCGGACAGTCGTACGACCTGGTGATCCCGCGCTCGACGATCCTGATTGAGAACCCCGTTGCGTTAATCGATACTTATGTCGATAAGCACGGCACGCGGGAAGTGGCGGAGGCTTTTGTGAACTTCCTGTTCACCCGTGAAGCGCAAGAAGTATTTGCGAAGTATGGCCTGCGCTCGGTCGACCCGGCAGTGGCTGAGGCAACTGCCGGCCAGTATCCAGCCGTGGAAGATCAGTTCAGCATCGATTACTTCGGCGGCTGGGCTGAAGCAACGCCGAATTTCTTCGGCAAGGAAGGCATCTTCACCAGGCTGCTTACCCAGGTGCAGCGACTGGATCAGTAGCCGGCAGACTACCCGATTTCAGGTAGCCCGTGGACAGGACGAAAGCGAAATCCACGGGCTATTTGATTCCCCGACCGGGTCTCAATTGCCTCCCAATCGGTTAAAATCTATGCGTGAATAACTGGCGAGTGGTCAAGCAACTGGCGTCGAAGCGAAATAGCCTTCCTGTATTGATGGCGGCGTCGCAGGTGGGATTAATCATCCTGGTTGCACTGGCGATTGCCGTCCCCAGCCTGCTGGTGATCCGGCGTCAGTTTGCCTGGCAGGTGGGCGAGCGGCTCAACCAGGCCGGGCAGACGAGCCAGGCGTTGATCTCCGAGCAGCACCAGGATCTGGAAAACCTGGCTCTGCTGCTGGCCCAACGCCCTACTCTGCTGACCCTGGCGGAAGCAGGGGACAGCGAAGCGCTGGATCAATACCTGGCCCAGGTGCAAAGCGGCTCTGGATTAGACCTGGTACTGCTTTGCAGTGATGATTCGCAACCAGTCGCCCAGGCGGGTGATGAAGCGGACAACCTGGCATGCGAACAGTCGTCAGAAACGGGTTTTGTTGTGGCTACTGAGAGCGGCGGCAAGGCTGCCTGGCTGATTGCCTCACAGCCTGTGCAAGGGGCATCCGTTCCTTTACAGCTGGTAGCCGGGCAGAAGATAAATGATACCTACGCCCAAAAATTGAGGGAATGGGTTGGTGTAGAGACAGCGCTGTTCTCCGGGGGGCAACTGCTGGCAACCAGCTTTCGGCAGGATGGGGAGAACAACATAGAGCTGGAACAATCCCTGCAGGCGCTTCAGCTTGAGGCGGGTATCTTTAACAACACCGAACGTTTTGAGGACCAGGGAGCGGATTATTTTTACTTCAAACAAGACGATTCGGAGAGGGGGTTGGATAGCATGTTCTTTTTCCCGACTGCCGAAATCGATAGCGCTCAACAGGAGCTAAGCAGGCTGTTGGGAGCCGTCATGCTGCTGGTGATCTTGCTCGGGTCGGTGATCGGCTATTTCGGCGCCAGGCAGATCATCCGGCCGCTGGAACGCTTGCGTGAGGCAGCAGACCGGCTGCGTAAGGGCGACCTGGCTACGCCAATCACGCCCACTTCGAGGGTGGCCGAGCTGCGGCGGGTAGCCTTTGCGCTGGAAGCGGCCCGCACCACGCTGCAGGGCTCTCTGCGCCAGCTGCAGCAGGAAAAAGCCTGGGGGCAGTACCTGTTGGAGGTAGTGGTGGAGGGAATCGTCACCGCCGACCGGCGCGGACGGATCACATTCTTCAGCCAGGGCGCTGAACGGATCACCGGCTGGAGAGCCGACCAGGTGCTGGGCCGGGACCTGGATGATATTTTCCCGATAGCAGATGAGGCTGCCGATTTCAGCCAGAGTCTTCCACCCCCCGGCGGCCGGCAAAAGATCTTGGTGCGCCTGGCGGATGGCCGGCAGGCTACACTGGCCGTTGGTGTGGCAAGCCAGGCACCCCCAGAAGCCAGTAAAGCCAGCACGGTATTACTGCTGCGGGATATCAGTGACGAGGAGACTATTCGCCGGCTGCTGGGTGAATTTCTGGCAAACATTGCCCACGAGTTCCGCACCCCGCTCTCGGCCCTGGCGGCATCGATTGAGCTGCTGCTGGACGAGCTGCCTGAGCTGAAACCGGAGGAGCTTTCCGAACTGCTGGATTCCGTCCACCTTGGGGTGTTGAGCCTGCAGACCTTGATCGACAACTTACTGGAAGGCGCCAGCATCGAGACCGGTCGCTTCCGGGTGTACCCGAGAGCCGTGGATATCTCCGATATCCTGGCGGAAGCGGTGCAGACCATGGAGCCACTGGCGAATAAATACGGACAGCGCATCGAAGTGGAGGCGCATGATGGGATGCCGGAAGTGCAGGCCGATCCGCGCCGCACCGTCCAGGTGCTGGTGAACCTGATTTCGAATGCCATCAAGTGGAATCCGAGCGGCGGAACGATTCGCCTCGCTGCGGCCCAAAGAGATGATCGAATCATCGTCAGTGTGGCTGACCAGGGGCCGGGAATCCCTGCCGGGCGCCAGGGGGAAGTTTTCCAGCGATTTGATCACTTGCCGGCGAAGGGAAAAGCGGGGGAATCAGGGACAGGCCTGGGCCTCTCGGTTGTTAAAGCGATTGTGGAGGCGCAAGGCGGGCAGGTGGGGGCGAGCAACCGTATGGAAGGCGGGGCAGAGTTCTGGTTCAGCCTGGTGATATATTTGGCGACAGAGGCAACGGGGGAAGTGACACCATGAAAGCCCTGGTAGTGGATGATGACCGCGTGCTGGCTGACCTGGTGGCCTTCACCTTGCGCCGGGAGGGTTTTCAGGTGATCCAGGCACAGGACGGCGCCAGCGCATTGCAGCGTTGGTCGGATGAGCAGCCCGATATCGTCATCCTGGATGTGAATCTGCCCAAGGCGGTGCCGGCACTGGACGGTTTTACGCTGTGCCAGCGTATCCGGGAGGTCTCGGATGTACCGATCATTCTGCTCACCGTGCGGGAGGACGAGGAAGATATTATCCACGGCTTTAAAGCAGGCGCCGATGACTACATCCATAAGCCGTTCAGCCCGCGCCAGCTGGTGGCCCGCGTGGAGGCGCTACTGCGGCGTTCGAGCCGGGTGACCTCACCGGCTATTTTACAAAGCGGCGACCTGATCCTCGATCCCAGCCGGCGCGAAGTCATATTGGGAAATGGAGAGACAGCGCCTCTTACCGCCCTGGAGAGCCGCTTGTTGGAGTATTTCATCCTGCACAGCGGGCATATCCTGTCAATGCAGGACCTGATCGATCATATCTGGGGACCGGGTGGGGGCGACCGGGATATGCTGCGCCAGCTGGTGCGGCGGCTGCGCGCCAAGATCGAGCCGGACCCGACCCGCCCGACTTATATTGAGACAGTCTCTGGCTACGGCTACGGGCTGAGGCGGCCGGCAGGCCGCGAAGAAGAATCGCCTGGTTAAATAATCCCCGGTCATTGTCACGATTTTGTCACAGGCTGATCACGCCGGCGTCATTCGCGGTTGATAAACTAAAGCCTGTGCCTGGCAGGTTTCAGTCATGTTACATCTGTGTAGGTAGTGCCAGGCCGATTTACCAACAGGAGAAGGAACCAAATGTCGATTATCCTGGAAGGGCTGACCAAGCGCTACGAAGGCCACCCGGTTGTCAATAATGTCTCCCTGGAAGTGGGCGATGGGGAGTTTTTTGTTTTGCTGGGATCGAGCGGCAGCGGTAAAACCACCATTTTGAGCCTGATTGCCGGACTGACGGAGGTGGATGCCGGGCGTGTCCTGCTCCATGGGCGTGATGTGACCTATATTCCCACTCAGCAGCGCAAAGTGGGCTTTGTCTTTCAAAACTATGCCCTGTTCCAGTATATGACTGTTGCGGAAAACATTGAGTTTGGCCTGGGAATCCGCAAAGTGGATAAAACCGAACGGCGGCGGCGGCGTGACGAGCTGCTCGAGCTGGTTGGCCTCTCCGGCCTGGGGGAGCGGATGCCGCGCCAGCTCTCCGGCGGGCAGCAGCAACGCGTGGCATTGGCACGCGCCCTGGCCTACCAGCCGGACGTGCTGCTGTTGGACGAGCCATTAGGCGCACTGGATGCCAAGATCCGCATCGAGCTGCGCCGCAGCCTGAAGGCCATTCAACGCCGGCTGAGTATTGCCACGATCCTGGTGACCCACGATCAGGAAGAAGCCTTCGACCTGGCGGATCGCATCGGGGTGATGAGCTTTGGCCGCTTGCTGGAGGTGGGCACTCCCGATGAGTTGTATCAGCGGCCCAAGACCGAGTTTGTAGCTTCTTTTCTAGGCACGGCGAACCTGCTGCTGGGAACCGCCCAAGATCAGGATGTCCAGGTCGGCCCGGTCAAATTCACCCTGGATTTTGAAATCCAAACCAATACCAGCGACCGGCGGGTGCAGGTGCTCTTCCGCCCGGAGGACGTGGCGCTTTCCCCGCGAGCGGATGAATTGGACTGCCCGATGTTGGGGCAAGGAGAAGTCGAAGAGCTGTCCTTTGGTGGAGCCTTCGAGCGGCTGCGTCTACGGCTGCCGGCTATCCCGGGGGTGCGACCGATCTCGCCGCCGGTGGGTTTTGGCAGCCGGTCGATCCTGGTGGATGTGACGCGTTCGCCGGAGCAGACCAGCCGATACCCACTTTTGCCGGGTGATACGGCCTGGGTGGGTGTTCACCGCATCCATGCGCTGGAGCATCCCGGGTTAAACTTCCTCATTGTGACCGACGGGTCGCTCTATGCCCAGTCAGCCATCGCCCTCGGGGGGCAGATTGCGCGCTTATCGCATGCCAGGGTTACTTTATTGGGATGTGGCGCCAAACCCGAGGCGTTGGAAGCGCACCTGGTGGAGGCCCGCAAGAGCCTGGGCAGTGGGTTGGCCGCTCTGGAAGTGCTGACCTTTCAGGCGCCGATTGCCCAGGCTGTTTCGCATGCCGTGGATCGAAAACCATTTGACCTGGTGATCCTGGGATTTCAATACGGCGAGGATTTGGAGCTGGCAGAGGGCATCTTGCAGACCGGTTATCACCACCTGCTCTTGGTCCCCGCGCCTCAGTCCACTGTGCCAATGAACGCCATGATCTGTGTGGCCAGCGGCGAGCCCGGGAAAGATGATGTCCTGTTCGCCGGGCGCTTGATCCGGCATTTGAATGCCGACGCAACCCTGCTATCCGTGCTG
>JBFYSP010000201.1:0-3694 GCA_041301395.1 Anaerolineae bacterium
CCGGCCACTCCCACGGCGGCCAGATCGTAACACGCTCCGGGCATGTGCCGGTGCGCGGCCCGATGTTCAAGAAGTATCCCAACGGCATGTACCGGGTGGGGGAGATGCTGCAGTACACCAATCGCGGCGTGGGCACGCATGTGCTGCGCGTGCGGGTCAATTGCCCGCCGGAGATTACGGTGATTACGCTGGAAAATCAGGTAACTGGGGGTTGATTTTCCCTTTACTGGCCTTGCTGCTTATGCGCTTCCATGTAAGCACGTAGCAGCGCGTTAATCCGGGTCTGGTACCCTCGCCCTTGGGATTTGAACCAGGTCAATACATCCCCATCCAAACGAATGGTCAATTGCTCTTTCTTTGGTGGGGGGTTCAGTCCATGGCGCACTACCGCCTGGGCAAACATTTCTGGCGTAATTACCGGAATATCGCTAAAGTCAATATCTTCATCGTCTCTGGTGATTAGCTGATCCCAGTCAGTCTGCGATTTCTTCGAAGTACCTGATTTCTTCATACCTGGTTGCCTTTCGGGCTGATATTATCCGGATGTTATCCTCTGATTCTGTATGCGCAACAACAATTGTGATGCCTTTGATCTGGCCAAGTGTGATATAGCGTGTCTCACCATAATCATAACGATCATCTTCGATCGTCAGGATGTCACCGGAGAACATATCCGGAACATCAATAAAATCAATCCCATGCTTCTTGATATTGAGCCGCCTTTTTGACTCATCCCATTCGAATTGTAGCGCCATTGTAGTTACATATTGTAGTTACGTCAAGGGTGAGATTTATTTTTGTGAGGTCCGGATTACTGCGCCTGCACCAGCTCAATCTTGGTGATATCGGTGATGCACGGATCGCCATCCGTCGTTTCACAGATCCGCCCCTGCACCCGGATGCGATATTTCACCAGTGCAAACGTGCCGTCTGCCGTGCGCACCCGGATATCGGATTGTTCAAAGCCTTCAAACAGGCTATTCATTTGATTGGGTGCGGGGGTGGCGCCTTCCGGGGGGACATCGATAAAAATCGAAATATGCTGCGAGGAATCATCGATGCTTTGCAGGGACAGGGAACAGTCCTCTATATCACAGAAAGTAATGCTGATGGCGCCCAGGCGGCCGACCAGGATCACCTCGGTGCCGACGGGGTAGTCCCCCAGGGTGGCAAAATCAACTTCGACCGGTTTGGGTCTGGTCGTCGCCGTCGGTCGCTGGGTGGCGCTGGGCTGGAGAATTGGCTGCGCGCTTGCCTGTGGAATCTGGGTATCCACTACTGCGGCCGCCGGGAAATCTGCGATGGCTTCGCTCGGCGTATTATCCGGTTGGCGGTTGGAATACAGCACAAATGCCGCAAAGCCGATCAAGAGGGCGACGACGACCGCCAGCACCGCCGGTCCCCACATCGTCTGCCGGCGGATGGTTGGCCGGCTGCCCGATTCATAGGCGTTTTCCAGATAGCCCAGGAAAGTCTCCACTTTGGCCATGTTCAACAACATCTTTTGCCTGCCGTCCTTGGTGTGGATGGTTAGCGGGCCTTTGGAGAAGATGCGGTTGGGGTATTCCACCCAGGCGATATTTTCCAGCGGTATGTCAACCTTGCGCAGCAGGTTGCGCCCGGTCTTGCCGGTGATGCGGCGGTCTGTCAGCACCACCCGGCTGCCCAGGGCCGTAATGAGCTGCAGAAAGCCGAACACCAGCGCAAACCCGGCCAGTACCAGCGCACCCAGGGCCAGGATGCGCACGAACAGAGCCATGGTGGCATCCGATTGGCTGCTATATCCGGGGACGGCGTACTCGATGATGTTCTGCGACCAGCCAGAGAGCACCAGGTAAACGCCGCCAAACAGCAGCGCCAACACCAGGCTGAAGATTGCGCTGAAGATCGCCGAGCCACTGCGCGGCGCCTGGTAAATCGTCTTTTCCCCCGGTGCAGATGTTTCATTACGGACAGGAGAAGTATTCATTTTTGTCTCCAGGAGGGTGATTATTTTATGGAAGACTAATGTACGTTGAGTGTAGTCCTGATATATAAAGCGGTCAACAACTTGTTCGCCTGCTACCTTAATCTTGACAATTCCCCTACTCCCGGATAGTCTTAGCGGTGTGGAACGCGTGCTGCTCTACCATCCGCCCAGCGCTCGCTGGCTGTCTTACGAAAACCCGCAGAAAATCCTGGTTGCTCAGCGGCTGGAGCAGGTGCTGCCCGCCTTGCAGGAGCTGGAGACACAGGTAGAAAGCCGCGGCTTGCACGCCGCCGGCTTCCTGAGCTACGAAGCCGCCCCGGCCTTCGATTCTGTCCTGGCGGTGCGCCCCGACCCCTCCGGCTTTCCCTTGCTTTGGTTCGGCTTGTTCCCGCCGCCGCGCGCAGTAGCCGCGCCCCCGCCTGCTCCGCTAAGTGCGCCGTTGGATGGCGCACGCAACCCCGTGCGTTCTTTGCACGGGGCCGGCCTGGACTGGCGGCCGGCCGTCTCGCGCCGCGCGTATACCGCCGCCATCCAGCGCATTAAGCAAGAAATCGCCGCGGGAAACACCTACCAGGTCAATTACACCTACCGCCTGCGCGCTGCGTTCAGCGGCGACCCGTACGCCCTTTTCTGTGCCCTGGCGCAGGCCCAGCCTGGCGGCTACCTGGCTTATATCGAGAGCGGCCCTTATACACTTTGCTCTGCTTCGCCCGAGCTGTTTTTCACCCTGGATGGCGAACGCCTGACCTGCCGCCCGATGAAAGGCACGGTACGGCGCGGCCTGACCCTGGCCCAGGACGAAGCAGAATCTGCCTGGCTGCAGGCCTCTATTAAGAACCGTGCCGAGAACGTGATGATTGTAGATATGATCCGCAACGACCTGGGGCGCATCGCCCGCACTGGCAGCGTGGCCGTGCCGCACCTGTTCCAGACCGAGCGCTACCCTACTTTATGGCAGATGACCTCCACCGTCGTAGCTGAGAGCGACTTGCCCTTTTCACGCATCCTGGGTTCCCTGTTCCCCTGCGCTTCGATCACCGGCGCCCCCAAGCCGAGCACCATGCGCATCATCGCCGCTTTGGAGAACACTCCGCGGCATGTCTACACCGGCGCCATTGGCTTTTACGCCCCCGGCCGGCAGGCGCAGTTCAATGTCGCCATCCGCACCGTGACCATCGACCACACGCGCAACCTCGCCGAATATGGCACCGGAGGCGGTATCGTGTGGGATTCCACCGCCCGCGGTGAGTACGACGAAAGCCTGCTCAAAGCCCGCCTGCTCACCCGACGTTTGCCTGAATTTTCCCTGCTGGAGACGCTGCTGTGGCAGCCCGAGAGCGGCATCTTTCTGCTGGATGAGCACCTGCTCCGCTGGCGCGATTCTGCCGTTTACTTCAATTTCCCCCTCGACCTGGAGCAGGCCCATCGCCGGCTGCTGGCTGCTGCGGCGGCCCTGCCGGGGCAACCTGATCCATCCGCGTCGGCTGTACGCTTGCGCCTGCTGCTCGACCGTCACGGTGCTATTACCATTGAAAGCACACCGCTCGATCCGGCGGCCCTGGGCACGCCCCAGCCGGACCCCTCCGCGCCGCTGGTGCGCCTGGCGCTGGCTGCCCGGCCCATCGACCCGGCCGACCCCTTTCTGTATCACAAGACCACCCAGCGGCTTGTCTACCGGCAGGCGCTGGCCGATTGCCCCGGCGCCGAGGATGTGCTGCTGTGGAA
>JBFYSP010000219.1:0-6040 GCA_041301395.1 Anaerolineae bacterium
CATGGAACGCAAAACACAAACCGGCTTTCTCTTCCTGGCGGATATTTCCGGGTACACATTTTTCCTGGCCAGTACCGAGCTGGAGCATGCCGATATCGCCCTCGGCTTCCTGCTGGAGACGATTATCGAGAAGCTGAGCGCCAAGCTGAAGATCGCCAAGCTGGAAGGCGATGCCGTGTTTGCCTACATAGAAGATGGACAGATTGGCGATTGCGACGAGATGATGGCCCTGGTGGGTGATATCTACCGCGCTTTCCGCGACAAGGCCATCGACCTGAACCTGCACCGCACCTGCGACTGCCGGGCCTGCCGAGCGATCCCCGACCTGGACCTGAAGTTCATGGTTCACCACGGCGAATATATCGTGCAGCAAGTGGCCGGCATCACCGATCTGCTGGGCTCGGATGTCAACCTGGTGCACCGCCTGCTGAAGAATGGGGTGACCGAGTCGACCGGCTGGAGAGGCTATGCCCTGTTCACCCGGCCGGTGCTGGAGAGCCTGGACGGGAACAAAGCCGAGTATGTGCAGCAATGCGAAAGGTACGAGCACCTGGGCGAAGTGGACACTTTCGTAGTCAACATGCACCCGCGCTACCATGCTCTTACTGGAAGTTAGATTTCAAAGTGATTTGAGGACATATTCCTGCAACACGGCAGAATCAGTTGCTGGGGATCGCAATTCGCAATTCGCAATTCCAAATTCTAAATTCCCATGGCCTCCACCCCGGCGCACGCCGCATCTGCATCGATCATAGCGCTCACTGCCGCACAGGTGACCCCAGGCGAGACGGGCTACATCGCCGCGGCCCTGGTCGCTGCCACCATCCTGGACCTCGATCACATCCTCTACGTGCTGCGCGACTGGCGCATGTACCGGCGGGAAGGTTTCGCCGGAAATTTGCATCAGGCCCGCAGCATCTTCCACGAGATGCCCGGTTTGCTGTTGGCAGGCATCGTTTCCGCTGCCCTGTACTTCTTCGACCCGACCCTGGCCTTCATTGTGCTGGTAGCCTTCAGCATCCACCTGCTGGAAGACTGGTTCCTGGGCAAATCGATGCCCTTCACCCCGCTGGATAGCACATTGGTACGTTATTTCACCATCAGCCAGCGCCAGAAGGTGCTGATCGACATCCTGATCCTGCTGGCATCGGGAGGCGCATGGATTCTGTACCTGAGCGGCGCGGCGTAACGGTCCCCTACCGTTCGCTAACCAATTTCCTGGAGCGGCATATCTCGCTCCCCAGGATCAATCCGTCGCTGTACCAGCTGGCGGCGATCGTGGCTTCGCTGGCGTACCTCTACATCGATTCCACCTGGGGGAAAGCATCCCTGGTCGCTTTCATCTTGCTCACCGACTGGCTGGATGGGGCCACTGCCCGCCGGCAGCATGGTAAAACTCGGGAAGGCTACCTGATGGATGTGACCATTGACCGGGCCAGCGAGATGCTGATCTTTGCAGGCGAGGCAGGCACGCCGCTTGGGAAGGTGTTCTTCCTGCTGACCCTGGCTAACATTGGGCTGGCGTACTACTCGATCCGGTCGGGAAAGCACACCAGCCTGCCGCTGAGGTGCGCCTGGCTGGTGGTGCTGGTGGTGGGGGCTGTGGGGGGCTGATCCCGTGGGAGAGCACCACGGGACGTTGCTCGCAGACGGAGGACGGAGGACGGAAGACGGTCTTCGGTCCTCCGTCGTCCGTCATATCGTGCGGTACAATATCCCCACAATCCACCCCGGAGCCCACCCATGCCCCATTACCCCACCCTCTACCAGATCAATACGCGTGTCCACCTCAACAACCTGGCAAGGGCTTTGGGGCGCCCGGCGACGCTTGACGATTTCAGCGAAAAGATGCTCGACCGGTATGCACAGCAGGGCTTTGAGTGGCTGTACCTGCTGGGCGTCTGGCCGACCGGGCCGCGTGTGCGCCAATTGGCACTGCAGCACCCCAACCTGCTTGCGGAATACCGGCGCCTGCTGCCGGATTGGAACGAAGCGGATGTGTGCGGGTCGTGTTTCGCCATCGCCGGCTACCATATCGCCGATGCGCTGGGCGGGGGCGGGGCGATGCTGCGCCTACGGGAGCGCTTGCACGCACGTGGGATGCGCCTGATGCTGGATTTCATCCCCAACCATGTCGGGCTGGATCACCGCTGGGTCTGGCAGCATCCGGAGTATTTCGTCGCTGGCGATGAAGAAAAGCTGCGGCGCTCGCCGCAGAATTACATTCGCATAGCCAATGATGGGGGTGGTGACCTGATCCTGGCGCACGGGCGCGATCCGTACTTTGACGGCTGGTCGGATACGCTGCAGCTGAACTATGCCAATCCCGACCTGCAGGCGGCGATGACCGACGAGCTGCTGCACATCAGCGGGCTGTGCGACGGGCTGCGCTGCGACATGGCCATGCTGGTGCGGCCGGAGGTCTTCCAGCGCACCTGGGGTTTCGTGGCTATGCCATTCTGGCCGGGAGCCATCCAGGCGGTGCGCCAGGTGCACCCGGAGTTTACCTTCATGGCCGAAGTCTACTGGAACCAGGAGCTGGCCCTGGTGGCGCAGGGCTTTGATTTCTGCTACGACAAGGGCTATTACGATGTCTTATTAAGCGGGGATGCCCTTGCGGTGGACGATTATATGCTGGAGCGCTCGGATTACCACGTCAACCTGGCCCGCTTCCTGGAAAACCATGACGAGCGCCGCGCTGCAGCGGTTTTTCAGCGCGATGGGCGCTCGGGGAACGCGCAGCACAAAACCGCCGCTATCCTGACCTACACCCTGCCCGGCCTGCGTTTCTTCCATGAGGGCCAGTTAGACGGTTGGCGGGAGAAGCTGCCAATGCAGCTGTGCCGCGGCCCGCAGGAAATGGTTGACCTCGATTTACAGGCTTTTTATTCCAGACTGCTGGCGGTGCTGGCGGATTCGCGCCTGCGGGACGGCTACTGGCAGTACCACCTGACCGGCACGCTGGATGCCAGGCCGGGCGCTTCCGTATCGGCGATTGCCTGGTCCTGGAGCCCGGCACCGGGCACCTATCATCACAGCGACGAACGCCTGCTGTGCGTGGTGAATTATGCGCCTCAAGCCGGGCGGTATTTTGTGCAGCTGGATTGGGACGATCTGCGCGGCAGCAGCTGGCGCTTTTCCGACCGGCTGTCAGAGTATATTTTCGAGCAAGATGGCGACCGGATTGCCGGTGAAGGCCTGCAGCTGGACCTGGCCGCCTGGGGAGGCTACATCTTTGCCATCACCCAGCTTTCCTGATCCGTATAGGTCGATCAACCGGCTTTTTGCACCAGGTAGTGCTGGTACTCGTCGCCGCTGGTCTCTTCCAGGATGCTAAATCCGGCTGCGGCCAGCCACTGGCGCACCTGGTCTAACGCCGGGTAGTAGTGGTAGCTGAAACCTTCCAGCCACTCGCCGTACACCAGCGGGTGAGCGGCTGCCAGCCCATCCTGGTAGGCCTGCGTGAGAGCGTCGACCTCGGCCAGCTCGACGGTAAAGTAGAACGGCGCAGCCGGCTTGAGCGCCCGGTAGAAATTCCCCAGCACCCTCGGCCAATCCTCCGGGAAGATGAATTCCATGGCGTCGATGCAGGCGGCTCCGTCGAAAGCGCCCCAGAAGGACATTTCCTGCATGCCCAGTTTGGCGATGGCTCCCTGGGAATATTTGGCCTTGGCGCGTGACAGCATCTCGCCGGATTGGTCCAGCCCGAAGACTACCCGTCCCGAGTCGAGGATCAGCGGCCAGTATTTGCCGGTGCCGCAGGCTGCGTCCAGGATCCAGGCGCCCGGCGGGGTCAATTCCAGGAAACGGGTGTACATGCGCTGGTGTGTGGGGGCGATGGTAGCGCCCCAATCGTTATCGTAAATCGGCGCCCAGATGGTGTCGTAGCGCTCGGCGATCGTGCGCCGCATTTGGATGAGCCATGTAGAGCGTTCCATTTTAATTCCCAAGATCATTGTTATGCAAGAAACATGGAACCACAGATGAACTCAGATGGACACAGATGTTTTTTGGGGATAATTAGAAATCGAGCCGCTCGGAAATATCTATAATCATCAACCATCTGTGTTGATCCGTTTTTATCCGTGGCTGTGTTTTTATCCTCTCACTGCGGTGAAGATCAAGTCTTTGTGCTCCGATGTGGCCGGCTCGCCGGTATAATCGCCGCTGACTGTGACTTCGCCGAAGCCTGCTAGCTGCAGCATGAGCAGCACTTCGCTCTGGCAGTATACGTTTTCGCGCAGACTGTAGCGCGCCTCGTCTACCCGTTGCCCATGCATCCATTTCTCCAGGCGTACTTCCATCAGCTTGTACTGCTCCAGCGGGTCGACGCGCAGGGTGCGGAACCAGCTGCGGATCTCGCCGCCATCGGAGGTGTGCTCGATATCGGGCTGCTCCATCCAGTTAGCAGGCAGCTTATCGCGGTACTCCTTCAGCCACATGCGCCAGTCGCCCGGATCGTTGTACGATGCATAGATGTTTACCAGCAGCGCCCCGCCGTCTTCCAGGTGATCGTAGGCGCGCTGCAGCGCCTGCAGGTCATATTGCCGGCTGCCACCCAGCCCGAACGAGTCGATCATATAGATAGTGCGGTACTTTCGCGGCAGCGAGTAGGCGTGCATCGGCTGGGTGTACAGGTTTGTCGACAAACCTTCGGAAGCGGCTTTGCGCCGGCAGTGGGACAGCATGTCCGCTGAGAGATCGACTCCGTCGATCTCCACGCCCTCGCGCAGCAGCGGCAGCAAAAGCCGCCCCGTCCCGCAGCCTACATCCAGCACTGGCCGGCCATACTGCTCTATGGCTGCCCGCAGGAAAGGAAGCTGCGGGGTATCTTTGACGAACTCGGACCAATACTCGGCCATGAGGCCGAAATGCCAGGAAAGTGGGGAATCGCTCATGGGGGGATTATACATGAAGGATCGACCGCAGACGGCAGATCCCGCGGTAGAGCACCGCGGGACTACGCTGCGGACGGAAGACGGAAGACGGAAGACGGAAGCCCGCCACGCAAATACTTCACCGCGGGATTCATGACCGCAGGCGGAAGGCATAATATTACCCTACGCACGATTGGTGAGCGTCTCCTCTATCCAATTCCCGACAATAATTATCTGGTATAATTTTCTTAGAGACACGCGCAAGGGGGTCCTTGCACGTCTGGAGGCAGGATGCACGCCACAGCCGACCTGCAGCTCGATATCACTCGTTTGGACCAGGATACCTATCATCTGGAGATGCAGCTGCGCCTGCCGGGCGATGCAGCACCGCTTGGCTCGCAGCGCAGCCGGCTGGCCATCGATTTTGAGCGCCTGCAGGCTTTGTTCCGCGACCCCGAGTCCTATGGCAGGGCGCTCAGCCAGGCGCTCTTCGACAACCCGGACAACCGCGACTACCTGGTGCAGTCTCGCCGCCTGGCAGCCGAGAGCGGCCTGCCGCTGCGTTTGCTGCTGCAGCTCGACCCGGCTCGCTTCAAGCTGATCGGGATGCGCTGGGAGACCTTGCGCGATCCGCTGGATGGCAGCTGGCTTTTCGGGCAGGAATCGCTGCAGCTGGTTCGCCGCCTGCACTCGCCCGAATGGCCGCCGGGTAATCCGCTGCAGGCTCCCACCGGCAGCGCCCTGGCAGTGATCGGCTGCCCGCAAGATCTGCACGGTCACTCTCCTTGGACGGTTGGGCTGACGGTTGAAGCGGTGGATGCCCGCCAGGAAGCCGGTCTGGCGTCCCTGGCACTGGCGCGCTATCAGACCCATTACCTGGCCGGGCAGCCGGTTGGCCATCATCCGGTGACCCCTGAAAACCTGCAAAGCGCCCTGTGCGATGAGATGGATATCCTGTACCTGGTGTGCCCGGCGGCCTTGCGCCTGAAGGCCGGCGATCAAGGGCTGTACCTGTTCCTGGAAGATGAGTCAGGTGCTCCGCAGGCTTTACCGTCGGAGCGTGTGCTGTCGATCCTGAGTGGCTGCAAAATTCCGCCGTTGATCATCCTGGCTGCGCCGCAGGCCCTGGAGGCGGATGGCAGCTGGCGGCAGAGCGATCCGCT
>JBFYSP010000226.1:0-7484 GCA_041301395.1 Anaerolineae bacterium
GGCAGAATGATGCGCCTGGAAAAAAAGTAGCTGATCAGCCCGCCAACCGACAGCAATATGAAGAGCAGCTGGTAATTGAGTGAGAAATCAAACCAGCCCAGGAACTGGCCGGCAAAGGCAACGGTCAGGGCAGTGGTTACCCCCAGGATCGACCAACGGCGCGCCATCAGGTCGTAGCGCAGGGTCGGCCCGGCGACCGCGTTCATCACCACGGAAAAGGATACCCCCAGGGCGGTCTGCGGCAGGGTCGCCACCGCCCAGATCAGCAGGATGGCGATAACCACCTGATCCTGTGGGACCAGGAAAGGCACGATACCCGTTGCGGTAAACGCCGAGAGATACAGCAGGCGCGATATACTGAACCAGGGCACAATATTGCGCCGGTTCTGCAAGAAGCGGCCAACAAAGATGGCCAAAGCCAGCCCAGCAACACCGGGCATAGCTGTCAGTAAGCCGACCTGGAAATTCGTAGCCCCCAGGCGAGTGAGGAATACCGGCAAGTAAGGGCTGGCGGCATTCGCCAGCCCTACCCCGATCGCATCCGTCTGTACGTTTAGGAAATTTTTCTTTTGTACCGGTGTAGCGTCATAAGGCGCTACATTCCAGGGCAGCAGGCGCAAAATAATATACCTTTTCCATCAAGGATGGGTCATTCGCGATTAGCTTAAGGCTTCTTTTTCAAGCTGCCGTAAAGATACCAGTAAGGGTTCTGGGGAAAGCCGGACGCCAGGACAGCCTCCCAGGTAAACTCACCCGCTACAAAAATAGAGGCAAGGTAACCGTCCAGGCTGGAAAGAAGCTCCAGGTAGGCAGGTGGCAGGTTGCGCGTTTCCGGCAGCAGCAGGTGCAGCTGGACGCGGCGGCCGGCCTCGTAAGCGTAGCGCCCGGATTGACCGGCGGGGCTCTGGCGGTACTCCTCCAGGAAATCGCGCCACAGGTTCAGGCGCAGAGGAAATTCAGTATTCGCTTTGCGCTCCCAGGCTACCGGCCAACGGGAGCGGGCCTCTGCCAGGCTCTGCAGTGCATGCTGCGAAGCGGCTTCCCCGCTGGGGAAATCCCGGGCACGCAGCCGCTCCCTGGCAAGCAGCAAACCGCCCAGAGAAAGCTGCGGGTAGGCGTTTTCGCTGCGCGGCGCCTGGATTCCGATTGGCCAGTAGACTTCGTGAGATTGCAGGAAGGCCTCCAAGGCGGCTAACCCGGCCTCCAGGTAATTTCTGTCGTATTCAGCAGTGGGCATGGGCTACTCCTGGAGCGATTATACTCCCTGTCAAAAAAACAGGCCTGTTCTGCGGAGAAAACAGGCCTGTTTGAGTCATGCCGCTTATACCAACAGACGCAATGGTTCTTCCAGGTAAGTGGCGATAGCCTGCATGAAACGCGCCGCCTCCGCCCCATCGCTCACCCGGTGATCGACGGAAATGGTCGCCTTCATGCGCATGCCGGGCACAACCTGCCCATTTTTCACCACCGGAATCTCACGCACCGAGCCGACCGCCAAGATAGCGGCTTCCGGTGGGTTGATGATGGCAATGAAGTCCTCGACATCAAACATGCCCAGGTTGCTCACCGAGAATGTCGAGCCTTCGATTTCTTCCGGACGCACTTTACCCTCGCGGGCGCGGCCGGCCATGGTCCTGACTTCGATGGAGATCAGGCGCAGCGGTTTACGATCCGCATCCCGGCAGACGATAGTCAGCAGGCCGCCTTCCACAGCTACCGCCACGCCCATATTGACCTGACCGTGACGCAGGACGGCGCCATCCTTCAAGGACGCGTTCAAGTTGGGGAACTGGCGCAAGGCCAGGGCGGCTGCTTTCAGGATGAAATCGTTGACCGAGAGCTTCTCGTTTTCAGACAGCAGGGCGTTGAGCTGCTTGCGCAGCTCCATTACCGGGGCCATGTCGTATTCGTGGGTGACGTAAAAGTGCGGCAGCTGGGTCTTGGATTCGACCATGCGCCGGCCAATAGCCGCACGCAGGCGGTTGAGCGGGATGGTCTCGTCCGCTGGTGGTTCCCCACCCATTGCCAGGGGCGCGGCCAGTGGGGCGGCGACCGGCTGTGCTTTTGCCGCTGGGGCAGGTGCGGGAGCCTGCGCCTGGAGGGCAGCTGCAGGAGGAGCCGCCTGGTAAGCCTCCACATCGCGCCGTGTGATGCGCCCACCGGGGCCACTGCCATTCACACGCCGCAGGTCGATGTTCTTTTCGTCGGCCATACGCCTGGCAACGGGAGAGGCCTTGACACCGCCGGGAAATTCGCTGGTATCGGCTGCCACTGCCGCCGGAGTGGCAGTCTGTGCTGTTGGGGCTGCGGCCGTTCCAGCAGCTTCCAGCGGGGCTGGTTTTCCTGCCGCCGGGGTTACCCCACGTGCCGCCGGACGCTCCACCTGCTCGCCGGGAGCAGCCACTATGGCGATGGGTGTGTTGATCGGCACAATTGTACCTTCCGGGACAAGCTGGACGGCCAGCAAACCATCAAAATTTGACTCGACTTCGACCGTGGCTTTATCGGTCTCAATCTCCGCCAGCACGCTGCCTTTGGAAACCGGCTGACCTTCGCCAATCACCCAGCGTACCAGGGTGCCTTCGGCCATATCGAAACCGAGTTTCGGCATGGTTACGGTTTCAGCCATTAAACCACCTCCTTGACCGCCTTAATCACATCCGCTACCTGCGGCAGGGCGCTCTGTTCGAGCACACGGTTGTAGGGCAGCGGCACTTCTTTCTGTGCCACACGTTGGATCGGGGCATCGACGTAATCGAATGCCTCTTCGTATATCCGGGAGGCAACTTCCGCGCCGACGCCGAATGAGCGCCAACCTTCTTCAACAATCACAGCCCGGTTTGTCTTTTTGAATGACTCAATCACCGGCTGCATATCCAGCGGGCGCAGGGAACGCAGGTCGACAATCTCGACTTCGATACCTTCTTTAGCCAGCTCGTCCGCCGCTTTGGTGGAAATTTCCAGCATCTTGCTGTAGGTGACGATAGTGACATCCCGACCGGGGCGCTGGATGGTGGATTTCCCCAACGGCACCGTGTAATCGCCGTCCTGCACTTCGCCGCGCACCTGGTACAACGTAGCATGCTCAATGAACAGAATCGGGTCCTGTGAGCGGATGGAGGCTTTCATTAGCCCTTTGGCATCCGCCGGGGTCCCGGGAGCGACGACTTTCAAGCCCGGAAAGTGAGCGAAAATGGCATCCGGGGTTTGAGAGTGGGTAGCACCAAGCTGGCGCCCGCCGCCACCGACCGCCCGGATCACCAGGGGCAGCACCATCTGCCCGCCAAACATGTAGTGCAGCTTGGCGGCTTCATTGACGATGTGGTCCATCGCCGAAAACGCAAAGTTGATCGTCATCAGCTCCGCCACCGGACGCTGACCGGTCAGCGCCGCGCCGATAGCCGCGCCAATAATGGCAGATTCGGCAATGGGTGTATCCCGCACCCGGTCGGCGCCAAAGTGATCATAAAAGCCCTTGGTGACGGCATAAGTCACGCCCCACACACCAACTTCTTCCCCCAGGATGAATACACTGGGATCCCGCTCCATTTCCTCCCACAGCGCCTGGGAGATGGCTTCGCGCATCGTGATTCTTGCCATGGATTATCCTCGAATTTTTTTCCTGCCAGCAAGGGACTCAGTCTTTAACGCTTTGCCCACGGCTGGATATTTTTTAGTTTTCGACGTAAACGTTCTCCCACAATGCTTCGGGAGCGGGTTCTGGGCTGGATTCGGCAAACTGTACGGCAAGGCGGGTCTCTTCGGCAGCCTTGTCGTCGAGCACGTCCAGCTCCGCATCGGTGGCGATGCCCTCGGTCATCAGGTGACTGCGGTAAATCCCGATGGGATCATTTTCCTGCCACTTTTTCACTTCATCCTGCTTGCGGTAGCGCTCCGGGTCGCCCATCGAGTGGCCGCGGAAGCGGTAAGTCATCGCCTCCAGGAAATACGGGCCGTTGCCGCTGCGAATATAATCCAGCGCCTCAGCAGCCGCTTGTTTCACTGCCAGGACGTCCATACCGTCTACCCGGGCATTAATCATCCCGTAGCCTTCGGCTTTCTGGCGCATTTCCGAGACTGCGGAAGCCCGATCGACAGCGGTGCCCATGCCGTACTGGTTGTTTTCCACTACCCACAAGACGGGCAGCTTCCAAACTTTGGACAGGTTGAGCGCTTCGTGGAAGTAACCAATATTGGTAGCTCCATCCCCGAACATGCAGATCGTTACCCCGTCATTCTTGGCATACTGGTCTCCCAGCGCCAGGCCGGCAGCAATCGGAAGGTGTGCACCGACGATAGCATGCCCACCCCAGAAATTTTTTGTGACGTCGGCCATGTGCATCGAGCCGCCCTTGCCTTTGGAGCAGCCGGTTACCTTACCCAGCAGCTCGGCCAATACCTCGTTGGCGGAAATCCCGCAGTTTATGGCTACACCGTGGTCGCGGTAAGCGGTAATGACCCGATCCTGCGGTTTGCGGGCAGCCACCAGACCGGTGCTGACCGCTTCCTGGCCAATATACAGGTGCAGAAAGCCGCCAATCTTGCCTTGCTGGTACAGTACGGCTGCTTCTTCTTCGACCAGGCGGATCAACACCATCTGGTAATACAAATCCAGGTAATCTTTCTTCTCCATTGTAGAGAAAACCTCCTCGTAACGTGATTTTACAGCGCAATATACAGAAATAACACCGGGAAAACCCGGCGTTACGCGTGTTATTAAAGACAAAAGCAATCCAGAATGGAATTATACCAGAATCCCCCATGCAGGGTAGGATATTAATATCAATTCGTCTAAGAATATTCTAAGTATTGCCTAGCTTATTGCTACAAAGACCTAGGGGATGGGTTGTGTGCAGGCGTAACCGTTATCTGGCAAGGGAAAATTACCCATCCAGGCAGCCAGGAGCGAATCGGTTGGCACAGGCTGGCCGGCAGTATACGGCGTCGCATAGATCACCTGCTGCGTTTCCAGGTTCAAGCCGATGACCTGGCTCTCGGCATCGTTTGCCCTCTCCTTGCCCACCAGCGCCAGGTAGCGACCGTCCGGGCTCCATACCAGGCTGCGTGCGTCAGCCAAGGCTAAGATCTGCTCCAGCATACCGGTTGCCAGATCGAGAGTAAATATCCCGGAAACCCCGCGCCCATCCCGGCCGAATAGCGCCAGGCGCTTACCATCCGGGGAAAACGCCAGAGAGGTGGCGGAAAAGCCGGGAGCCGGGAAATAAACCTGATTAATATCAGACAGGTTGAACCACCCCAGCTGGCCTGAGGCACGCTCCTGGGTGGGGTAGGTAGCAAAGGCCACCTGCCGTCCGTCCGGGGAGCGGGCGCAGGTCAGCGACCAGGGCAGCGCAAACGGCACCTGCCCCAAAAAGTAACCCCCAGCAAACAGGTCGGTTGGGATGGTTTGGGTATCCGAGACCAGGCTGGCGGCGCTCAAATCCAGCGGGAACTGGAACAGCAACGCACTGCGCGCCAGGTCCAGATTTTGGGGCGGCGGGCTGTAGGGCAGCGGCGGCCTGATCTGTGGGACCAGCTCGTTGGACAGGGCAAAACGCAGTGGGGTGCCCTGGGCATCCTGGGCAAAACCCCCCAGGCCGGCGGTTTGCGGATCGAACAGGGCTTCCGGCAGTACAGCGTCGAAGCTGGCTGCGGTGACCAGCACATCGCCCAGCAAGGTCAGCCCGTCTCCGCCGCCATAGTGCTGGACGCGCAGGAGTACCCCGGTGCGAGCGTCCAGCCACAGGCGATACACACGTTCACCGTTGGGGTGGTACCAGTCGGCAACCAGGGTGCGACGATCGGCGGTGGTATCGCTTTCAACCGCTACAAAAGTACCGCCCGGCTGCATCCAGGGGCCGATCGAGGGGAACGCCAACCGGTTCAAGGTCTCATCCTGAAGCAAGGGATCCCCCTCCTGCCAGGCTTCCACGTAGAGAGGGGTAGCCCCACCCAGTGAATGGTACTTCCGGCCGCCTTCCACCAGATTCACCCGGTTTATCTGCCCATCTAGCGAACCGGCCAGCTCGAGACTCTGCCCAGGCTGCTGCACCCAGCCTTGCAGACGATAGCCCACCGGAGGACCAACATACCCGGCAGGGCCGTAATCCAGCGCCTCGGCCTGCAACCACAGCGTGCGCCAAAGCCCGGCGCTTTCTACCAGGCGCTGGCGGATGGTCTCCGAATCGGTACGCGCTGATAAAGCCGGTGGCGAGGCTAGCTCGGGTAATTCAGAAACAGTGGTCTGGGTAGAAGTAAAGACATCCAGGGGGATGGCTATGGATTGGCCAGGTTGGGCATCGCTGCCAGAAACGATAGGCGACCCGGCAGGCAGCCCCGGTAAACCCACAGATACCTGACCGTTGTCGCCAGCCTGCGGCAGATACAGCGCCGACTGGCGCGGCACAGCGGTTGGACCTGCCGGAGCCGGCGCTTCCGCAGGCTCATCCCGAGAAAGGCGGCTGCCGGCGTACCAGAAAATTGCCAGCGCCAGGGCTACAGCCAGCGCAGTGAAGGCCACATCTCGGGCACGGCCGGAAATTCGGCGGCGCAGACTGCGCCCCGTGCTCTGTCGAGCAGCCCATTCGGCAGCTTGGGAAAGCTCTGCGGGGGAAATTTCCGGCTGCGGGTAACGCTGCTGGAGCCAATCCATCTCGACGGCATCCGGAATGCCACCTGCTGATGAACCGGCCAGCTCACCCAGTGCCGTCACGGCCTGTTTCAGGCGACGATGCACCACATCGGCCTTCAGATTAAGGACATAAGCTGTTTCATCGATGGAAAGGCTGCTCAGTCCGTAAAGAAGCAGCATCTGCCGAGACGACTCTGGTAGAGAGTCAAAAGCCTGCCAGATAAGCGGCGGATCAGACTGGGATGGTGCATCCGCTAAAGCAGGAGTGTCCTTGCGTCCGGTCGATTTCCGGCGAGGCGCCAACCTGCGGTTCGCCAGCACCGCCCGCCGGAAAATCCAGGCGCGGGCGCCCCGCTCTGGCCGGTAAGCATGCACATGCAGCACAGCCTGCACCAGAGCTTCGCGGGCTGCCTGGCGCGCTCGACTTTCATCACCCAGCCAGGCCTGCGCCAGGCGGTAGACAGCCGGATAGAACTCAGGCGCCAAAACCTCCAGCAGAGTTTCTGGTGTGGCATGGCCGCTCTGGAGCATCCATTCTAAATCGGAAGAGATCTCGTGATCAAAACCTAACACGAATCTAGATTCTACCAGCCAGGAGGGTCAGTCGACATGCACAGGACAGGCTTTAACGGTATACTTATTATTTGGCGTCATTCGCCAAGCACTATCACTTCATCGCCAACGAGACAAATCCCTTGGAACTGCTAACCATAACCCATATCCTGAACGGCCTGCTGATGATCGCGATCCCGGTCGCGCTGGCCATCTTCCTCAAACGACGATTCAAGCACAGCTGGGTGCTGTATTTCAGCGGCGTGCTCGGGTTCATCCTGTCACAGGTGGGGCACATTCC
>JBFYSP010000294.1:0-9076 GCA_041301395.1 Anaerolineae bacterium
TGCAGGCCTTCCCCCACGTCGAATCCACCTTGACGCGCAAAGGCGCCCTGGTAGCGACTTTACCGGGTGCCTCCGGCGATAAGCCGCGCGCCCTGACCGCCCACGTCGATACCCTGGGCGGCATGGTCAAGGAAATTAAGTCTAATGGGCGCCTCAAGCTCACTCGCATTGGAGGCTACGCCTGGAACACCATCGAAGGCGAAGGCTGCACCATTCATACCGCCTGCGGCGTTCCGGTACGCGGCTCATTTTTATTGGCCAAATCCTCTTCACACGTGCATGGTGCGCAGGTCAACGACTTGAAACGCGATGAGGAAAACATGGAAATCCGGCTGGATGCCCGCACCAGCTCTGCAGATGAAACCCGCCAGCTGGGCATCCAGGTCGGCGATTTCGTATCTTTCGACCCGCGCGTGGAAGTGACCAACGGCTTCATCCGCTCGCGCCACCTGGACGACAAGGCCTGCGTGGTCTGCATCCTGGCAGCGGTGAAAGCCCTGCATGATGCCAGGTTGCAGCCGGCGCAAACCACCTACCTGCACATCAGCAACTACGAGGAAGTCGGCCATGGCGCCTCGGCCGGCATCCCACCCCAGGTTCACGAGCTGATCACCGTCGATATGGCCGCCATCGGCGACGGGCAGACTTCTGACGAGTTCAACGCCACCCTGTGCGTCAAAGATTCCGGCGGCCCCTACCACCACGGGCTCAGCCAGAAACTGCGCGGCCTGGCCGAGCAGTACGCCATCCCGTATAAAGTCGATATTTATCCGTATTACGGTTCTGACGGCGAAGCATTCTGGCGGGCGGGTGGCGACGTAGCAGTGGCGCTCATCGGCCCGGGAGTGGACGCCTCGCACAGCTACGAGCGCACCCACCTGGATGCCTTGCTGGCGACCACCAACTGGCTGCTGGCGTATCTGCTGGCGGAGTAAATCCCTGCCTGCACAGGGGAAAGGAACGGCCCAAGATGTACCTGGATGCTTCGCTGCCCCCCACCTCACTTAGCAAGATTCCCGGCATCGCCCAGGCGGCCGAGATGGCTGGTTTTGACGCCATCTGGTCCACCGAGACCATGCACGATCCCTTTCTGCCTGGCGCGCTGGTAGCCGAACACACGCATACACTGAAATTCGGCACCGCTGTGGCAATTGCCTTTGCCCGCAGCCCGGCCACCCTGGCTTACACCGCCTGGGACCTGGCGCAGGCCTCCGAAGGGCGTTTTATCCTTGGTCTGGGGACGCAGGTCAAGGCGCACATCGAGCGGCGCTTCGGCATGCCCTGGCCCGAGTCGGTTGTTGGCAAGCTGCGCGAGCAGATCCAGGCCATCCGGGCCTTCTGGCATAGCTGGCAAACCGGCCAGCCGCTTAATTTTCGCGGCGAGCACTACAAGCTGACCCTCATGTCGCCGTTCTTCAATCCGGGTTCTATCCGCCACCCGCACATCCCCATCTATATTGCCGGGGTTAATACCGGCCTGGCACGCCTGGCCGGCGAGCTGGCGGATGGCTTTCTCGCCCACCCCTTTCATACCCTCCCCTACCTGCGCCAGGTGCTGCTTCCCGCCATCGAGCAGGGATTGTCTCAGACCGGGCGCCAGCGCCCGGACCTGGCACTCTCGATCACTGCCTTCGCCATCACCTCACCGGAAGAAGAATTGTTCGTGCGCTCCCAGGTGGCATTCTACGCCTCCACGCCTTCTTACCGCCCGGTGATGGCGCTGCATGGCTGGGAGAGCACAGCCGAAAAGCTCTCCGGGCTGGCAGTGCGCGGCCTGTGGGGCGAGATGCCCGGTTGCATCACAGATGAGATGCTGTCTGCGTATGCCGTGACCGCCACCCCTGGCGACCTGCCTGCCCTCCTGCAGCAGCGTTATGCCGGCCTTGCCGACCGGCTTTCTCTCTACCTGCCTTACATCCCCGGAGAGAGAGACGGCTTCTGGCATGATTTCCTGGCGAACATGCGCCTGTGAGGTAAGTTGTCATGCAACCTCCAGGCAACGATCAGGCCTTCCTCGAGACCGAGCGGGAGTATATGGTGGAGACGCAGCTCCGCCCGCGCCGCATCAACGACCCGCGTGTCCTGCAGGCTATGCTGCAGGTGCCGCGCCACCTGTTTGTCCCTACGGATTACCGCCACCTGGCATACACCGATGGCCCACTACCCATAGGGTCTGAGCAGACCATCTCGCAGCCCTACATCGTGGCCTTGATGAGCCAGGTGCTTGAGCTGCAGGGCGCCGAGCGCGTGCTTGAGATCGGTACCGGCTCCGGCTACCAGGCAGCTGTGTTGAGCTGCCTGGCGGCTGAAGTGCATAGCGTCGAGCGCTTCCCCGAGCTGGGCCAGGCAGCGCAGGCGACCCTGCAAAAATTGGGCTATCATAATGTCACCGTTCATCAAGGGGATGGTACGGAGGGATTAGCAGAATTCGCCCCCTTCCAGGGCATCATGGTTACAGCCGCCGCGCCGCGCGTGCCGCAAGTTTTGCTCGACCAGTTAGCCGATGGCGGCCGGCTGGTTATCCCGGTGGGCGAGCGCGGCGCTCAGTTCCTGGAGCGCTGGGTGCGCCGCGGCGGGAAATATGATGTCGATGAGCTGATCCCCGTGGCCTTCGTCCCGCTGGTCGGCAAGTTCGGCTGGTCCAGCGCCGATCACGACTGGTAGGCCAGTCAGCGAGCATAGTCACGCGGCTATGCCGCGGGATCGGCCGTCACCCATCATGAATCCCGCGCCATACTCACACACTGCGGTCCGCGGTCTTCGGTCCTCCGTCGTATTTCGGCATCCAGAACGCCATCAACAACGCCGCGATAAACGCCATCAGCGCCCCAAACAGGAACGGCGCCGCCGCCCCGAACCCGCTCCACGCCCCCGCCCCCTGCCACAACAACCCGGCGATCAGTGACGCCGGCAAGTCCAGGATGCCCAGCATGGCGTTGTAGCTACCGTAGGCTGTGCCGCGTACCGATTCGCTCACCAGGTCGGCGACCATCGCCTTGGACGTGCCGTATGCCAATCCGTAATACAGTCCATAAAATACGTAGAGCACCCATACCTGGACCGCATTTTGGGCCAGGCCGAATCCCAGGTAAATCAAGGCGTAAACCAGCCAGCCGCCAATAATCAGCCGCCGCCGGCCAATCCGGTCCGAGAGCGAGCCTGCCGGCGCCGAAGTTAACGTGTATACCAGATTGAAGACCACCAGCATCCCCAGAATCCCGATCACGCTCATGCCGCGCTCCTGGGCACGCAGCACCAGGAACGCGTCGGATGAATTGCCCAGGTCGAAAATCCCCACAATCAGCATAAAGACCACAAAAGGGCGGCCCAGAGCGCGCAGGGCAAAGCGCGGCATCTTCGTTTGACCGGAGGCCTTGACATCTTTGGCCCCGATGGCCAGCACCAGCACCGCCAGCACCGCCGGGATCAGGCTGATCAGCACCAGCCGCTGGAAAGTCTCCTGCTGCAGCGTGGCGGCGTTACTCTGCACCGCCCACACCACCCCCAGGGCGATCAGCATGCCCAGCATGGCCCCCGCCGTATCAGCCGCCCGTTGGAAGCCAAACGCCCGCCCGCGCTGTTTCTCGCTCACCGAGTCGGCCACCAACGCGTCGCGCGGCGCTGTGCGGATACCCTTGCCAACCCGGTCTACCCAGCGCACCCCGGCCACCAGCGCCCAGCTGTTGGCAAAATAAAAGAACGGCTTGGTAATGGCCGACAGGGCATAGCCGGTTACCGCCAGCCACTTGCGTGCTTGCAGCCGGTCCGATAACCAGCCGGAAAACAGCTTCAGCAGGCTGGAGGTAGCCTCGGCGACCCCCTCAATCAGGCCGATAATCGCCGTACTGGAACCGAGCACATTGGCCAGGAACAGCGGCAGCACGTTGTTGACCATCTCCGAAGAGATGTCCATGAAGAAGCTGGTCAGGCTGACCGCCCACACATTGCGCGGCAATCTTGTGCTGGAGTTGTCCGGTTCTGGTAGGGGAGGTGGGACGCTGCCGGTTGTGTTGCTCATCGATCAGAAGGCTCCTGGACCCACTGAAGATATATTTTCTATGAAAATCGTGACATTAATTAACTTTACTAATCAAAAAAGTTAGCATATACTAATATGGATATTCCAGATGAGTTTTGCCATTAATAAGCAGGGTTTCTTTCAGTCATTCACCCTCTGGATAATCAAATTATAAACCGAAAGGGACCTTATCTGATGCGCCCGAGGATCGTTGTTTATTATCTGCTCTTCTTCTTGTTCCTTACCGCTTGTGCCCCTACCCCAAGCCCTCAAGACGCTACTCCAGCCGCCTCACAGCCTCTGTCGGCAGAAGAAACTTCACCCTCCTCGGAAGGTACGGATGAGGAAATCGCTGGAAAGCTGGTACTGTACTCCGGGCGATCCGAGCCGCTCATCCAGCCGGTCATCGATGCCTTCAAAGCCCGGTATCCCGAAGTAGAAATCTTGCTAAAAGCGGGCAGCAACAGCGAAATTGCCAATATCTTGCTTGAAGAACAGAAAAACCCTCAAGCAGATATCTTCATCACAACCGAATTGTTTACCGTTCAGTCCTTATCGGATCAGGGTGTGTTCCAGCCCTACTTGCCGGCCGGCGCAGAGAAGCTCCCCTCAGATTTTCTTGGCGCGAACAACCTGTGGACCGGCCTGACACGCCGGGCACGCGTCATCATGTACAACACCAATCTCGTTTCTCCAGAAGAAGCACCCAAATCCATCCTGGACCTCACCAACCCGCAATGGAAAGGACAGGTCGCTGCAGCCGGATCGACCAACGGTTCGTTGCAGGCCCAGATCGCCACAATGCGCCAGCTTTTAGGCGAAGCGGCGACAGAACAGTGGCTGAATGGTTTGATTGCGAATGAGATCACTTTCTTTGGCGGCCATACCGATGTGCGCAAAGCGGTAGGCGCCAGTGAATTCAAGCTGGGATTGGTGAATCACTATTACTATTACTTGCAGCAGGCGGAAGGCAGCCCCGTTGGCATTGTCTTCCCCGATCAAGGAGAAGGGCAGATAGGGCTGATAACCAATGCATCCGCTGCGGCAATTGTCAAGGGTGCTGCCAATCTCACTGCAGCGCAGGCGTTCATGGATTTCCTGGTATCTCCGGATGGCCAAAAATTATTTGCGGAACTCAACTACGAATATCCCTTACTGCCCGGTGTGCAGCTGCGAGAAGGGCTTCAGCCTCTGAAAGATTTCCGCCTGGCGGAAGTGGATATTTCCAGGGTTGCCCAGGATTTCAATGCCACCTTCGACCTTATGGAGAATGTTGGGCTGCCTTGATCGCTTTCCATCGCAGCTTCTAAAGCCTTAAATGTCGCCTCATGCAGCTAACTAAATCATCCCGCCTCACTCTCCCGCGCCGGTCACTTACCCGCACAAATCCGCGGCTGATCTTTGCAGCGGGGACGGTGGCAGCCTTTGTTGCCATCCCGCTTATCTACATCTTCGTCCGTGCCGCCGAGGCCGACCTGGCTGCCTGGGAGCGATTGCTGCAAGCCCGCTTGTGGCTGCTTATGGGAAACACTTTAACCCTGGTGCTTGCCGTAACGGCAGGTGCGTTGCTTACCGGAACTGGCATGGCCTGGCTCACCGAACGCACCGACCTCCCGGGTCGCAAGGTTTTCCGTTGGATGCTGGCCTTGCCGCTGGCCATACCGCCTTATATCGGGGCTATTGTACATCTTACCCTGCTACGACCACGCGGCGGCTTGATTCCACTGGCTTTGGAGGCTCTCTTTGGACGGCCAGTACCTCTCCCCGCCCCGGTCGGTTTTTGGGGTGCAACCTTTGTCCTCACCCTGTTCACTTTCCCTTATGTATACCTGCTAGCAGGTGCAGCCTTCCGCTCGCTGCATGCCAATCTTGAAGAAGCTTCTCGCACCCTGGGGAGAACACCGTGGCAAACCTTCTGGGGGGTTACCCTGCCGGCTATGCAACCCGGATTGATGGCCGGTACGCTGCTGGTGGCCCTCGACATCCTGGCGGAATACGGTACCGTTGCGCTGCTGCGTTATGAGACCTTCTCTTCAGCGATTTTTATCCAGCTCTCCGGGCGCTATGATCGCTCGGCTGCATCCATTCTTAGCGGTGTGTTGGTATGCATCGCCGTATTTTTCTTGTGGTTGGAACTGAGGTTCCGCGGCAGAGCTCGCTTCACCCAGATGGAAAGCAGCTGGCGGCCGGCGCCGCTCACCCTGCTGGGCTACTGGCGCTTACCTGCTTTGCTCACGGTCCTGTTGGTTGTGTCCGCCAGCTTGCTGGTGCCCCTGGCTGCTCTGCTTACCTGGAGCATCCAGGCTTTGCAAGACTCCCAGACACTAACCGGGGCCTTTCGAACGGGCTCTCAAGGGTTCGGCAATTATGTTTGGAACAGTCTGTGGACCGCAACGCTGGCCGCGGCTATCGCGGTATTGTTATCCTTACCGATCGCCATCTATTCCGTGCGCCATGCAGGTCGCAGCTCTCTCATCATCTCCCGCCTGTGCCAGGTTGGTTACGCCATCCCGGGCGTAGTGATTGCCCTTAGCCTGGTTATGCTGATTAATCGAGGACTGCCTTTCCTGTATGCCACATCTTTCGTGATTGTGATTGCTTATGTATTACGCCACATGCCTCAGGCGGTGCGCTCCAGCGAATCGGCTTTTCACCAGCTCTCACCGGCAATAGAGGACGCAGCCCGCACGCTTGGGCGGACTCCTCTGCAAACATTTTTCCAGGTTACCCTGCGGCTCATATTACCGGGACTGCTTGCCGGTGGTGCCCTGGTCTTCCTGACCTCCCTAAAAGAATTACCTGCCACGCTCCTGCTACGCCCGGCTGGGTTCGATACCCTAGCCGTGCGGGCCTGGATCTGGGCTACCGATGGATATTACCTGCAGGCCGCTCCTGCCGCTTTGTTATTAGTTCTGGCTGCTATCTTGCCGTTATCTTTCCTATTGCGCCGGGAGAAAGTATTTCGATGACCACTCTCGACGTTCAACATCTCACCCGCCAATTTATCAGTACGCATTACCCGGCGGTTAACGACATTTCCCTTCAACTAGAGGATGGTGAAATCCTTGCTTTGGTAGGCCCAAGCGGGTGTGGGAAAACTACAACCCTGCGCCTTATCGCCGGACTCGAACACCCCGACTCCGGCTTGATCTGTTTGAATGGCAAAACACTGGCCTCGGATGTTGAATTCATCCCACCAGAACGACGCGGTATAGGACTGGTATTCCAGGACCATGCGCTGTTCCCGCACCTGACGGTTTACGAAAACATTGCCTTCGGGCTGTACCGACAGAAGCCGTCTGCCGTCAGGGGAACGGTAAGTGAAATGCTGCGTCTCGTAGATATGGAAATGCTCGCCAACCGGTATCCATACGAGCTTTCCGGCGGTGAACGCCAGCGGGTGGCCCTGGCGCGCGCCCTGGCTCCTCGACCACTTTTGTTGCTATTGGACGAGCCGTTCAGCAGCCTGGATGCAGATTTGCGTGTCGAAGTCCGTGAGCAGGTACGCGGCATCCTCAAGTCGATGCATACCAGTGTAATCTTTGTTACCCATGATCAGGAAGAAGCCCTCTATATGGGCGACCGGCTGGCCGTTTTCCAGCACGGCCGGATGGAGCAAATTGGAACACCCGAGCAGATCTTTCATTCTCCGGCGACCCGCTTCGTCGCGGAGTTCATCGGTGCCAGCGATTTTTTACCGGGGCTACCTGTTTCTGGGGGCTTTCAAACCGAAGTTGGCCTGCTGTCCCAAACAGTTCCGGTGAATGGATCAAAATCGGTTGAAGTAGCGCTGCGGGCTGATGATGTCGATTTTGAGCTAAGCGACAGCGGAAATGCGATCATCGTTGAGCGCTTCTTCCGTGGACCTGCCAATCTCTACCGCTTGCGCCTGGATTCCGGGCAGGTTTTGCATGCCATCAAAGATCATACGGTTATCATCCCGGTTGGGGAGCGTGCCAGGGTTTATATCACTGCCAGGCACCCCTTGATGGTCTTTCAGTAGGCCCGCATGGTGACCCGCGGGCGATGACATATCTTTCCTGTCACGGGCTATCTGGCGGTTCACGCAGGGTGGTAGACGTTTGATTAGGGAATGTGTGTTATACTCGTTTCCCGCAGCACGTTGGCAATACCGATAAATAATTTTTTGTAGTCACACATTGACGCTGGTCGGCGTCAACCTGCTTAATTTATAGAGACATTCTACGGAGGAGTTCGATGCTGGTCCGTATTAACCTGGTTTACTGCGCAGTTTGACATTACACCGATCGAGCCGTCAGTTTGATGGCTGAATTAATCAAGGAATTTGAACCGGACATTGAGTACTTTACCCTGGTACCCTCCGATGGTGGCAAATTCGAATTGACCGTCGGCAACCGCTTGCTTTATTCAAAGCTGGAAACTCACCGCCATGCGGAACCCGGAGAAATCGCCGGGCTGCTGAAAAAATATCTTGAGGAGGCTGCATGACACCTGCCAAGAAAGGCCGGGTTTTCTCCGGGGCGCGGCCTACCGGCCGGCAGCACCTGGGCAATTATCTCGGCGCCATACAAAATTATGTTGCTTTACAGGATGAATACCAGGAGTGCGTGTACTGCATTGTAGACATCCATGCCCTGACCACGGTCGAGACCACCGAAAACCTGCGCCAGAACACCTACGAGATGGCCCTCGACTGGCTGGCGGCGGGCATCCGTCCGGAAGAATCAATCATTTTTATCCAGTCGCAGGTGCCCGAAGTGACCGAGCTGCACATGTTCTTTTCCATGGTCACGCCGTTGGGCAAGTTAACCGACCTGCCTACATTTAAGGAAAAGGCGCGCCAGCAGCCGCATAACATCAACTATGGCCTGGTGGGTTACCCGGTTCTGATGGCCGCCGATATCGCCCTCTACAAGGCCGATGCCGTTCCGGTAGGTGTGGACCAGGCCCCGCATATCGAATTTACCCGCGAAGTGGTACGCTCGTTTAATTACCGCTATAACACCAGCGTGCTGGTTGAGCCGCTGATGAAGGCCACCGAGTTCCCCAAGGTATTGGGCATCGATGGCCAGCAGA
>JBFYSP010000038.1:0-3837 GCA_041301395.1 Anaerolineae bacterium
GTGCCGTTCCTGCAGAAAGCGTTTGGCACGTATGCCCTACCGCTGGAAGATTGGCTGATCATCGGCGCATTGTCGCTGACCATCATGCCGGCGCTGGAGCTGACCAAGTGGATGGTGCGCAGAGGCTGGTTTGGGGTGGTGGAGTAAGGAGACCGAGGACCGACGACGGCCGTCCCGCGCACATACAGCACGGGATTCACGGCTGACTGCCGATCCCCTAGGAGAACAACACATGACTTCGCCGCTGACGGAGGACCCCGCGGCAGAGCCGCGTGGCTTTACTCGCCGACCGACGACTCACAAAGCGGTCATCGGTCATCGGTCAGCCGTCAGCGGTCGACGGTCTTCGGTCATCGGTCTGTTTTCACCATATTCTGCACCTGCGCCACCTCCATCGGCCCCAGGAGATAGCCCTCCAGCTGTGGATTAACCAGCATGAAGGTCACCGTGTTCCACAGCGGCAAGGCGGCAAAATTATCGAGGAGCAAGCGCTCGGCCTGGGCATACAGCTCCAGGCGGCGGGTTGGGTCGAGCTCCGCGCGAGCCTGTTCCAGCAGGGCGTCGACTTCCGGGTTGGTGTAGCCTGAATTGTTGAACTCGCTCTGGCTGTGGAACAAGATATCCAGGAAATTCTGCGGATCGGGGTAATCGGCGCACCAACCGCCATTCACGATATGGCCTCCGGAATCTTTGACTTCCTCATTGAATACTTCCGGGTCGATATACTCAAGAGTAACGGCCAGGCCGAGCTCCTGGCGCCACATATTAATGATGGCGTCCAGCAGCGGGCTCTCGTCGTTGCCTCTGCCGCTGGTAACAAGCTTCAGGGTGGGCATGTCCCCGGCATAGCGGGAATCTTTCAACGCCTGGCGGGCGGCCTTCGGGTCGTAGATGGGCGGAGATTCATTGGGAGTAAACCCCGGCATAGCGGGCGGGAGCAGGCTATCGGAGGCGGTGTATAGGTTCTCGGTAAACTGGTCGATCAGCTTTTCCCGGTCGATGGCCAGCGCCAATGCCTTGCGGACGTTGAGGTCGTCTATGGGGGGCAGGCTGTTGTTAAAGTACAGGTATGAAGTGCACAGGTTGGCGGCCGACTGCAGGCTGTCGTGCAGCAGATGGTCCGGTTCCTGGATTTCAGTCGCCGCCTCAGCCCCAATGCGGGTGATGTCGACTTCACCGGCTTCGAACAGGCTCACAGGGTCGCCGGAGCGGTTGAGCAGGTAGAGGATGTAGCGGGTTTTGGCGGGTGTGTGGTAGCTGTTGTTGCGCTCGTAAATCAGCACCTCACCTTTGCGGTATTCTTTGATCTGGTAAGGCCCGCTGGCGTTGGGCGAAAATTCCCAGCCGCTGTCGCCTTCCGCCGCCTGGTCCGGGTCAACAACGAAACTGGTGGGGTAAGTGAGTTTTGCCAGGAAGTAGGGCTTGGGAGCATCCAGAGTGACTACCAGTGTGCGGTCGGTAATCGCCTGCACCCCGGCGACTTCACCGGCCTTCCCGTCCAGCTTATCATTCACACCGAGGATATCGCCCAGGTAAGTGCGAGCCGTTTCGCTTTCGGTATTCGGGTCGGCGGCGCGCTCCCAGCTATTCTTCACTTCCTGGGCAGTGATTGGCTTGCCATCGGAGAAGGCCAGCCCGCTGCGCAGGGTGAAGGTATACACCTCTCCGGAAGGGCTGATCTGCCAGCTCTCTGCCAGGTCGGGCTCAATCTGGAGCTGCGGGTTGAGGCGCACCAACCCGCTGAAGGCATGCCCGGCGAAGTCAGCCGCGCTGCCCAGGGCACGGGCCGGGTCCATAGTTTTAGGCAGCGGGTCGGAACCTCTGAATACCAGGGCTTCCTGGCGTGGCAGGCCGTAGATATTGGTGGAGGTCAGATCGATGCTGGCAACCATTTCATCCAGGGCAGGGCGGTTGGCTTTAATATTGCCATCCTCCCCGATCAGTGAAATCAAGGTGCAGCGCCCGTCCTGATGAACGATGTAAAGATCCTCGAGGACTTTGCCAAACTTATATGGCATGGTGACTACCACGTGTTCGGCGGTGATTCCCTGTGCCAGGGTTACCTGGCTCGCCTCCCCCATTGTGATCCTCGAATTATCGGCTTCGCCTGTAAGGCTGATGATTTCCAGGATTTTCGCCATTTCGCAGGTTTCATCGTTACTGAAGACCGATATCGATAACTGGGTGTTGTTGCGGGTATTTCTAAACAAGGCAGAGCCCAGTGAGCTGCCCTCCTCACCACCTGGATTTTCCTCCTCCAGCTTAAAACCATTCGCCAGCATCAGCGTGAACCCTGAATTGTGGGCGTAAAACCCTTCTGGCGTTGGCGTGGCTGTAGGCGTGGAGGTACGCGTGGGGTAAGGCGTGCGGGTGGGTGTCTGGCTGGGTGTGGGCGTGAGTGTGGCGGTTGGTTTGGGTGTGGCGGTGTGCGCGGTGGTGGGCGACGGCGCAATGGTAGCAGGTGGCGCAGGCGATGGGGCTTCACCCCGGCAGCCGGCCAGCAAGCCGGCCAGAAAAATGGCCAGTAGAATGATGACGAAATTCTTGTTCATGGTTCCCTCCTATTTTTCGATCATCACAAGTTACATTCAGCTGCTCCTGTAATCAGTTTCCCAGGCGGCGATAGTGCCGCAGGGATATCCATAGGGCAGCGGCCAGGATTGGCAAAAACGCGCCGCACAGACCGCTGCCGTCCCCCTCCTGCCTGCCTGCCGCCGGGGTTTCAGTTGCGGCGGGTGATAACGTGACTCGTTCGGTCGGGGTTGGGACCGGGGTATCTACCACGGTTGGAGTTGCCGCAGACGCCGGGGGCGTTGGGGATGGCTGCACCACCGGGGTCCACAAGGCCAAAGTGGGGATGGCGGTGGCTTTGGCGGTGGCAGCTGGAGGCTGTGTGGCGGCGACGGGAAACCCCAACGAGCTGCGCCAGGCTGCGTCCAGGCCGGCGGTATCCATGCCGTAGACCTGCAGCAGAGCTTCATCCGTGTCTGTCCCGGCCAGGAAAGCGTCCAGCAGCTGGGACATCTTCTCGCTGCCGTACTGGTCAATCAAGAAATCCACCACCATATGGCTGTGGGCATAGTCGCGGGCAGCTTCGTTGCTGTATGCGGAAAACTGACCGCCCAGGGCTTTGAGGGACTTGAGGCTGTTGTTTTCCAATGAGGTGATCACCAGGCTGCGCTCGCTGTCCTGTAAATCACTGGAGACGCGCTCGGCAATTCCTTCGTTCAACCAGGTAGGGATTGACACCCCGGCGCAGTTGGCAGTCTGCTCGTCTACCACGAGATGGCTGACTTCGTGCGGGATGGAGGTTTCGGCCCAGGCAGAGTCGCTCGGGCCGATTGCCAGCAGGATGACGCTTTCACCTACAAGAGCTACCCCGCCGGTCCACGTCATGGCATGCACCAGCACTTCTTTCAGCGTGGTGGTGTCCGGGTAAAGCACGAGCCGGATGGGTGTTGCTTGTGGGATCCCGGTATCCTTCATCAGGCGCTGCTGAGCTTCAGCCCCAATCTGGGCCATGCGCTCGCCAAATTCCTGGCCTCCACGGTACCATTGGACCGTAACGGCGCCATCGACGGCGGTCTGCCAGTCGTGCCGCTGATCCTGGATGGTGCGGGTCTGCTTCTCCGTCAGCAGTCGGTTCCCGGCCGAGTCGATAATCTCCCACTGCCACCAGATCTTCTGGCCTGGCAGAAGTGCTCCCATCTGCTGAAAGTCCATTTCCCAGCGGGCATCGACCGATTTACCCGGGATGATCTGCAGCGGTCGGCGGGCAGTCGATTCGTGGCACGAGCGGGACTCGGTATCGTAAAGTAAGGATACTTTCTGGATATC
>JBFYSP010000056.1:0-10941 GCA_041301395.1 Anaerolineae bacterium
CACGATCCGAACGACTTTATCATTGGCGAGCGCCACGGGCTTCCGGTCATATCGATCCTGGATGAAGCTGCTCGGGTCAACCAGAATGGCGGCGCATACGCCGGGTTGGATCGCTACGACGCCCGCCAGAAACTGTGGGAAGACATGCGTCAGGCAGGGCTGGTCATTAAGGAAGAGCCTTACCAGCTAAATGTACCCCGCACGCAGCGGGGCGGTGAGATCGTCGAGCCGATGGTCTCAACGCAATGGTTCGTGCGCATCCAACCCCTGGCAGATGCCGCTCTGGACGCAGTACGCGATGGCCGGGTGCGCATTGTGCCAGAGCGTTTCTCCAAGGTATATTACAACTGGCTGGAGAACATCCAGGATTGGTGTATCTCGCGCCAGCTGTGGTGGGGACACCGCATTCCTGTATGGTACTGCCAGGCCTGCGACGAGATGACTGTCTCCCGGGCAGATCCTTCTGCCTGCCAGTACTGTGGCAGCCCAGAGATTAAGCAGGATCCGGACGTGCTCGATACCTGGTTTTCCTCAGGCCTGTGGCCTTTCTCCACACTGGGTTGGCCGGAAGAAACCCCGGATTACAAGTATTTTTACCCCACTTCTGTGCTGGAAACCGGCTACGATATCCTGTTTTTCTGGGTCGCCCGCATGGTCATGGATGGCCTGGAGTTCACCGGTGAAGCACCCTTCCACACCGTATATCTGCATGGCTTGATCCGCGACGAGCACGGACGCAAGATGAGCAAATCATACGGGAACGTGATCGATCCATTGGGGGTGATGGACGAGCTGGGTACGGATGCGCTGCGTTTCACACTGCTGGTCGGTTCGACTCCAGGTAACGATATGAGCTTAAGCCTGAAAAAGGTGGAAGCCAACCGCAATTTCGCCAACAAGATCTGGAACGCCGGGCGGCTGATCATCAGCTCAATCCCGCAGGCGCCTCGCCAGGCAGCGGATGCTCCAGCCTGGTCGTTGGCCGATCGCTGGATCTGGGAGCGGCTGATGGACCTGCTGCGCAATGTAGAGTACCTCTTCCAGAATTTCCAGTATGGTGAGGCTGGCCGCCAGATTTTCGATTTCTTCTGGAGCGAGTTTGCCGATTGGTACCTGGAGATCGCCAAGCTGCAAATCGCCGAGGGTGGCTCACGGGCATTCTTTACCGTGCAGCGCCTGGTACAGGTGCTGGATACCTGCCTGCGCCTGCTGCACCCGTTCACCCCCTTCATTACCGAAGAGCTGTGGGGACACTTGAAAAGCGCTGCCCAGGAGCATTCCGATCAGCTAAAGCCTGTTGCAAGCGATTGGGAAGAGGCCTTAATCATCGCCCGCTGGCCGGAGCCTATGCCTGTTGAAAGCTGGGAAACCGGCACGATCGCAGATTTCGACCTGGTGCAGGAAGTCGTGCGTTCCATCCGCAACCTGCGCGCCGAGAAGAATGTCAATCCCGGACTGCGCATCCCGGCCATCCTATCCTCCCCGCCAGGACCGGCTCGCTTGCTGCTGGACGAAGTAGATGTTATTGCCTCCCTGGCGCGGCTGGACGCAGACAATGTTAAGGTAGTGTCGCAGGGTGAGACGCCTTTTACCCGTCCGGAAGGGCATGTCGCCCTGGTAGCCGGACCGGTGGAGATCTACCTGCCGCTCAAAGAGATGATCGATACCTCTGAAGAGCGGCAACGCATGCAGAAAGAGCTGGCCGAAATCCAGGCGCAGGTCGAGCGTCTGCAAAACTTGCTGGCGGGTTCCTTTGCCGAGAAAGCCCCCGCGGCTGTAGTGCAAAAAGAGCGCGACCGCTTGGCTGCATTCTTAGAAACATCTGCCCGGCTACGCGAGCAGATTCAGGCGTTGGATTGAGGCTGGAATCAGGAAGCACATATTTGTGAATAGGAGACGGTGGAGATGGCTATCCGGATGGATCCTGAGAATCTCGAGAGCGAAGTAGTCTGCCTGTTTTCCGGGGGATTTGCGGATAAAAATGTACTGGAGATTGGTTGCGGCGATGGCCGGCTGACCTGGCAAATAGCTCCGCAGGCTCGCCGGTTAGTAGGAATTGACCCAAGTGATGAGAAGATTGCCAAAGCCTGGCAAGCGATTCCGAATAAGCTTAAGTCACAGGTCCACTTCCATGCCCAAAGCCTGGAGGAATATGCAGCCAGTATACCGAGCAGCGAGCGGTTTGATTGTGCGGTGCTCTCCTGGTCGCTCTGATGAATGGCCCCCGAGGGCATGGTTCATGCCCTGGAGATCATTCACCAGCTGCTCGCTCCGGATGGATTGCTACTCGATATTCACCCGACCGCCGAGCCGCCTCCTATCCTGGTGCGCTCCGCTGTGGGCGATTTCTCAGCCGGGTGGCTGCAGGAAACGGACAATTTCATCGAGTATAAGCAGGCCGACCAGGCCATGCAACGAGCGGTAGAGCAGCACTGGTTTGCTCTCGAAGAAGCCGGTGAGTTTAAATTCTCTATCCATGCAGACGGACTCAATGAATTAACCGCCCACCTGGCAGCCGAATGGAAAGATGCCGTCATAACACCAGATACTGCCGCAAGGATTAAATCCCTTTATCGAGAGCATCCAGGCATAAAAGAGATTATCATTACAGAGAAGATACATATCGCCCGTTACCGTCGCGACGCATGAAATTACCACACAATCTATGCAGGACAAAATGAGGAACTATGGAAAAAAAGTATCAAGAACTAAAGCAACGCCTGATGGAAATCTACGATCTGGAGAATATTGGCATGCTGCTTGGCTGGGACCAATCCACCTACATGCCCCCAGGAGGAAAAGTAGCCAGGGCACGCCAGTCCGCCCTGGTAACCCGGATTTCCCACGAACGCGCCACTGACCCAGAAATCGGCAGGCTGCTCGACAGCCTGCGTCCCTGGGCTGAAACCCTGCCTTACGACTCCGATGAAGCCAGCCTGGTGCGTGTAGCACAGCAGGATTATTTACAGCGCACGCATGTACCTGCAAAGTTCATGGGCGATCTGTACCAGCATGCCAGCGAGACCTACAACGCCTGGGTTATCGCCCGCCAGGAAAATGATTTTGCCGGAATCGCCCCCGCACTGGAGAAAACCCTGGACTTGAGCCGAGAGCTGGCCAATTTCTTCCCGGGCTACGAGCATATTGCCGATCCGCTGATCGATTACGCCGATCCGGGTATGAAGACGCAGACCATCCAACAACTGTTCAGCGAGCTGCGCCAGGGCCTGGTGCCAATCTCCCAGGCTATCCTCGCCCAGCCACGGGCGGATGACTCCTGCCTGCGACAGCATTTCCCAGAAGCGGAGCAGCTGGCATTTGGGGCTGGTATTGCCCGGCAGATTGGCTACGATTTCGAGCGTGGCCGGATCGACAAGACGCACCACCCCTTCATGACCAAGTTTTCTTTGGGGGATATCCGCATCACCACGCGTGTGAAGGAAGACGAGCTGGGAGAGAACCTGTTCAGTGTGATCCACGAAGCCGGGCACGCCATGTACGAGCTGGGTATCCGCATGGAACTGGAAGGCACCCCCTTGGCAAACGGCACATCGGCCGGCGTACATGAAAGCCAGTCGCGCACCTGGGAGAACCTGGTGGGGCGCAGCCTGGGTTTTTGGGAACATTTTTACCCTCGTCTCCAGGCAGCCTTCTCAGGTCAATTAGCCAATGTGCCGCTCGAAACTTTCTATTCCGCCATCAACAAGGTCGACCGCAGCCTGATCCGCACCGATGCCGACGAAGTCACTTATAACCTGCACGTCATGATTCGCTTCGATCTCGAGCTGGCACTGCTGGAAGGCCGCCTGGCCGTTCGCGACCTGCCGGAAGCCTGGCACGCCCGCTATCAGGAGGACCTAGGTCTGCGCGCCCCGGATGACCGGGATGGTGTGCTGCAGGATGTCCACTGGTTTGGCGGCTGGATTGGCGGCGCTTTCCAGGGATACACCCTGGGTAACATCCTGGGAGCACAATTTTTCGAAGTGGCCCTCAAAGCCCACCCCGAAATCCCCGGCGAGATTGCTCAGGGACGCTTTGACATATTGCGAGGCTGGCTGACCGAAAACCTGTACCAGCATGGGCGCAAGTTCACCACCTCCGAGCTGGTTGCTCGAGTTACCGGCGGCTCGATCAGCATTCAGCCGTATCTAAATTACCTGAAGACAAAATATGGGACGCTCTATACCCTGTAACGAATCCCTTAATCTCTGGTTCCCCCATCGGATTACGTGAGGAGGCGTATATGTCTAAAAGAATGCAGTTGATCCTGGGCGGCTTGATCCTGCTATTTGGCCTTTTACTGCTGCTGGAAAACGTGTTTGATATCAACTTCTGGTCTTTCTGCTGGCCGGTTGCCTTGATCCTGCTGGGCATTATGCTGTTGTTCGGTCGGCGGCTGCGCCCTTCCGGTTCCGAGGTCAATATCCGTTTTTTCGGTGGCGTGAATCGCAAAGAGGATTGGACCGTGGCCAACGAAGAGATCTGGATGTTTGTGGGCGACGTGCGCATGGATTTTTCGCAGGCCGAGTTTCCCGAAGGCGAGACGACGATCCGGGTGGTTGGCTTTGTCGGCGACATCAATCTGGTGGCCCCTGCGGATGCCGGGTTATCGGTGGCAGCCAGCGGATTCCTGACTTCCGCAAAGATTATTGGTCACAAGCAAGATACTTTCCTGGCAACTGAGCGCTTTGTTTCGGAAGGCTACGCCGAAGCAGAACGACGGCTGCATATAGAAACGCTGATGTTCGTCAACGACCTGAGCATCAAACAGGGCTGATGCCGGCGGCAGCTACCATCCTGGCGCTGATTACCATCGGCCTGTGGAGTTTCCTGGCTTTGCTTGGGTCGCGGGTCAGCTACCTGCCACCATTCCTGGTGGTTGGGATCGCGCTGTGCGTCAGCGGCCTGATCGGGATGACTCGGATTTCAGGTTGGCGCGTGCCCCTCGTCACTTTCCTGGTTGGAGTAGGCGGGATTTTTGGCTACCACTTTCTATATTTTTCGTCCCTGAAATATGCCCCACCTGTCGAGGCCAGCTTAATAAATTACCTGTGGCCTTTACTCATCGTCCTGCTCTCGCCGCTGTTCTTAACCGGGTATGCATTGCGCACCCACCACCTGGTTGGGGCTCTCATCGGACTGAGTGGAGCCGCCCTGATCCTGACGGGAGGAAAGATAGGCCTTGACCTGGCGAACATGAAAGGTTACCTGCTGGCAGCCGGTGCGGCTCTGGTATGGGCGAGCTACTCGCTGATGACCAAGCGCCTGAAGCCATTTCCCACGGCAGCCGTGGGTGGTTTCTGCCTGGCTTCCGGTTTGCTCTCTCTAGGCGCATACTGGATCAGCTCTCACGGGGCCTCTGCGGCGCCGGAGCTGAACCGCGCCGATTGGATCACCCTGGTGCTGCTCGGCGCAGGACCGATGGGCGCAGCGTTCTTCACCTGGGATGCCGCCCTGAAGCGCGGCGACCCGCGCGTGATCGGATCCCTGGCCTACCTGACACCGTTGACTTCCACCCTGGTATTGGTTTTGTTAGGAGGCCGCACCCTGACCTGGACTTCCGGGCTGGCCATGTGCCTGATCGTCGCCGGAGCAATCATCGGCTCGCTGGACCTGTTCCGAACGCCAAAGACCAATCCTGAAACAGCCTGAATCTTGACAAGGAGCAGCTAATGACAAAAGATGAAATCCTGGATGCCCTGGAAGACGAACGTGAGAACCTGATGGACGCCATCGAAGGGCTTTCCGATCTGGAATTACTTGAAGCAGGCGTGGTTGAGGAATGGTCGATCAAGGACATCCTGGCCCATCTGAGTGCCTGGGAAGCCGAGCTGATCAAGCTGCTGTGGCAGGCACGCCAGGGGCAGCCTCCCAGCGGTATCTATGCCAGCGGGGTGCCAGTAGATGAAGTGAATGTCGTCTGGAGCCAGGCGGCTGGTTCGCGCCCACTTGACCGTGTCATGGATGACTTCATCTCGGTGCGCAAACAAACCGTGCGGCGAGTGGAACAATTCTCGGATTCCGACCTGACCGATCCTCAACGCTGGCCGTGGTTGAACGGCCACCCGCTTTGGGAATGGATCGCCACAGACAGCTTCCAGCACGAAGCGGAGCATACCGCGCAAATCAAGGAGTGGCGCGCCAAGCGCGGAATATAACAAATAAAAAAGCCTGCCACCGAGCTTCAGGCTCTTTTATTTAATCGACTTGGGGGTTAGGTCTTGGTCTTGATATCGGTCAGCTCGCCCTCCAGCATCTTGTCGCCGGTTTGAACGGCAATGCGCTTGGGTTTAGCTTCCTCGGCTTTGGGCAGACTCAGCGTCAGGACGCCGGCTTCGAAGCGAGCATTAATCTCATCAGCTCGCACCGGGTTAGGCAAAACGATGCTTCGGGTAAAACTTCCCCAACGGCGCTCACGCATATGGTAGTGCTGCTCGTCGACATTCTTCTCTTCCTTCAACTCACCCTTAATGGTGAGGGTCTTATTGGTGTAGGTAATCTCCAGATCGCCAGGGTCAATACCCGGGACGGAAGCCTTGACCACAAACTCATTCTCAGACTCTGCTACATCCAGCGGAAGCTGCCAGGTCGTCGCCTGCCAGGACTCACCGGGCGTGAAGAAGGTCTGATCGAACAAGCGGTCGATCGCACTACGTAAGGTCATCATCTCGCGGAAAGGATCCCATTGAACTAAGTTAGTCATTTTACACCTCCAATAAGATATTTTTGGTTTGTAGGTACGCACTTTAAACCTAAATTTACCGGAAGTGTATAAAAATTATATATGCCGAATGTTTGAGGTTCGTTAAATTTGACTGCCAGGCAACATACACGATTAGCAGCTAATCAATGATCCAGCTGGTTTCCCGGTCAAAGCCCGATAGACTGAGCCATCGACCTCACCCGAGAAAATGTAAATCTGCAGCCCTTCAACCTTCTCGATCAGGTCCAGGCTGGTGCGAACCTTGCTCAGCATTCCCCCGGTAACATCTGTAGCTGCAGATCCAGCCAACTTTGATTGCAATTCCAGCCAGTCACCTGGCGTTATCTTCGGAGCCAATTCGGAGCAAGCCGGATAATCGCTCCACACACCGGGCTCTAAACCGGCCAGGAGAATGCGAGCTGGTCGCAGAGCAACTGCCAGGTGATCGAACAGGTCTTCGGTCGACAGGATAGTTCCCCCCCATTCCCGGTCGAAAATCACATCGCCGTAAATCACCGGCAGTAAGCCGGCAGATAGCGCTTTCCGGACGCCTTCCAGGTTCCATTCAACAACTCGACCGGCCGAAGAGACCACTGCGGAAAATGGCGAAAGGGCGACAGCCGGTAAACCAGCCTGCTCCAGTGATTGCATAACCAAGCGGTTGAGCTCCCAGGCTTCTCGCCATACTTCCACAAACCCGGCCCATTCTTGCTCAGTATGCACTCCCGATCTAGTTCCGTACTTCCGGGCCGGCACATGCCCAAATGAGCCCGATCCGTGCCCCAGCAACAGTCGCAGTTCCGGATCTTCCTGTCGGGCCTGAGCAATTTCGGCCCCCAGGCGGGCCAGGACCTCCGGACGCGGGGTATGCGGTCGGGCTTTGTCGGTAATTAACGACCCTCCCAGCTTGAGAAACACTGGTTGGCGGGTTTGTGGATTCATCCGTCACCTGCCTGGGTGATGATCGTCCGCACAGCACCGGCATCCAACAAAGCAGAAGCTACCTGTGCGGCTGTGTTTTGTGAAGCAAGGGCAATCATATTCCCACCACGGCCACCGCCGGACAGCTTGGCCCCCAGGGCGCCCGCCGCGCGAGCCGCCTGAAGCAACCGTTCCAGCTCTGAAGAGGATACCCCCAGCTCAATGAGCACGGCTTGATTTTCATCCATCAACGGTCCCAGCCGATGAGGCGATCCTTTGCTTTGCATCACCCGGCGCGCCGCTGCGGTAATGCGGCCGGTAATATCAAACAAGGCTTCGTAAGGAGCCGGATTGGCCTGCCAGGCGCGCCGCAGGTCACCCACTGCGACGGCCGTCGGGCTGGGAATGCCGGTATCCCCAATCACCAGGGTGAACGGCCTACGAATGGCAAAGCGCTCGATAGGCTGGCCGCGCACGAAGAAGATCGGCTGGGCATAGGCAATAACAGAGTTATCGATCCCGGAAGGTGTGCCGTGGTATATCTTTTCCACTTCGTAAGCCAGGGCGCAGACCTGCTCGTCCCCCAGGGGGTGCCCAAGGAAGGCAGAGACCGCCCGGATCACCGCGATGGACACGGCCGCACCAGACCCCAGCCCAGCCGCTAACGGGATTGTCGATGTAACCCGCAGCGTACAGGCAGGGAGTCGATCGACTCCCAGGTGCATCAGCGTACCGCGAATTGCAGCTGCCAGCGGGTCTTCCTGAGGGATATCCGCCAGCCAGGCATCCAGTTGAATATCGGGCGCCTGCACGCGCATGCACCCGCTCTGTCCGCGTGGGTCGGCCTGAAGCAGAGCCCGGGCATTAACCTGGGTAATCGGGATGGCAATGGCCGGGCGGCCGTACACTACAGCATGCTCGCCAAACAGGATGATCTTCCCCGGGGCTGTGGCCGTGATTGCAGGCATGCGGTTCGCTTAAAATAAATAAAACAGGGCCATGACGGTAACTCCCCACAGGAAAACCGCGAGCTGTAAGGGCTTATCCGAAAGCAAGACTTCTTCCGGCGCCCCTCCGCTGTGTTTCACCTGGATCAGGTACAGGTAGCGAAAAACTCCGTACAGTACAAAGGGGATGGTGAGCATCATCAGATGGTTTTCTGGCAGATTGGGGGCAGAAAATGTGTACAGGCTGTAAGCGATGATAGTTGTCCCGGATACGATCGTGATGTACTGGTCTAACAAAGGGATGGTATAACCTTCCAGGACCCGCCGGTGTGCGTTGGCGCCCTCCGCCAGCAGGGCCAGCTCGGCGCGGCGCTTGCCAAAACCGATGTAGAGCGCCCCCAATGTGGTAACGACATATAACCAGGGAGAAAAGCGTGCCACGTGGATCAAGGTCACGCCGGCGGCGATTCGCAGCACAAACCCCAGGGCAATCGCCAGCACATCCAGCAGCGGAATATGCTTGATCCACTTCGAGTAGGCCAGGTTCAATAGCAAGTAAGCCAGAGTTACCAGGAAGAAGGTGGGAGCTAGCCAGTAAGACAGCGGCAGTGTAACCACCAGAATCACGACGCAGGCCACTGCGGCAACCCGAACCGGCAGCGCTCCAGAAGCAATTGGGCGGTGGCGTTTGTCCGGGTGCTGGCGATCGGCTTCGACATCGGCGATGTCGTTCGTCAGGTAGACTACCCCAGATATCAGGCAAAAAATGACAAACCCCAGGGTAGTCCGCAGGATGTCCGCCAGGTGGTCCGGATTAAACTGGCGATCGAAGACCAGCGGAGCATAGATGATCAAGTTCTTCATCCACTGCCGAGGTCGCATGGCTTTAATGATGGCCGGGAACCACGAAAATTTCATAATTCTTGGCGGCAGAAACCACCCCGCTTAAGCGAGTGGAGGAAGCCGCCCTCCTTTTCTAAAATGGGTCTATGCCACACGCAGCCAGCCACAGCCCACACAGCGCATTTGGGATCAACTACCATCTGGTTTGGAACCCGCGCCATCGTAACAAGGTTTTGGTTGGGCCTTTCGAGGCGAGGTTGAAAGAACTCCTGGTAGAAATCGCCATGCGATTCGGTTTTGATAGATTGGCAGTTGAGCTCATAGCCGACCCTGTGCATCTGTTGGTAAGCGCACCTGCGAAGTTTTCGCCTGCCGAGATTGCCCGTTTGTTCAAAAGTATAACATCTCGCAGGCTGAAGATACAGTTTGAAAGTCTTCGCCGCCAATATTGGGGGACCAATGCGACTTTGTGGGCAGAAGGTTGCTGCGTTGGTACGGCTGGACATGTTAGCGCGGAAACCATCAAACGATCTATCGAGGAAAGTCAAAAGAAATAGTTTCAAGTCCCGATAACTTAGAACATTTGTGTTATCATCGGGAGCATGAAGCTGGTGGCCCAGGTCAAACTGCTCCCTACCCCTGAACAGGCGGATGCGCTCAGGCGCACGCTGGAACAGGCCAACACTGCCTGTCAGTTTGTCAGCAACACGGCCTGGGAAACCAAAACCTTTCGGCAGTACGACCTGCATCACAAGTGCTACCGGTTGGTGCGGGATCAGTTTGGGTTGTCGGCGCAGATTGCGGTACGGGCGATTGCCAAAGTCGCGCATACGTACCAACTTGATCGCAAGACCAGACACACTTTCAAACCGAAGGGGAGTATTGCCTATGATGACCGCATTTTGTCCTGGCGGATGCAAGACCAAACTGTGTCGATTTGGACGGTGAACGGGCGGCTGCGCATCCCCTTTGTGTGCGGAGAACGTCAATCGGAACTGCTCCGGACCCGGCAAGGGGAAAGTGACCTGGGATTGTGCAAGGGGATGTTTTTCCTCTCGGCTGCCTGTGATGTCGATGAACCGAAGCCTGTCGATGTGGCAGGCGCACTGGGAGTTGACCTGGGTGTCGCCAATATCGCCGTTGACAGCGATGGGCAGGTTCACTCTGCCTGCCACATCAATCATGTGCGCCACCGTCAGCGCCGCTTGCGGGCTAAACTGCAATCCAAAGGGACGCGCTCTGCAAAACGCAAACTCAGGCAGCTCTCTGGAAAAGAACGCCGTTTTGCCAAAGATACCAATCACTGCATCAGCAAAAAGCTGGTTGCCAAAGCGAAAGACACAAATCGAGCGATTGCTCTGGAAGATTTGCGGGGCATACGCGCGAGGGTTACGGTTCGTCGCAAACAGCGGGCAACCTTGCATAGTTGGGCGTTCTTCCAGCTTCGCTCCTTCGTGACCTATAAAGCGAAAGGAGCGGGCGTTCCCGTATTTCTGGTTGACCCTAGAAACACGAGCCGCACCTGTC
>JBFYSP010000062.1:0-16222 GCA_041301395.1 Anaerolineae bacterium
CCCCGCTCAGCCGGTCCAGGATATCGTTGGCCTTGCCCTCGATCTGCGGCAGGGCTTGCTCGATCAATAACGCCGGCACGCCGTCCTTGCTGAATGCCCGCTCGAGCTGCCGGTACTGCCCTACCAGGCGGCCCTGCGCCTCGCGCTCCTTCTCGAATGCCGCCTGCCGCTGCTTCAGGCCTTCCAGCACCGCCACCTTCTGCCTTGCCGCACCCATCTCCAGGCGCAGCTGATTTTCCTGTTCCTGCGCCTCGATGACTGCTAGCTCGGCCGCGTACAGGTCGGGTGTTTGAGCGCGAGCCGTTTCCAGCTGGTTAGCCGCCGCCTGGTAATCTGACTGCTGGGCGGTGTGTTCGCTCTGCCGGGCTTCCCGCTGCGCTACCAGCCCAGCGATTTCCCGCTCCAGCGGTTGCAGCGCCGCCCGTGCCGCTTCCAGCTGCCGCAGCTGTACCTCCGTTTCTCGGCCCACCAGCTCAAGCTGCCGCAGGCGGTCGTGTTCCGCCGCCTCATAACCGATCGCCTTCAATTCCGCGTCAACCTCTGCCAGCTCATGCCTGGCCGCTACGGCATAGCTCTCATCGGCCAGCGCCCGCCGGGTCTGCTCCAGGCGCGGCAGCCCATCTGCCAGCCAGGCCTCCCGCTTGTTGGTCAGCATCTCCGTCCGGCTGCCGAGCTGCGCCTGGAGCTGCAGGCTGCGCTGTAGTGCCCCATCCGCCTCGCCCAGCACCCGCACTTGCTCCTCCAGCTGGCGCACTTCCCCATCAGCCTGGGACAGCACTTTTTGATTCTCACGGTAGCGATCGCCCATTTCCCTGCCCTGCCGGCCCAGGTCGGTCACCAGTCTTTCCCGGTCGGATTCGCTCAGTGGCTGGCCGCATAGCGGGCAGGTCGCGCCTTCGGCGGCTGCCAGCCGGTCGATGCGTTCCTTGAGCGACTCCATCTCATCCTTCAGACGCGGGTTCTCCGCGCGTGCCTCCGTTTGCCGCTGGCGCGCCGTAATAAGTGTCTCTTCCACCTGCTTGCGCTCTGCCAGCCGCTGCTCGGCTTCAGCTTGCTGTGCCCCTGCCGCCATGATCTGCGCTTGCAAGCTTTCGGCTTCCGCCCCGGCAGTTAACGCCTCGCGCTCCTGCGCCTCCAGTGTGCTGCGGGCCGCCTCCAGGCGCGCCTTTTCCTCCTGGATCTTCAGGCGCGGCCCCTCACGGCGCTTCTCTTGTTCGCGGAAGCGCCCCGCAATTTCGTCCCAAGCCACCAGCTCCTGGCGCGTGGTTTGCCAGGCCTGGAAGGCCGCCTCGATTGCCTCCGCCTCCGCCAGCACACCGGCGTACTCCTGCTGCTCTGCCTGGCGGCTCGCCAGCAGCTGCTCCATTTCAACCAGCTGGCGGCCTGCCGCCTCAACCTGCCGGCCGAGAGCCTCCACCAGCTTCTCCTGCTCTGCCAGCACCGCTGCCGCACGCCGGGCGCTCTCCAGCGCCGCTTCTTGCGCCGCTCTGCCCTTGCTCAGCCGCTTCAGGTCGGCCTCCAGCCCGGCCAGGCGCGCCTTGCGCAGCGCCTCCTCGCTCAGCTCTGCCGCGATCTCCTCCATCCGCCCGTTCAGGTTGGCTATCTCCCCCTCCACCGCCCGCCGCCGTTCCACCGCCTTCTGCCGGTAGCCCTCCCAGGCCTCCAGGCCCAGGATGTTGCTCAAGATCCGCTTGCGGTCCCCCGGCTGCTGCTGCGTGAATTGGTCCGCTTTGCCCTGCAGGAAGAACGACGCATTGACAAATGTCTCATAATCCAGCCGCAGCACCTCCTGGATGCGGCGCTCCGTCTCCCGCAGCGTCCGCTCCGTCAGCGGCTTCCAGATACCGACCGACGACCGACGACCGATGACCGCCGAGCTCTCCTTGTAGCCTGGTTTTGTTTGGCCATCTTCCTCTACTTCTCTATCTGCCTTGTCTCGACTGTAGCGGTCGGCCGTATGCGGTCGGCTATCTGCGTTCGGCCGTCTTCGGTCCTCCGTCTTCCGTCCTCCGTCCTCGGTCTCTGCCGTCGGCTGTCCGCCGTCGGCGGTCTGCAATATATGCAGCTCCAGCATCGCCGTCTTATCGCGCGGCTTGAGGCGCATCACCCGATACACCGCCCCCTCGTACTCGAACTCCAGGCTCACCTCCGCCGCTTTTGCCTCCGCATGGATCAGCGAATCGTCTCGCTTGCGCGCCATCCCAAACAGCACCCAGGTGATTGCGTCCAAAAGCGATGATTTCCCCGACCCGTTAGCCCCCGAAATACAGGCCAGCTCGATAGCAGTGAAATCGATCTCCACCGGCTCCAGGTAAGACAGGAACCCGGATAGAGCCAGCCGCCTCGGAATCATGAATACGCCTCGCAGCTCCACTGCCCGCGCAGATTGGGAAGCGTCGGGCGCACCTGATAGCCCCTCACCTCCCCGCTGACCGTGTCATACAGCACAAAAGTCATCGGCACATCCCGGTTGTGGATGGGATCGTAACCCAGTAGCGTCCCCGGGTTGATCGTCAGCGTCCGGCCGATTTGCTCTACCCGGTAGGCATGGTTGTGGCCATAGCACAGCACCTGGTACTGCCCGCTGGCTGCTAGCGCCAGCGCAATGTCGTCGTAATGGTTCATCGCCAGGCTCACTCCACCCACATCCCCCTGGAAGAAAGCCCCGTGCAGCTGCACCTGCGGGAAACGCCCCGCCTGGCGCGAGATGCGCAGCAGATCGGCGTCATTGTTGCCAAATACAATGTGGATCGGCCGGCCGGCGAAACCCTCCGCCAGCCGCGGGATAATGAACGGCGAGCACAGGTCACCGCAGCATAGCACCACCTCCGCCTCCTGGGCGTGCTCCAGCGCCGCCGCCAGCGCCCAGACGTTATCGTGGATATCGGAAAGAATAGCAAGTTTCATCTCAGGTTCTTCTTTCGGTTTTATCGCGGGATGTTTTCTGTTTATGTTTCTTTAGGCAGCCAGCGCACCTGGACGAGATCTTCCACCGCTGCGAACTCCGGATCGCCGGTTAAGACAACCGCCTCTTCCCTCTGGGCCGCTGCCGCCGCGAAGGCATCCGCATACGATATGGCATGCTGCGCTTTGATGTGCGCTGCATCCAGCACCAGGTCTCGGCTTGCTTCGATGAGCTCGATCGGCAGGTTGTCTACCAGCCCCAATACCTGCTGGGCCTTCGCCAGCCCGCGCCGCCTCTCGATCAGGTAGAGCACTTCTCCCAGGTTGATCAGGCACATGCACACCCGGCACTCGTTCGCCTGGGCCAGGGTTAAGATTTCTTCTACTGTCGTCTGGCCAGCCTCGCCATTCAGGTAAGCCAGCAGTGCGTAGCTGTCGAAAAGGATGGTCGACTTAACTGGACTCACGTACCAACTCCGCCTGGTGTTCCTTAACAATCGCTTCGGTAAGCGAATCGCCGTTTTTCAACAAACCTGCCCCAGCCTTGATTGGGTCTTTGTGGACAGGCACAATTGCCAGTACGCCGCCATAATCAACCACCTGCACCGCTGCCCCCGGCTTTAACCCATATTTCTCCCGCAATGCTGCCGGGATTACAACCCAGCCTTTCTGAGAAAGTTTAATGACCACATTAACCTCAATTCGTTATACATATCTTAGCAATAGTATAACATATCCCGCCTGCCTTGAACCGCCATTCCTGGATAGTCAGAAGCAGGTCCAGAAGCCCTGGCTTCCCCAAAGATATGGCCGCCCTTTAGGTGGTAGGGCGGGATTCTTTCCCGCTCACCCTACCTGTGCAGCGTCATAAACAGGTCGCGGTTTGGGCGCAGCACAAACATGGGCAGCGGCTGCACCTGGCTGCCGGGCGCTATGCGCAGCTCAAAGCGCTGCGCCACGCATGCCATCGCCAGGCAGGCCTCCAGCAGCCCAAAGTTGTTGCCGATGCACTGCCGCGGCCCGGCGCCAAACGGAATATAGGCATAGCGGTGCCGCCTTTGGTCGGCTTCCGGGCTGAAGCGCAGCGGGTTGAACACCTCCGGCTGCTCCCAAAACCCCGGGTGGCGGTGTAAAGTGTACACGCAGATCGCCATGATCGTTCCCGCTCCCACATGGTAGCCGCCAATCTCGTCCGGCCCCAGCGCCTTGCGTCCCAGGATCCACGCCGGCGGGAAAAGCCGCAGCGACTCGTCCAGCACCATGCGCGTAAAGGGCATTTTGTCCAGGTCAGCCGTTGCCGGTCGGTGGTCGTTACCCAGCACCCCCTGAACCTCCTCCCGCATCTGTCCCACTGCCCAGGGGTTTTGCGACAGCAGGTACCAGGTCCAGGTCAGTGCGTTGGCTGTCGTCTCATAGCCTGCAATCAGCAGTGTCATCACTTCGTCGCACAGCGCCCGCTCGTCCAGCATCAGGCGCGTCTCTTCGTCGCGTGCCTGGATCATCGAGCTGAGCAGGTCGCCGCGGTCCTCAAAGTTCTCCTTGCGCTGCCTGACAATGCGCTCCACAATTGCCCGTACCTCACGCGCCGATTCCTGCACCTGCGGCGTAGATGGTTTTTCGAACTTGACCGCCGCCTGGTTCACCCACTCGCCGATCGTATTCACCTCGTCCCCCAGGTCCACCCCGAAGAGCGCCCGGGTCGTCACCGTCAGCGTCAGCGAGGCCATCTCCCGGGCGATATCTACCGGCAGACCCTCCGCATAGCGTCGCTCCCAGCGGCTCAGCATCTCATCGGCCGCCTTTACAATCATCCCGTCCAGCGCCTCCAACCGGCCGTGATGGAATGCCGGCTGCATCAGCCGCCGGTGCTGCCGCCAGGTCTCCCCCTCCAGCGTGATCAGCCCGTCGCCCACCAGCTTCTTGAATACCAGGTTGGAGTAGGTTGCCTTGCTGTAGTTGCGGTTGTTATCCACCAGCACGTGCCGGATATCATCCGGGTGGTTCACCAGGTAAGCCATGTCCGGCGCCGGCCGGTAGCATACCACGTCCCCATACTCGCGCGTCATATTCAGGAAAAAATTCAAGGGATCGCGCACCATCTCACGCACATTGCCGCGCGGCGAAGGCGGCATCCGTCCCGTCCCGCTCCTGCCGGTCTCTGCAATAAAGCCATCCACATCGGTCATACCAACGCTCCTCAGACTTGCAGGTACCCCAACCAGCCTCACTAAACTCCCCCATTATATCTATTATTACAATTCCTTTGCGAACTTTGCGTCCCGGCGAAAACCAGCCGGGATTTCACTCCCCTGGTTGCGCCGCGAAGCGGTGCAACCCTGTGCCTCCCTAAAAATGAGTATTTATTAAGTGTCTTAGCGGCCTTTGCGCCTTTGCGTGAGCCAATATCCTCGAAAGTGGTAAAATTTGCCTAATAATATCCATTTACCCCAAGGAGGGATTTCCCATGGAATACGACCTGGTCTTCGAAGGTGGTGGCGCTAAAGGTGGCGCCTTTGCCGGCGCACTGCGCGCCCTCGAGCGCCGCGGCCACAAACCCCGCCGCCTGATTGGTTCCTCTGCCGGCTCCATTGTCGCCACCCTGGTTGCCGCCGGCTACAGCGGCCAGGATTGTCTGGAGGCCCTCCAGCAGAAACTGCCCGACGGCCGCTCTGTCTTCGCCAGCTTCCTCGACACCCCCAATATCGACGCCGATGACCAGATGTCTGAAGGCATGCGCTCCTGGCTGATTACCGAGCTGGACAACCCCGATATTCCCAACAGCATCGAGCCCTTCGTCGACAAGCTCATGAACAGCCTCATCGGTAAAGAGTTCTTCCGCCACCTGCTCTCCTTGCTCCTGTGGGGTGGCTGGTATTCCGGCAAAGCCTTCCGCAACTGGCTGCGCGAGCGCCTCGAAAAGGATGGCCGCGGCCTGGCCGATTCTACCCTGCTCGAATTCCACCAGAAAACCGGCTCCGACCTGTCCGCCGTTGCCGCCGACGTTACCGGCAAAGAAATGCTCGTCCTCAATCACCGTACAGCCCCCGACTGCCCCACCGTGTGGGCCATTCGCATGTCCATGGGCTGCCCTTTCGCCTGGCCCGAAGTCACCTGGCACCAGGAATGGGGCCTGTACCGCGGTCGTGACCTCACCGGTCACCGCGTTGTGGATGGCGGCCTGCTCTCGAACTTCCCAATCCGCCTGTTCATTTCCACCGACGAGAACATCGACTCCATAATGGGCGAAAACTCTATCTCAGACCAGGTCATCGGCCTGCTCATCGACGAGAGCCTGCCCGTCCCTGGCATCGAAACCCCCATGAAGGATTCAGACGCCCCCGGCTTCATCGAGCGCCTCGACCTGCTGCAGCAGACCCTGTGGCGCGTCCAGGGCCTGGCCGATACCGTCCTGGGCGGGCACGACCGCACCGTCCTGGCCGCCTACGAGCACATGGTCTGCCGCTTGCCCGCCAAAGACATCGGTACCCTGGATTTCGACATGCCCGCCGAGCGCATGGCCGCCCTGGTCGCCGCCGGCGACGCCGCCATGGAAGCCTACCTCACCACCCTGGAATCCTGACCTTATAAACCAATCTCACGCAAAGACGCCAAGGCCGCAAAGAAGAATTTTAAAAACCCCTTTGCGGCTTTGCGTGAGACTCTCTTTTTCTTTATATCTGAAAACCTTCTTGGCGCCCTTGCGTTAATATCTCTAAACATTTGCGAACTTTGCGGCTAGAGATTCTTTACTTCTCCTCCTCGCACGGCACCACCTTCTCGTACGAGTAGCAGTTGTTCTTGTCCTGTGCGCACACCTGGCAAATACCCCCCCGCAGCTTGAAAGTCGCCGCATCCGCCCCCTCAATCACCCTTGGGATATCATCGTACACCTGGTAGCGGTCCTTGGCGAACCAAAAATTGAGCACCTCGAACGTCGCCGCATCCGCGTTGGGCACCTTGCGCCCTTCCCGGTAAGCGCACCGGCTGTCCTTCTGCCAGCTGTCCTTCAGCAGCTTGAACGTCGTCGGATCGCAGGCTTCTATCGGCCGGTCCTGGATATAAACATCATTGCCATCCCGCCCCCACTGCAGATTAAATACCTCAAAGCTATTCGGGTCCGCCCCCGGCACAACCCTCTCCTGGTAGTACACGCGGCTGGTGTCCCTGGCGTATAGTTCCGAAAGTCTCTCAAATGTCGCCGCATCCGCCCCTTCAATCGTCCGACCCTGGAAGTATGTCTGCCGGGCATCTTTGGCGTACCCGTTCTTATCGAGTACCTCAAAAGTTGCCCAATCCGCACCCACCAGCGGATGCTCCTCTTTCCCTTCCATCTCATTCCAGGTCACATACGTATACCCACCGCCGCTCTCCTGGTAGCCGGTAGCACACCCCGTAAGTAGCGCCAAAAACAGAATAAAGAGGATAGTTTTTCTCATGCTCTGATTTTACCTGGGGGTGGGGGTGAGTGCAAGGGGAAATCAAACCCACGCAGCCATAAACAGGATTATAAATACAAGGGTGATGCTTCATCCTTGACCCGTAACAGACGCTCCGCATCCCTGTTACCGGGGTGCGGAGCGTCACTGGGTCCAGGCTGCTATCGTGGGTCCTGCAGGATGATCACCTTACCGGGCAGGATTAAAGCCGAATTGGGGGCGCGCCGCGTACCCGGGAAGATATAATCCCGCTCGGAGAAAGCAATCCTATGGCAGGTCAGCCCCGTTGGGTCCGTGCAGATCGGGATCATCTGCGGTGTGATTTCAGTGCAGGCGCCGCCGGTTAGCGGCTCTAAACCGGCGCAGCTCCGTGCGAAATAGTGCAGGTAAAGTTTATCGGTGTTGTTCAGTTGGTTGGCAAAGCCGGCCGCGCTGCCTTTCAGTTCGTAATCGCTGAGATTGAATACACCCAGCTTCAGATTGACATCATTCACTCCCAGGCCGACATAGGTGGCGTTTCCTGTTTCTGTGCCAAGCACACCCACATAGCCTAAGATCCTCCCAGCCGGTATCAAAAAACCACCCGGAAAGCCCTGGTAAGTTGTATCCTGGCTGTCGGCAATGCAGTCCATGCCGATCTGCAAGCAGTGCGGGCCGACCAAATCGAATTCCGTCTGCAGGTCTACGTGTGTCCACACTTTCCCTGCCGCATACGGCTGGCTCCAGCGCTCAAAGACCGCTTTCACCAGGTTATCAAGGTCCGGCTGCAAGGGAAATTCGTCTATCGCCGTGCGCGCTTCGAGCACCGGCGGCCCATAACGCACCGCTTCCCAGTCCGGGTTGGTCGGCCGTATGCGCAGCACGATCAGGGGCAGATCGCTCCGCCACTTCTCTGCCTGCCATTCATGTTTTGGCTCGGCATAACGCAGGATAGTGATGAAATCGTCAGCCTCTTCGTTCAGGCCGATCCTCACCGTGGAGGGGATCGGCTCGGTGAAGATGTCCTTTGCCTGGATGGAAAGCTTGCCCAGGGCTGCCCGCAGCTTGCTGTCCATCGTTTGGTCGGGGGTGATGATGAAATAGCGCAGCTGATTGAAGGCCGCACCGGACTGCTGTTCGATCACCACGTTGTTTGCGATGTTGCCCAGGCTGTCAAAAGTAATGATGCGCTCGTCGTGATTGGGGACGGTATGGAAAAAAGCATCCAGCACACCTGGGGGATAATTGGTTTTTATATAGTTGTACATATAGCTGGACGTGTCGTAAGCATCCTGTCGGGTAAAAATCCAGCTTTGCTCTCCGAAATAGGCGCCCTTGGGTGGCAGCAGGCCCAGGATCAGGATGGCTTCGCGTTCATCGAAACGATGGGTGCCATTGTAGCCTGGTTCTGTCGGGCCCCACATATTCTGGAGCGCCGGTTCCACCCACTCATTCGACCAGTAAGGCACCAGCGGCAGCACATACGGCGCCGCCGGGTTGTTATAGAAACAGGAATGCAGCGCCGGATACGTATACTGGCACTCCAAGGGAGTGTATAACTTGAAATAACCGCGCCCAACCTCGAAACCGGCCTTGGTCAGCTCGTTCGTCAGCCGGCTGGCGATATTCTCGACCCTTACTGGAACATTGTTCTGGGGTACAGACGTCACCGCGGCTGCCGGCGATACTTTCCATAGCGGCAGAGCAGCCATCATGGATAACAGGCACAATAAGCAAATCAACCTGGCTTTCATGGGATTATCTCCTTATCAATGTCTCGCCGGTACACCGGCTGGTTTCCCGGTCTTGGATCAGGCCGGGCTAAAGAAATAAATACTTGTGATTATTTTATAGGACGCCTTGACCACGGAGTCAAGCTATTGGAGCAGTTGTGTCGTGGAATTGTGTTACAGGATCACGCCCTGTTATCATTGCCTGGTTTTCTGGTTCTTCCTCACAATATACTTGACTGTTCTCTCGGTTTCCATTGTATATATAAAAAACTTGGCGAGCTTGGCGGCCTTTGCGGTTCAATCTCTTATCCCCCCTACCAGATTCTCCGCCTTCGCGCGGACCAGGCGTCTGATCTCAGCCACAACATACTCGGTATGCGGGCCAATCTGATCCTCAAGCTCCTCCCATCCTTCAGCCTGCTCGCCCAGGTAGATCGCCCGTGCCCGCCTCAGCACCGGCCGCTGTGCCTCGGGCAGCCGCTCGAGCGCCCAGTCTGCCGCCGCGTCCTTCGAGCGAATGACCACCGTCGCCAACGTGCTCCACATGCGCGCCAGCGTCAGGATCACATTGCATGTGTCGGAAGAAATATCGCTTCGCAGACCGTCAATTTCGTCTGCCATCGCGCGCCGCAAGTCGTTCTCAGGCACGCGCTCGAAGATCTCAGCCGGCGGCGGGCCCAACAGGGGTGTGTTCGCCTGCGCGACCATCGTGATCAGCAGCGCCAGATCGGGGTTCACCCTCGTCGGCCACGGCTCGAGGTTGCCGCTCTCGAACTCGCTCCGCAGCCAGTCCCCATACTGGAAGTCGAAGCCGGGCGGGTAGCGCCATGGCTTAACATCGCTTTCAACCACAATCGTCAGCTCAATTCGCCGCCACATCCCATGCGCAGTCCTCCGCCCCGACACCGCCAGCAGACCATCGACGAGACACTGCTTCTCAGCGCGTGTTGTCCGCCGCTTCGACACCACCAGCAGGTCCAGGTCGCTCTCCGCTCGCAGCCCGCCCAGTACCGCCGACCCGAACAGGTAGACGCCGACAATATCAGCAGCGAGAACAGCGCTTACCAGCGCCAGGGCACGATCAATTTGCTGCTGGTCAGCGGTATTCAGCATCTTGACAACATCCTCCATCCGGCGCGACACATTATCTGTTTCGGCCTCGCCACTCGCGCCTCCGCCATCGCAACAGGAAATATGATTAATATTCTTTGCGATCTTTGCGCCTTTGCGAGAGATATTTCTTCACACATCAAAATACAAACTCACCTCATACGGGTGCGGCCGGTTGCGCACCTGGTAGTACTCCATCTCCATCTTATAATGCACCCACTGCTCGATCAGCTCCAGGCTGAACACCTCCCCCGCCAGCAGGAAGGCGTGGTCCTCCTCCAGCGCCAGCATCGCCTCCCGCATGCTGCTCGGCAGCTTCTGTATCCCCGCCAGCTGTTCCTCCGACCAGGCGAAGATGTTGGCGTCGATCGGGCCGAAGCCGCCCGCCGTAGGGTCGATCTTGTTGCGGATTCCATCCAGCCCCGCCAGCAGCTGCGCCGCCAGCGCCAGGTAGATGTTGCAGGTCGCATCCGGCGGGCGGAACTCCATGCGCGCCGTCTGCGGCTGGTTGGCGTACTTGGGGATGCGTACCGCCGCGCTGCGGTTGCCCAGCGAGAAGAAAGCGTTCACCGGCGCCTCGAAGCCCGGTACCAGCCGGCGGTACGAGTTTGTGCTTGGGTTGGTGATCGCCAGCAGCGCTGCCCCGTGCTTCAGCAGCCCACCGATGTAGTACATTGCCGTCTCGCTCATGCAGCCGTAGCCGTCCGCGTCGTAGAAGATGTTCTCCCCACCCTTGAACAGGTGCTGGTGGAAGTGCATCCCGCTGCCCGCCTCGCCGTACAGCGGCTTGGGCATGAAGGTCACCGTCTTGCCGTGCTGGTGGGCTGTCATCTTGGTCACATATTTCACCAGCATCGCTGCGTCCCCCGCTGCCACCAGCCCCATCATCGGCGTCTCAATCTCCGACTGCCCCGGCCCACCCACCTCGTGGTGGTGGTACTTCACCGGCACCCCCATCGCCTGCAGCCGCAGCGCCATCTCGTTGCGCAGGTTGAACAACTGGTCCTTCGGCGGAATCGCATGGTAGCCCCCGTGCAGCGGAATGTAATGCCCATGTCCGCCCGTCGCGCTGTTCCAGTCCGCCTCCGCCGAGTCCAGTCGGTAGCCGGCGTGGTTCACCCCGCTTTCAAAAGCTACCTGGTCGAAGATATAGAACTCGAACTCCGGCCCCCACAGGCTCTCATCGGCGATGCCTGTCTGCCGCAGGTAGGCCTCCGCCTGGATGGCGATATTGCGCGGGTCGTTGGTGAAGATGGCGTGTGTGTCGGCTTCCAGCGTCGTGCTGATAAAGCTCAGCGCCGGCACCTCCCAGAACGGGTCCAGCGTCCCGCTGCCCAGGTCCGGCACCAGCACCATATCACCCGCCTTCACGCTCTTCAGCCCCACCGCCGAGCCGTCAAAGCCGATCCCCTGCTCCATCAGCTCCGGCGTGAACTGTGTCGCCGGCAGGCTCAGGTGGTGCCACCTGCCCCACAGGTCGCAGAACTTCAGATCGATCACCTGCACCTGCTGCTCCTTCACATACGCCTGCGCTTCCTCAAACGTCTTGAACATCTTGTGCCTCAACCTTCTGCCTCAAATAATTTATTGGAAATGGTACTATTATTCTACAAAAGAATCTTCTACCGGGCAATTATCATCCATCCTGCAAAATCCTGCCATTCCTCCCCGTTTGCGCGACAAAAAAAGTTCGTGTATTTTGAGTGTTTCGTGGTTGTTTTATTCTTTGCCATCCTGCATAATCTATGGTTATTCCCATGAAAAAGAAGTGCTGCGTAAAATATAAAAAAACCCTTGGCGTACTTGGCGAGCGGTTAAACTTCTTAACCTTAGCGACCTTCGCGTCTTAGCGGTTATCTTAAGGTAAAATATACCCCACCTTATCTGAATTCCCATGGCCTCTACTCCCTTCCTCGCCCGTCTGCAGCTCACCTCCACGCCCCTCCTCGGCGATGGCGCCATGGGCACCCAGCTCAACGCCCGCGGCTTCGGCTTCACCCAGTGCTTCGACCAGCTCAACCTCACCCAGCCGGCTGCAATCGCCGATATCCACCGCCTGTACATCGAAGCCGGCGCCGAGATCATTCAGACCAACACCTTTGGCGCCAACCGCTTCAAGCTCAGCCTGCACGGCCTGGAAGATCAGCTTGCCGAGATCAACCGCCGCGGCGTCGAGCTTGTCCGCCTGGCTGTCAGCGCCTCCTTCCGCGACGTGCTCATCGCCGGCGATGTTGGCCCGCTGGGCGTGCGCCTGGCCCCTTATGGCCGCGTCCAACCTGAGCAGGCCCGCCTCGCCTTCGCCGAACAGATCCAGGCTCTGTGTGCTGCGCATCCTGATTTACTCATCCTCGAGACCTTCGGTGACCTGCACGAGCTGCTCGAAGCCATTCAGGCCGCCCGCCAGGTGTGCGACCTGCCGGTGGTCGCCTCCATGACCTTCACCCGCGACGACCGCACCCTGCTGGGCGATGCGCCTGCCAAAGTCGCCCAGCGCCTGCAGCAAGCCGGCGCCGACGTCATCGGCGTCAACTGCTCCGGCGGCCCCGCCCAGATCTGGCGTATCCTGCGCCAGATGCGCCAGGCGGTCGGCCCCGCACCATTCTTCTCCGTCATGCCCAACGCCGGCTGGCCCGAGCAGGTCGGCGGGCGCATCATGTACCCGGCCAACCCCGAATATTTTGGCGAATATGCCCTGGCTTTTTGCGAAGCTGGCGCCCGATTGGTCGGCGGCTGCTGCGGCACCACCCCCGGGCACATCGCCGCCATGCGCACCGCCCTGGATACCACCCCCGCCGGCTGCGGCCCCAGCATTGCGGAGCTGGCTATGCCGGTGGAAACCGACGAGCAGCGCGACTCGCCTGAGCTGCCTTCTCAGCTAGCCCAGAAGCTCGCTGCTGGGAAATTCACCGTCTCCATTGAGATGGACCCGCCGCGTGGTCTCTCCGTCCACAAGCTGCTGGCCGGCGCCAGTTTGCTGGCCGAAGCCGGCGCCGATGTCATCAACGTCGCCGACAGCCCCATGGCCCGCATGCGTATGAGCCCCTGGGCCGTCTGCGACCTCGTTCAGCGCCAGATCGGCATCGAGACCGTCTTGCACTTCCCCACACGCGGCCGCAACCTGCTGCGCGTCCAGGGCGACCTGCTGGCCGCCCATGCTGTCGGCCTGCGCAATGTCTTTGTCGTCATGGGCGATCCCACCGCTATCGGCGACTACCCTGACGCCATGGATAACTACGACCTGGTGCCCTCCGGCCTGATCAAGCTCATCAAGCAGAATTTTAACGTTGGCGTCGACCATGCCGGCGTTGATATCGGTCAGCCCACCGCCTTTTTCGTTGGCTGCGCCCTCAACCTCTGCCCTGCGGAAATCTCCCAGGAGATCAAGAACCTGCACCGCAAAGTCAAAGCCGGCGCCGATTTTATCCTCTCCCAGCCCGTCTTCCAGCCCGAGCTCGCCCAGTCCTTCCTGGATGCCTATGCCGAAGCTCACGGTCCCTTGCAGGTCCCCATCCTGGTCGGCGTGCTGCCCCTTTTCGGCACCCGCCACGCCACTTTTCTGCACAACGAAGTCCCCGGTATCTCCATCTCGGACGACCTGCAAGAGCGCCTGCGCCGCGCCGGCGACAAAGCCCCTCAGGAAGGCGTACGCATCGCCCTCGAGCTGATCGAGCGCATGCGCCCCTGGGCTGCCGGCATCTACCTCATGCCCGCCTTCAACCGCTACGACCTCTCCGCCGAGATTGTTGATGGGGTGAAACAGTATTAGCCCGCTTGCCGGCGGGGCTGGTATGTTGAGTCTATCGCGCAATTCCCAAAGCGCAACTTCCTCGCAAATTATCTGTTTCCTGTCAAAGGTTTGCTGTCAATACTTCGACCAGCTTTTCTGGCTCTGTCCACATCGGCATATGTCCGCTTTTAATCTCGACATACTTCCAATTAGGGAGGTTCTGCACTTTCTCCGCTGCCATGTCGATCGGGATATGCAGCGGGCCGATATCTTCCCCGCCTCGGGTGCAGTAGATGAAAGTGCGGGGTATCTGATTCGCCAGCGGATTCTTCTGCGGGATTGTTGTATAACACACCGCCAGGGGCATTGGCACGCGCCGGTCGGCGTCCGGTGGGTTGTGCGGAACCAGCCAGCCATCTCCATAGGCCTCGGCCGCTCCCCGGACGTACCCCATCATCTCCGGGCCGACCAGGTCGGCGAAAGACTGACCATCCTCTACCAGGTATGCGTCCAGATAAACCAGCCGCTGGATGCGCTCGGGGGCTAGCTCGGCCACCCCGCTAATAACGATCCCGCTCATACTGTAACCCACCAGGGTTACGTCGTGCAGATTTTCATATCTCAGTACCATGACGAGATCCTGGATGTAAGTATTCAGGTCGATTGAGCGGTTGAGCAGGTGACTCCGCTCTCCAAGCCCAGTAAATGTCGGCGTATATACTTCGTGGCCTTCAGCCCGAAGGCTGCACGCCACCTCCTTCCACTGCCAGCCGCCTGCCCAACCTCCATGGCAAAGTACGTAAGTAGCCATTTTCTCCTTTCTGCTTATACCAATACCTGTGGACCTACTCAACTCCTCAACTTCGCGCCCAGCTCCGTCTCCAGCCGTCGCACGATGCGCTGCCGGATCTGGCGTACCTCCTCGTCGGTAAGCGTCCGGTCGGCCTGGTAGGTCAGGCTGTAAGCCAGGCTCTTCTTGCCCGCCCCGATCTGCTCCCCGCTGAACACGTCGAACAGTCGCAGCCCGGCCAGCGTCTTGCCGCCCGCCGACCGCAGCACTGCTTCCACCTGCTCGGCTGGCGTCGCCTCGTCCACGATCACCGCCAGGTCCTCCAGTACCGGTGGGTAGGTCGGCACCCCCTGCACCTCATAGCGCAGCGGCGTCAACGCCTGCAGCGCCGGCAGGTCCAGCTCGGCCGCCAGGATGGGGTGATCGGGCAGCTCGTAGCGCTCCCGCACCTGCGGATGCAGCTCGCCCATCGTCCCCAGGTAGCTCTCGCCAGATAGGATGCGGGCGCACTTCCCCGGGTGGAAGCTGGGATGCTCCGCCGGCTCGTAGCGCACACTGGGCACGTGCAGGCCGTCCAGCAGCCCTGCCACCACTCCCTTCAGGTCATAGAAGTCCATCGACCCGCTCTCGGTCCCCTGCCAGGTGGGCAGGCTGCGCGGCCCGCACAGTACCAGCGCCAGCATCGGGATTTCGTCCGGCAGGTCGCCTTCCTCCGCCACTGCGAACACCGGGCCGATCTCGAACAGCGCCATGCGCTCTCGCAGGCGGGCGTTGCGCTCGGCGATCTCCAGCACGCTGGACAGCAGACTCTGGCGCAGCACATCTCGATCCAGCGCCACCGGGTTGACCACGCTCACGTAGGGGCGGTCGCTGGGTGCTGTCCCCGGTGGCAGCCGCCTGGCTTCCCGCTCGCGCGAGGTCATGCGGTAAGTCACCACCTCCTGTAGCCCCAGGTCAACCAGCAGGTCGCGGGTGCGCTCCTCCTTCTCTAGCGCCGGGTTGCCCCGCTGCGGCGGCAGCTCATCCGCCAGCCGCGTCTCCGGGATGCGGTCGTAGCCGTAGATGCGGGCGATCTCCTCCATCAGGTCCGCCACGCCAATCACGCCGCGGCCGATGTCCAGCCGGTGGTCGGGCGTCTTGGCATGCACCTCCTGCCCATCGACCTCCACCCCGAACTCCAGCCGCCCGAGCAGTTCGGCAATCTCCTGCGCTTCGAGCTGCAGGCCCAGCCAGCGGCGCACGTCCCCCGTCGATACGCTTACCGTCGGGTCATCCGGCGGCAGCGGGTAGTTGTCCACCAGCCCCTGATCCACTCTGCCCCCAGACCACAGGCGCATCCATTCCAGCCCTCGCCGCACGCCGCGCTCCGCCATGGCGGGGTGCACCCCACGCGAGAAGCGGTAGGCCGCCTCCGAGCTCATGCGCTGCGCCGAGAGCGTCCGCCGGATGTTGGTCATGTTCCAGGCCGCCCCTTCCAGCAGCACGTTGCGAGTAGCCTCGCTCACTTCCGACTCAGCCCCACCCATCACCCCGGCGATGGATA
>JBFYSP010000078.1:0-3401 GCA_041301395.1 Anaerolineae bacterium
GCCTGTGCCAGGATAACATTCTGCGACAGGGAGTCCTGGTCCAGCTCGGCTAGTACCTCCTCTGCCGCCACCAGGTCACCTACCGTGGGGTTGACCTCTGCCACCCGGCCGCTGGTTTGCCAGTTTAATACAGCGCTCTGGTTGGCATGTACCTGGCCGGTTGCACCGATTGCAGCAATCAAGTTTCCGCGTTCGGCTGCTGCCGTCTGGTAACTATCCAGTATTTGGGCTTCCTGGTTGGTTTGCATGCGCTGGAAAAGCAGCCACCCGGCCACGCCCAGCACAACGAGTATTCCGATAATCCAAATTGCTTTTTTCATAAACTTTGCTCACCTGTCTTGACGGGATGTTTGTTCATCCAGTGATTAATTTTTTTTACACAATCTTTGATTTTAATCTCTCCCATCGGAGAGGAGCTAATATGGGAAGATTTTAATCTATTTTAAGCCGCAGGGGTTGGATCATCTACCCCAAAACCCCTGGGTGATATAATTTTCTTAATGAATCTCGAACCTTTGGATGTCCCTGGCCTGCTAAAGCAGCATGGACTGCTCCCAAACAAACGCCTGGGACAAAATTTTCTTATCGATGATAGCGCCCTGGAGCGCGTCGTCGAGGCTTCCGGAGTGACATCACAGGATGACGTGCTGGAGATTGGACCCGGGCTGGGTAGTTTGACGCGCTTGCTGGCGATGCGGGCCAGGCGCGTGCTCGCCGTGGAGCTGGATGCCGGGCTGCTGCCGGCCCTGGGTCTGGTAGTTGCCCCGTTCTCCAATGTAACCATCCGGGAGGGAGACATCCTGACATTCGACCCGGCCAGGTTGATGGAACAGACCGGCTACCTGGTGATCGCCAACATCCCATACTACATCACTTCGGCGGTCATCCGCCACCTGCTCGAGTCCAGGTTACAGCCCCAACGGCTGGTTCTGACCGTGCAGCGCGAAGTCGCCGCACGGATATGCGCTGCCCCTGGCGATATGAGCCTGCTGGCACTCAGTGTCCAGGTGTATGGGTACCCCCAGACGATGGGAACTATCCCGGCGGAAGCCTTTTACCCGGTACCCCAGGTCGACTCGGCGATAGTGCGGGTGGATCTATACCCGCAGCCGCTCATGGCGCCCCCCATATTGCGGACTTTTTTTCGACTGGCCAAAGCCGGGTTTTCCCAAAAAAGGAAGACCCTGCGCAATTCCTTGTCAGCAGGGATGCGCTGGTCGCCGGAACAGGCAGTCACTTTCCTGCAGGCCGCCGGGATCGATCCGCAGCGCCGCGCCGAAACCCTGTCCCTGGCAGAATGGGAAGTGCTGGCTGCGGCGGTTTCCCCCGATTCATCCCCGGATTTTCAACAAGATTCCAGCCAGCAGGCGTAGCCCGGCCGCAATCAGCAAAGCCTCTTGCAAGCCGGCTACTTCTGCCAGCAACGGCCCGGCTAGCGAGCCGGCCAGCACACCAAAGTTCAGCACCAGGTTATGCAATGCCATCGAAGCCGAGCGTTCCTCTTCCGGCGCCTTCTCCATCAAGCGATTGAGCAGGCTGGCGCTGGTGAGACCCCATACCAGGCCTCCCACAACAGATGCCGTATAGTATAAAGGCGCGCCGCGCGCCAGCCCGAGGATCAAGGGGTATAAGCCGTAGAGCAATCCGCCCGTAACCAACATGTGATAATGCCCATACCGCCTTGAGAGCCGGCCCAGCCCCAGGGAGACCAGGGTCATGGCCAGGTAGAACAAGGTACTCCCCAGGCTGATCACACCGTCTGATAATTCCAATTCATTCACAAATACCAGCGGGAAAAGCGGCAGAGGCAGGTTTTGAAAAATGTAAAAAATAAGGTAGACGCCTAAGAACGCGCCGAATGAGGTCTTAAGTAAATCGATGCGCAGCATGGAGCGGATTGCCTCACCGGGCGATGTGCGCCAACTGCCCGCCCGCTGAGCCTGATCCAACCCGTCCGGCAGATCACCAGGCAGCGCTCCATTTACCACAGCAGGCGCCCGGTCCAACCGCAAGCGCCCGAGGTGGTATGTACTGAAGGCGGCGCCAACCACGCCGATAGCAAAGACCAGCTGATAGTTGGCGGGGAAGACGATGCGGTCCAGCAGCTGCCCGCACAGCAGGGTAGAAATCACCATGCTGATCGACATCAATGCATTGCGCCTGCCCACCACTTCGCCGCGCCAATCGGGAGGCACTACCTCGGCAAACAGGGAATTGAAGCTGATCGCCAGGAAGGCTCCCGGCAGCGACATCGCCAGGGTGATTAGAATCAGGGCCCAGATCTGGGCGTTTTCTCCAAACAACCAGGGCAGCGGGATGAGCAGCAGATAACCAAGACGATGGAGCAAGGCTGCGCGGTAAGTCACCTGAATCGCCGGGCGATTTGCCAGCCACAGGCCCGCCGGCAGCGAGACCAGCAGGTTGACCACCGCCGGACCGGCAGCGAGCAGGCTGATTTGGAAGCTCGTGGCGCCCAGGCGGGCGGCAAAGATGGTCACAAACGCCATTGCGCTGCCGCTCAATAAGCCATACCAAAAAACATCGGCATAGAGCTGCCTGAAGTTGCGTTGCATGATGGGAGGGGCTGCTAATGCGTTCATGATCTGCTGGGCTGGCTCGCTGAGGATAATGCGCGGCCGGTAATAAGGGGAGAGAATCTACTGGCGCTACCAGCGCTCCAGCTCTACCGGCAGTGCTGCCGGTTTCAGGCTGCGGTAAGCAATACGCATCTGCCACACCCGCAGCGCCGCTTCTACCTGGATCGAGAAAGACATTTTAGAGCCGCCTTGAACACGATCGGCGAAGTAAAACGGTACCTCCTGAATCGTGAAGCCGAGCCGGTGAGCCAGGTAAATCATCTCAACTTGAAAAGCATACCCGTTCGACCGCACCCGATCGAGCGGCATGCACTCCAAAGCTGCGCGGCGCCACAAGCGGTAGCCTCCCGTGGCATCCGCCACCGGGATGCCGAGAGCAAAGCGCGAGTAGGTATTGCCGAATGCCGATAGCTCTTTGCGCCACAAAGGCCAATGCCGGTCGACCGAGCCGCCCGCGATATAGCGGGATCCCATCGCCATGTGGCAGCCTGCAAGCCGGTCGAGCAAATCGACCAGCAGTTCCGGTGGGTGGGAAAAATCGGCATCCATCTGGCCTACTGCTTGCGCCCCATTTACCAGCGCCAGGCGGAATCCCTGCAGGTAGGCGCTGCCCAGCCCTAGCTTACCTGGACGGTGCAGGACGGACAGCCTGCCGCCGGACTTTTCTGACAGAACATCCGCCAGCTGCCCGGTGCCATCGCGGCTGTTGTCATCCACAACCAGCAAATGCAGCTCGGGAATCGGCAATTCAAACAACGCCGCGACCAGACCGGACAGGTTTTCGACCTCATTATAGGTTGGTAT
>JBFYSP010000090.1:0-44502 GCA_041301395.1 Anaerolineae bacterium
CCCCTCACTCGGGCGAGACATGGAGCTGCTGGTTTTTGGGCACGCCGGTGCGCGCATGCTGGTTTTCCCCACCTCTATGGGCAAGTTTTACGAATGGGAAGACCGCGGCATGATCGCCGAGCTAAGCGACCAGCTGGAGAACGGCTGGCTGCAGATGTACTGTGTAGACAGCATGGATGCGGAAAGCTGGTACGCCTGGCACAAGCACCCTGCCGACCGGGCCTGGCGGCACGTGCAGTATGAAAATTATCTGCTGGAAGAGGTCCTGCCGCTGGTCTATAAGAAAAACCAAACCCCTTACATGATAGTCACCGGCGCCAGTTTCGGCGCATACCACGCCATGAACTTTGCCTTGCGACATCCGGACCTGGTCAACCGGGTGATTGCCATGAGCGGTATGTATAACATTGAACGCTGGCTGGGTGGCTATCGAGACGACAATACTTACTATAATTCTCCCTGCCTGTACTTGCCCAATGAATATGAAGAAAGCCGGCTGCATCTGCTGCGCAGCCTGGATATCATCATGGCCATCGGTCACGATGATCCCAACATCGCCAATAACCGCTGGTTTTCCAGCGCACTATGGAACAAGAACATCTGGCATGCCCTGCGCGTGTGGGACGGCTGGTCGCACGACTGGCCATACTGGCGCAAAATGATCCGCCTGTACCTCGGTGGGCACGACTGATCGCCGCCGCAAAGAATTTCAGTACCCCGGGAGGAGAAATGCTCAAAATTGGAGTCATCGTGGGTCGTGAATGGTCGTGGCCGCCAGCTTTCATCGAAGAAGTCAACCGCCGCGACGAAGGCGTGATTGCCGAATACGCCAAATTGGGCGGCACACACATGGACGAACCCTGTCCGTATGCCGTCCTAGTGGATCGCATCTCACACGAGGTGCCTTACTACCGCTCGTACCTCAAGAACGCCGTCCTGCAGGGATCTTACGTGGTCAACAACCCCTTCATGTGGACCGCCGACGACAAATTCTTCGAGGCCAGCCTGGCAACCCGGCTGGGAGTAGCCAGCCCCAAGACGGTGGCGCTGCCCAACAAGGATTATGTGCCCGGGATTGTGCCCACTGAAAGCCTGCGCAACCTGGTCTTTCCGGTGGACTGGCAGGGCATCGTGGACTCGCTGGGCGGTTTCCCGCTCATCCTGAAGGATGCCCACGGCGGCGGCTGGAAGAACGTCAGCAAGGTGCGTTCCCTGGAAGAGCTGTGGCGAGCATACGATGACAGCGGCCTGCTGACCATGATCCTGCAGGAGTGCATCGAGTGGGATGGCGACCAGTACGCCCGCTGTATGTGCCTGGGCCAGGAAGAAGTTCTGGTGCGCAAATACGACCCAGATAACCGCCGCTACCTGCCGGCCGACTTTTCACCAGAGTTGATGGATCGCATTGTGGCCGACTCCCTGACCCTGGTGCGCGCCCTGGGCTACGACATGAACACCGTAGAATGGGCCATCCGGGATGGTATCCCCTATGCCATCGACTTTATGAACCCCGCCCCGGATATGGATGTCAACTCCACCGGTTATGATTATCACCGCTGGTGCGTAGAGCACATGGCCGATCTGTGCATTCGCCTGGCCAAGAATCCACGCCCCCAGGCCACTTCCGCCAACTGGGTCCGGTCATGAAAGAGCTAAGCGCGGCTATCGATTTCTACCACTCTCTGCTGGACGACGAGTTGGGGCTGATCAGCCAGGCCCAGCTCACCCGGCAGATGCACCATCGCCAGCTGTTTTTTGGCGAGCGTCCACTAACGACTGTGCTGCGCCCACGCTTCTTAACCACTTCCCAATATGACCTGCTGCGACGCTCCATTGGCGGCATCATGCCGGCCTTTGCCACTGCCTACCGGACGGCGCTGATCAACCCGGATTTTCGCCTGCAATTCGGGCTGAACGATTGGGAAGAGCAGCTGATTCAGGCCGATCCGGGATTTCGTGCCCCCAGCCCCACGGCGCGCATGGACACATTTTTCAGTCCCGCCGGCAACAGCGGCGAGATGGGATTGTACTTCGCCGAATATAACGCCGAGACGCCTGCGGCAGCCGCTTATAACGACGCCCTCTCCGAGGTATTCCTGGGGCTGCCGGTGATGGGCGCTTTCGAGAAGCGCTACGAGGTGCGCCCGCTGCCCGGCCGCCATCACGTGCTGCATGCCCTGCTCGACTCGTATCGTCAGTGGGGCGGGCGCGACCGGCCGCGAATTGCCATCCTGGACTGGCGCGAAGTGCCTACCTACAGCGAGTTCATGCTGTTTGCCGACTACTTTGCCTCACAAGACTTCGAATGCATTATCGCCGACCCGCGCCAGATCGAGTACCGCCACGGCCTGCTGCTGGTAGATGGCATCACGCCAATCCAGCTAATATACAAGCGCGTCCTGATCAGCGAGCTGGTGGAGCGAGAAGGGTTGCACCACCCGGTGATCCGGGCGGTGCAGGATGGCAACGTGTGCATGGTCAATCCCTTCCGCTGCAAGCTGCTCCATAAAAAGGCCAGCCTGGCAGTGCTTAGTGACGAAGCTAATGCCGCCCTGTTCACCCCCGCCGAACGAGCCGCCATCCAGCGCCATATCCCCTGGACCCGCGTGGTCAGAGAGCGCCGCACATTGTACGAAAACCGGGAGATCGACCTGCTGCCCTTCCTGAGTCAGAACAAAGACCAGTTCGTGCTCAAGCCCAACGACGAATATGGCGGCAAGGGGATCGTGCTGGGCTGGGAAGTCAACCAGAGTCAGTGGGATGCTGCCCTCAAAACCGCATTGGAAGAGCCAAGCATCATCCAGAAGCGGGTGCCGCTGCCAAAGGAACCCTATCCCAGCCTGGTGGATGGCCAGATTCATATTTACGATCGGATGACCGATACCAATCCCTATATCTGGTACGGAGATCACGTCTCAGGCTGCCTGACCCGCCTGTCCACGGTGGAATTGCTAAACGTCACCGCAGGGGGGGGATCGGTCGTGCCAACCTTTGTAATCGAAAGAAGGAATTGAGCTATGAAACAACCATCTTTCAACATCGGTATCGAAGAAGAATACCAGATCATCGATCCGGAGACCCGCGAGCTGAAATCCTACATCACCGAGCTGCTGGAAGCAGGCAAGATGACCTTGCGGGAGTCGGTCAAGGCCGAGATGCACCAGTCGATGGTCGAGGTGGGCACCGAGGTGTGCTACACACCAATGGAAGCACGCGCCGAGCTGGTGCGCCTGCGGGGAGCCATCCTAGAGCTGGCCGGCCGGAGCGACTTAAAAATTGCCGCCGCCGGCTCGCATCCCTTCTCTTCGTGGATCACAGCCGAGATTACGCCATACGAGCGCTATATGGGCGTCAAGCAGGACATGCAGATGCTGGCGCAGCAGCTGCTGATCTTCGGCACCCACATCCATATCGGCATTGAGGATCCCGAGATACTCATCGACATGATGAACGTGGTGCGTTATATGCTGCCGCACATCCTGTGCCTGTCGACCAGCTCGCCTTTCTGGATGGGACGAGACACCGGGTTGAAATCCTACCGCAGCATCATCTTTCGCAACTTTCCGCGTACCGGTATCCCGCCTTATTTCGAATCCTATGCCGACTTCAATCGCTATGTTGATACCCTGGTCAAAACGCGCTGCATACCGGATGGCACCAAGGTGTGGTTCGATTTGCGCCCTAATCACCGTTACCCGACGCTGGAGTTCCGTATTTGCGATGTGTGCACGCGTGTCGACGAAGCGGTTTGCATCGCAGCCATCCTGCAGGCGCTGGTATTCAAGATGTGGAAGCTGCGCCGCGATAATATGTCCTTCCGCCTCTACCCGGCTGTGCTGTTGGAGGAGAATAAGTGGCGCGCCGTACGCTACGGATTGGACGGCAAGCTGATCGATTTTGGCAAGCAAGAAGAGCTGCCTGCCCGTGAGCTGATTCATGAAATGATCGAGTGGCTGTTGGAAGATGTGATGGACGAATTTGGCGGGCGGCAGGATATCGAGTATTTTCACCGCATTCTGGATGGAGGTACCAGCGCCGACCGACAGCTTGCCACGTACAAGCAAACCGGCAGCTTGCATGCCGTGGTCGACCAGCTGATCGCCGAGACCGCCGAAGGCGTGATGTGAGGAGCACACCATGAGCGAGACAAAATCCCTGACCATTCTGTGTCTGGCCAGCCACTTTAAAGGCGCGGCTTTCATGCAGGCCGCAAAAAAGCTTGGCTGCACGGTGCTGGTAATTGCCCGGGAAGCCGAAGGCGCTGAACCCTGGCCGCGCGAAAGCATCGACGAGATGTTCTTCATGCCGGACTTGCGCAAACGGCCGGATATCCTGTATGCGGTCAGCTACATCGCCCGCAGTCACGCCATCGACCAGATCATCGCCCTCGACGACTTCGACGTCGAGACGGCCGGGGCACTGCGCGATCACCTGCGCTTGCCGGGAATGGGTGAAACGCAAGCCCGCCATTTCCGCGACAAGCTGGCCATGCGCATGCTGACTCAGGCTGCCGGCATCCCGGTACCCGAGTTCACTTCGGTCTTCAACTACGACCGTCTGCGGGCCTTCATGGAGCGGGTTCCACCTCCCTGGCTGCTTAAGCCACGTTCGGAAGCCAGCGCTATGGGCATCATGACCATCAACCACGCGGATGAAATCTGGCCTGCTCTGGATCGCCTGGGCGACGAGCAGTCCTTTCACCTGTTGGAACGCTTTGTTCCTGGGGACGTGTTCCATGTCGACGGTCTGGTGCAGGATGGGGAGCTGATCTTCGCCGAGGCGCACCGCTACGGCCGTCCCCCGATGAGCGTTTACCAGGGCGGCGGCGTGTTCGTCACGCGCACGCTGGAGCGGGATGCACCTGCTTATAAATCCCTGGTGGCACTCAACCGCAAGGTACTGAAAGCCTTGAGCGGAGCGGCAAAATCCTCACCAGCTGTACTGCGGGGTGCCACGCATGTCGAATACATCCGCTCGCACGCCGACGGCAAGTTCTATTTCCTGGAATGCGCCTCACGGGTGGGCGGCGCCAACATCGCCGAGATGGTAGAGTTTGCCACGGGAATTAACTTGTGGGCAGAGTGGGTGAAGATCGAAGCTGCTTACCTGCTGGGAGAGCCATATCTACTGCCCGCCGTGCGCCAAGATTACGCCGGTGTGATGAACTGCCTGTCGCGCCAGGATTACCCGGACTTGTCCGGCTACACCGACCCCGAGGTCGCCTGGCGTATGCAGAAGAAACACCACGCCGGGCTGATCCTGGCTTCGCCAGACTCGCAGCGCTTACAGTCCTTACTGGACGATTACAGCCGGCGCTTTGGAGAAGACTTCCTGGCGGTCATGCCGCCGCAGGATAAGGCGCTGTAGCAATCACCCTGATAATAGGGCCACCAGCAGCGGGATGAGCAATGCCAGCGCCAGCAGGATCAGCATCCCATATACTACCCAATTCCCGCGTCTAGGCTGCATTTTCCCGACCTCCGGCACCCGCCTTGAGCGCAATTCGCGCTGCACACGTTCCACAGCCCAATCCGGTTGGATCTCCGGGTCCTGGCTCAAGTGGGCGACGACCCCCTGGGCTTCCTGACTGCTCGAATCCTGGCTTTCCCTGTACAGCTTGATGGCCGCCTGCCGGTCGCCACTACGGGCCACCCGGGCTACCTCTTCCAGGGCAACGCGGGGATCGACCTGGGGGTTTTGCGGGGACGGCTGGGGCAGTCTGCGGTCGTCCGTTGTCCGTCGTTCTTCGACTGGCAGTTCCGCATACAGCTCGCGCACCATCACCTGCGATTCGCAGTAGCGGCAGGTAACCACGGGCGGGACCCCTGCGGTGTTCGAAAGCGGCAGCGGAGCGCTGCAGTTGGGGCAGGCCAGGGCTTCAGGCATGTGTTGCAGGAGTCCAACCTGGCTTAATCGGCAGGTTCGTCTGGATTCGCCCAGCCGGGAGTTTCCTGTTCCACCTCAGAGCGTGCAGGCTCTTCCGGGTCCCCCCAGCCAGGAGTCTCCTGTCCGGTGTCCTCGCGCATAGGCTCGCTCAGGGCTTCCGCCCCGGGTAGCGAGCGCTTGCGGTAATCAGTGTAATCGGGAACCAGCCGGTCGTACTCCCCATCCATGAGCGGGGACGAGATCATGAAATCCGCCGAAGCCCGGTTGCAAGCGATGGGGATGTTCCACACCACTGCCATGCGGAGCAGAGCCTTGACATCCGGATCGTGCGGCTGTGGCTCGAGCGGGTCCCAGAAGAAGATCAGGAAGTCGACCTGACCATCCACAATCCTGGCGCCAATCTGCTGATCTCCGCCCAGCGGACCGCTATGCAGCCGGTTGATCGGCATGTCAAGCACGCGCTCCAGGATTTCACCGGTAGTGCCGGTGGCGTACAGCTCGTGGTGCGCCAGCAAGTCGCGGTTGAACTTGGCCCAATCCACCAAGTCTTGTTTTTTATTATCATGCGCCACGAGCGCTATTTTCTTATCGTGTTCCATTGCCACTTTATTGTAGATCATGGTGTTACCTCGCTCCCTGAATTATGACACGGTTTTTCTCGTTTTTCATGGGCATTTCGCCCGCCGCAGTTGCTGGAGGTGTACAGGCAGGCAACGGATTAGGTGAGGGTACAGAAGTGGTAAAATTAATTTACATCACCGGCATCGTCGCGATTTCTTAGGGGATCATCCTGGGCAGCACGAACATCACAATTCATTACTTGCCGTTCGGCAGGATGTTGACGACGCACCAGACTGGTAATCGGGGCTGATACCCCTCTCAGTTCAAACTGCCTCCGGCAAGAAATGAGGAATTACGGATGGATAGTACAGTCGCTGGCAACCCAGAGCAGCCGAATAAGCTCTCCTGGCAAAAAATAATTGCTCCCTATCAGCATTCGGATAATTTACGCAGCATCTGGCAGATGTGCAACAGCCTTATTCCCTACTTCGCCTTGTGGATCTTGATGGTGTTCAGCCTGCAAATATCCTATTGGCTGACTCTACTTTTGGCCATCCCGGCAGCAGGGTTTATGATCCGCATCTTCATCATCTTTCACGATTGCGGGCATGGGTCGTTTTTCAAGTCAAAACGCGCCAACGACACCGTGGGAATCATCACCGGTATCCTGACCTTCACACCATATTACAACTGGCGCCAGCATCATGCCGTGCACCATGCTACCGTAGCCGATTTGGACCGGCGCGGAGTAGGCGACATCCTGACTCTGACCGTAGCCGAGTATCAAGCCCTGAGCTCGTGGAAGAAATTCGGCTACCGGCTAGTACGCAACCCGTGGATCATATTCACTATAGGATCGCTGGGGGTCTTTCTGATTGGCCATCGTTTTTTCAGCCGCAAGGATGGCAGGCGCGAGCGCAACAGTGTGCTGTGGACAAACCTGGCCTTGCTGCTGATTATTGTGCTGTTGAGCGCCATAATCGGCTTCAAGGCTTTCGTGCTCGTCCAATTGCCGATCCTCTTCCTGGGGACTTCCGTGGGGGTGTGGCTTTTCTATGTGCAGCACCAGTTCGAGGGAGTCTATTGGGCAAGGCACAGCCGCTGGGATTATCTGTCTGCCGCCCTGCAAGGCAGCTCATTTTATAAGCTTCCCCGGGTACTCCAATGGTTCACCGGGAATATCGGCTACCACCATATCCACCATATCAGCCCGCGCATCCCGAATTATTTTCTGGAAAAGTGCCACAAAGAACAAGCCATGTTCCAGCAGGTCAAGCCGTTGACTTTGCGCAGCAGCCTGAAATCGCTTTCGCTGCGCCTGTATGACGAGGATGCTAAACGGTTGGTGGGCTTCCGTTCGATCCGGCCAATGAAGGGGGTAAATTAGGCAGGGCCCACCTGCCAGAGGGCTTGGCTTGCTATAAGCGGCCTGGGGGAAGGCGGCCGCTTTTTAACTCAACTACCTGATCATCGGTGAATGGCGGTTCCAGTAATCGCGTATCAACCTGGTAGCAGCGAAAAAGATCGGCGATGAAATGCAGCCTGTCGGGCAAATCACCCCACAGCTGCGCGCCTGAGTGAATCGTGCTATCCGGTGTGGGGTCGATCTGCGCCAGCAGTGCCTGCAGGTCGGGAAGTGTCACCTTCCGCAGGATGGGCGGGAAGCGAGCGACCAGGTCGTCTCCCAGCCGGATGCGGTTAAAGTTCGGCATCTCAATCATCATCATTGTCTCTGTGATAATAAACTGGGCTTCCCGTTGGGCTGCCGCCAGGTAAACAGCCAGCAGCTTATTGACACCTGCCAACCTGCCTGCTGCTCGCAAGAGCAGCCACTTGTGTCCAGGATACAGAGCGTGCAGGAAGTTACGCGCAAAAACTGCCACAGAGAGCAGAGGCGCCTCCAACGCCTCATTAATTTCCGGCTGCAAGCGGGTCTGCTCGTGAAAGCCAATCTCCAGGTTGCCCAATAAGAGCAGCTCAACGCGTGTTTTGAGGCGGGTCTCAAACAGCGCCTGGTAATAGTGCACAAAGGCTTGCCGCAGGAAGTGTTGGCCATCGGGGGGTTCGCCGGGGTGGAGCTGCTCGCAGAAAGCGGTGATATGATCTTGGTCGTACTGCGTATCCGGCAGGCACTCGGCATGGAAACGGGCAAACTCCCGCCCAATCTCCGAGAAAACCTTCAGATTGCCGCGTGCCACCGCCTCACTCGATCGATCGAAGGCTGAGCGCGAATCGTTCACCTGCCAGATCGTGTCCACGATTTCATCCAGACGGCGCCGGACGCCCTGGCGGCGGACAGTGGTAGCCAGGCTTTTTGCGGTCTGCGCGCTGTGCTCTTCCGAGCCCAGGATGAGCTCTAAAGTGCGACCGAGATCATCTTTACGAATGGTCTGCCCGGCCTGCTTCGATGCCCAGGTAGCAAATGTGCACCAATTGGCACCTATCGCACCGGTGCGCCTGGCTAGCACGAGCGCCAGCTCGTGATAGCACTGTGTGATCTGCAGGTTGCGAATGGCAGGATCCGCCAGCGCGGCGATGCGTTCGACGTCGGAAACCGAAGGCCCTGCAGAGGGGGTAAGATTAGCAGTCAAGATAGAACGCTAAATTAGTCTTAGGTCAGCAACGGATACAGGCTTTCCCCCCAGGAGCGGATGGCCGCCCAATCCCGATGGTCGCCCTCTTTCCACACCCCAAAGGCCACGCTCATGCGGAACTTGATGCGGTCGCCGAGTGAAGGGATTTTACTGATATCCAAAGCCCCGGCGAATAGGCCTTCGCTGACCGGCCGGACCTGCTGGCGTACCGGTCCCAGCCAATCCGAGACCTGCTGCCGATAATCCGCCTTCATTGCCAGCGTCATGCACACCAGGAAGGAGGCAAACGGCTTCTGCCTCAGTGCTGCCCGATTCTTCTGGACGAACTGCATGGCTTCCGGCAGCCATTCCCCGCCGCGGATTGCGCTGCCGGCCACCACCGCCCCATAAGGAGCGAGGTCACGGACGGCTTCCATTGGCAGCACATCAACCTCGGCGCCACACCCGGTCAGGGCCTGGCCAAGAGCTTGCGCCACTCCGGCGGTCGATCCCAGCCGGCTGGCATAGGTAACAAGAATTTTTTGGGACGGCATGTTGTTTTCTCCGATGCATTTTCTGGGTTAGCGCAGCAGCGCGCTGATCAGCCCAACGGCAGCCCCACCGGCGATCAACCAGGTGGAGTTTATCCGCCAACGAACTAACAGGAATAAGGATATCACCGCCAGCAGGATCGTCAAGGGGTCGATCAAAGTATCGCGCCCCAGCTGTATGGTCACGCCTGCCATCAACCCCAAGGAGGCGATATTGACCCCATCCAGCAGGCTGCTAAACCATTTGGAGCCGCGCAGCCGGGGAATGAACGGATTTGAAATTGCTACAAAGAAGAAAGACGGCAGAAAAATGCCCAGGGTCGCCAGCAGCGCCCCCGGGGTGCCTCCCAGGAGATATCCGATGAAGGTGGCGGTGGTAAACACAGGCCCGGGGGTCATCTGCCCCACCGCGATGGCATCCATCAACTGTTGATCTGTGAGCCAGCCATACTGGACCACGAAATCCGACCGCAGGAATGCCATCAAGACATACCCGCTGCCGTACAACACAGCGCCAATCTTGAGAAAGGTAAAAAACAGCAGGGGCAGACTGAACGGGACTGCGCTCTGCAGGTACACTCCGATTCCCGCCACAGGCAGGAGGATGGCTTTTATCGCCCGCGAGCGCAAGCGCTGGAAATTCATCACCGCCATCACTACCAGACCGCCCCCGAAGAGCAAAACCAGCTCGTTGATACCCAGGAAATACAGACCAACGATAATCAGCATAGCCAGGAGAGCTTGCCAGCCCCGGATCGCCTTTCGCCCCAGGTTCCAGATCGCCTGCGCAATAATGGCTATCACTACCGGCTTGATGCCGTAAAGCAGCCAGCCGGCTTGGGGTGTTTGACCCATGCGCACATACAGCCAGGCCAGCAGCAGCACAATCAACATCGCCGGGGTAATGAAACACACCCCGGCTGCGATCAGGCCTTTCCAGCCGGCGCGGCGGTAACCCAGGTGAATAGCCATCTCGGTGGAGTTCGGCCCGGGTATCAAATTCGTCGCTCCCACCAGGTCCAGAAACTCCTGATCACTGAGCCACTTTCGCCGGATGACCACCTCATCATGCATCATGGCGATGTGCGCCCCAGGACCACCAAAGGCTGTGAACCCTAGCTTAAGGAAAAGCGAGATGACTTCTCTGAGAGGTAAAGAAAGCCGAGGCTTCACAGATAAAGTATAATTTATCTTGACAGAACATTTGTTCTGAGATACAATTCGGACACATTCACACTAGTTACCCCACTAAGAGGAGAGTATAGCATGAACCGATTCACCCATTTCGAGCTGGCAACCGACGATCTTGAAAAAACTGCCACCTTCTACCGCGAGGTATTCGGCTGGGGAGTATATAAGTGGGAAGGGCCGGTCGATTACTGGCTGGTCGATACCGGCGATGCCAGCACCCCTGGGATCAATGGCGGCCTGATGCCAGCAGGCGGTGAGTTCAAAGGCACCATCAACACCATCGAAGTAGACGACATTGATGCTGCCATCGCCAAAGTCAAAGCTAATGGCGGCGAGATGATTATGGACAAAGACACTATCCCCGGCGTGGGCTTTCAGGCATATTTCAAGGACAACGTCGGGATCATCGTCGGGCTGCACCAGGCCTTCCCCGACGCAGCTATGTAGGGCCAATCCCCAGCGCACAGGCTATTCATCCAGGCAGTCAAAGGGGATTTCTTCCGAAACAAGCTCGAAGAATTTTGCTCAGAGATGGTATAGGTGGCAAAACGATCACAATCCATACCTGATCAACCAGTCTGGCAAAGGCCTAAAAGTTATTGTCAAGGCGACTGACAAGCCCGGCAACAGCCATGTATTACTTATGCTGTCCGGGCCGGTCAGGGCAACTGGTCAAGAAACCGGCGACAGTAACGTGATTTCCTGATGCTGGCGATCGCACCCGATGAAATTTGACATCTTGACAGAAATACCTGAGCCAGGAATTGGCAAAGCCATTCGAGTGATCCAGTTCAGCCAACCTTAGGCTTTTTTCAACCCGCTCCGCTTGAACCACCTCCCGAAGCACCCCCACCATCTCCGCCAGCGGAAGCGGAAGAATCGGCAGCAGTGATCGCCGCAATGACGGCAATCAAGCTGCTGTCATCCAGCCCGGCTTGTAAACCATGAAACCAAGCTGGTATAGGAAGGTCGGCTTGTTCTTTAAAAGTATTGGCCCATTCGGTGGCCAGGCCAAAACCGGCCGCATAAGGCAGGTAACGCTCGAATACGTCAGGTGAGGCTGCCGGCTCGCGCCCGCGCGTGATTCTCCTCAGGTAGTCGGCAAATCCCTTCCAGGCGGAAGATTCCCGCTCGCCTTCAGAGGATAGCGTGGAAATGGACATTGCCATAAACCACCCTACCAACCCAACCACGCTTGTCACCCCGCCGATACCAATCAGTATAGCACCCAGGGATGATGCGCTTGTTCCAGCGCTGGTTGCCACGCCAAATATTAGTAACCCAGCAATAAACAATGCCACCCCCAGGCACAAAGCCAGTACTGCTTGTTTTATGAAGCGGCCGCGCTGGGTGCTTCGATCAGGATCGTGCCACCCGAAATCGGTCAACTCGCTGTCAACTGCGCTATTGAACTGTGAGTTAGAACCTAATGATGCAACGCTAGACAATCCAACTCGGTCGCTTTTCGACTTACCAAAGAAAACGTCCATGAAAATTTGTTCATGGGGCTTCAGTTCTGCACTTCCCATCACCCGTATGGCATCAAAAGTACGGCTGCCCCATTTCTTTGGGCCTTGCTCAATACTCAGCATACCTTGTTGTGCTAGGTAAAAGAAAGTCCCCAAGTAGCCCGTGCTGCTGCCGGTCAGTCGCGCGGCCAGGGCAGGCGCAATAGAACGCGGCAGCGAAGAAAAGATCCCAACCGGTTTTTCGGAGGTAATTGAGTCGCGACGAAAACGACGACCTTCCCAGGCCAACCAAAACAAGCCCATAATACCAGCTAAGGCAGCTGCACCTAATCCAGCCGGAAGTGTCTCTTCTGCACGTTGCGATTTGAGTTCACTCTGGGCCTGCCAGGCAGGCATCTCAGTTACCAGACTTCCTTTTCGGAAATGGATGGCCACATCAACAGGTGTATCTTCGCCGATTGGACTTGTGGTGAAAACTCCGGACTGATCGCCTGCCTCAAATTCTGCTGTGACCTCAATCAGAGTAGGTGTACTTGATGGTGAGATTTCTGGTGGATATTCAATCCGGATTGAGCTTTGGGATATCGGGTAATCATGATCCTCGGGGATGGCGCGCCAGACCAAACTATCAGTTGTAATCCCCTGGCTGATGGCTCCTTGTACCCGGTACGTGAGACTAAACTCGTGGACAGCATCGCTGGTGGGAGCAAAATGCCACACGACATCCAGCGGCCGTCCAACCGTAATTTCCACCTGGCCGGGTTGCGTCCCTTGATCGAGCTCCTGCCCATCCATCTCAGCCTGCAGCCGATCAATCTCATCCAGGTGATTAAATTCCAGCTGCCGGTTCACATAAGTGAATGGGCCTCCCTCAAAACGAAATTCGACATTCTCGGTAATGATCAGTGACCCGTCCGGCTGTACAGCGATTATCACGTCATACCGATCGGCAGAATAGGCTTTTTCAGCCATTGCCGCAGTCAACATAAGTGCCGCAAGCACCGACGCAATAATTAGGGAAAAGAAAAATATTCTCATAATACCCAATCCTTATCGCGGAATTTTATACCGCCCGCGATTTTCACATTAGTTAGTGGTAATTCCCAATTACTATTCTATATACTTGAAAAGATTTGGGCTAGCTTTTTTTGTAAAGGTATTGTTAACGATTTCTGCCAGGGTGATTAAGACAGCGGACTGAAGATAGCGCCTTGCCGGCACAGTCTGGCCACCCATAGGCCGCAAAAGGCATGGAAAGCGCCGATGATGAGCAATTGATGGGGTAAAATCGAACAGTGCAGAGTAGGCCTCCGCCTTGCCCAGCTCAACAACATGCCATTCTGGGCTAATTCAGGAACAGGAGACACACCATGACTTCGCCGGATCGAGAATTTTTTAGCGTATGGCGCTTGAATGCTCGCACCCAATCCCTGGTTCGCCAGCCAGTCCCTGAGTCTTGGGCTCACCTGGGCGGTCGCGGCTTGCTCGCCCGCATATTATTGGACGAAGTACCCGCCACCTGCGACCCACTTGGCCCCTACAACAGGCTGATCTTTGCACCCGGCTTGCTGGTGGGGCATATGCTCTCAAGCTGCGACCGGATCTCGATTGGCGGCAAAAGCCCGCTGACCGGCGGTATAAAAGAGAGCAATGCCGGTGGCCGCACCGGTCTGCAGCTCACACACCTGGGCATTAAGGCGTTGATCATCGAAGATCGTCCGGCCGAACCTGGTTGGTGGCTGGTTCACCTCAGCGCGGCAGGAGCGCGCTTCGAGCGCGCCGATGAGCTGGCCGGTCTGGGAGTTTTCGAGGCGGCCCAACCACTGATCGAGCGCTACGGCGAGAAAGTTGCCATTGCCTTAATCGGCCCGGGCGGCGAGATGCGCCTGCGCACCGCCGGCATCCAAAACCTGGATAAGGACAAGCTGCCTTCCCGGATCGCGGCACGCGGTGGCCTGGGCGCCCTGATGGCCAGCAAAGGCCTCAAAGCCATTGTCATTGATGGCGGCAGTGGCCAAAAACCACCGATTGCCGATCTGCCGGCCTTCCGAAAAGCACAGAAGGCTTACAACCAGGCCCTGGCAGCCCACCCGCAAACCAAAATCTTCACCGATTTCGGAACCGCCGCCATGGTCAACATGTGCAACAGTTTTGGCGGCCTGCCCACGCGCAACTTTTCCAGTGGGCAGTTCGAGGATGCCGAGATGGTCTCCGGCGAATTGATCCGCGAACAGCAGCTGGCTCGCGCCGCAAACCCAAACAGCCGATGCGATATTTCCCACGCCTGCATGGCCGGCTGCACCATCCGCAGCTCGAATGTATACGGCGGCCCGGATGGCAAGATGCTTGTCTCGCCGCTGGAATACGAGACCATCGGCCTGATGGGTCCAAACCTGGGGATCAATGACCTGGATACCATCGCCCGGCTGAACTGGGAAGTCAACAACCTGGGGCTGGATTCGATTGAAATCGGCTGCGCCCTGGGCGTGGCTGCCGAAGCCGGCCTGATGGCCTGGGGCGATGGCGAGCGGGCACTAGAGCTGGTGCGCGAGATCGGGCTGGGCACGCCACTCGGGCGCGTGCTTGGCAGCGGGGCTGCCATTACGGGCCAGGTGCTGGGCATAGAACGCGTGCCGGTCGCCAAAGGGCAGGCGCTGTCGGCCTACGAGCCCCGCGCAATCAAAGGCACCGGCGTCACTTACGCCACCTCCCCGCAGGGCGGCGATCACACCTGCGGCCTGACCATCCGTGCCAGGGTGGATCACCTCGACCCGAGTATCCAGATCGCCGTCTCCCGCAATGCGCAGATCAACATGGCCGGTTACGACACCCTGGGAGCCTGCATCTTCGCCGGATTCGGCTTTTCTACCAATTTCCCGGTGATTGCCGATCTGCTCAACGCCCGCTATGGCTGGCAGGTGGGCAGCGATATCCTGAGCGTGCTGGGGCGCGAAACAATCCAGGTGGAGCGCGAGTTTAATACCCGGGCCGGCTTCACCCGCGCAGATGACCGCCTGCCGGAATGGATGACCCGCGAACCGCTGCCGCCCCACAATACGGTGTTTGATGTTCCGGATGAAGAGTTGGATAAAATCTTCGACTGGCTCTGAGACTACCAGACTGTCTTTGGATAATAGCCGGCAATGATGTTGTCAGAGGATATCAACGGACATTCCAACCGCGTTGCAAGGGCCACAATCGTTCGATCGGCTGGATCACGATGATCCCAGGCCAGTTCCACATTATCGATCCAGGCCGGTACATCAACCGGAAGAATTTCCAGCTTAACCAATCTATTCAATCGTTCCACATATTCCACTATAGTCAATGGAATGGTAAGCTTGCCGCGCTTTACTTTGAGGGCAATTTCCCACACAGAGATCGAGCTCACCACAACCTTCTCAGCGCTCATAATAGCCCGTTCAGCCTTTGGGGTTAATATTGCCGGATCCAGCGTCCAATACAGTAGTGCAGAAGTGTCCAGAACAATCATTCACGCATCTCTCCATTCCTCCAGAGTGGGCGTGTTTATGTCTTCCAGGTAAGTAACCTGGCCCTGGAGTCCTTGAAACACCTCATCAACCGTTGACATATCCTTCAGGGGGATAATTTTTAATACCGGCTTGCCATGATCGGTCACGATCAGCTCGCCGCCATTTGCTTCCAATTGGCGGAATATTTCCAGCATCTTGGCCTTCAGCCTGGCTTTGGATATTGTGATTTCCATATCAATACCTCGAAAATTATAACCATGGTCATGATCATGGTCATATTATAATCGATCCGTGATGACCGGTCAAGAAAATCTGAACAAACAACTCTTGACAACAATAGTGAAATAACGTATATTTACGCTGTTTATTATAAGGAGCACTTATGTCCCCCCGACCGAAACTCATCACACCGCTGGGCAACCTGCCAGAAGCCATCATCTCAATCGCCTGGAAGCAGATTGCCGAGTCCGGCGCCGCCTCCCTCAGCCTGCGCGCCATCGCTCGCGAGCTCAACATTACCGCCCCGGCGATCTACAACTATTTCCCTTCGCGTGACGACCTGGTCACCGCGTTGATCATCCATGCCTACACTGATTTTGGCGATGCCCAGCTGGCAGCAGTGCAGGCGCTGCCGGAGAGTGACCTGGCTGGCCGCCTGCTGGCCTCCGGCGCTGCCTATCGCACCTGGGCGCTGGCTTACCCGGAGCGCTTCCACCTGATCTTTGGCACGCCCATACCTGGGTACGTCGCCCCCGAGGAGCAGACTTTACCCGTGGCGGCGCGGGCGCTGACCGCCCTGCTCAGTGTGCTGGACGCGCTGCGAGATCAGGGTAGGCTGCGAACACTTCCAAGCCAGGAAATCGAGCCCGAAAAGCTGGCCCTGCTTGAAGAACGCAAAAAGATGGGCGCTGATGGGGACATCGGGCTATTGTCCATCGCTGTGCTCATCTGGTCGCGCGTGCATGGCTTTGTCGCCCTGGAGGTCAGTCACAACCTGCCGCCGTACGGCACATCCCCCGATATACTTTACCGGTATTTGCTGGAAGCAATTGTCCAGGAATTCGTGCTTTGACTGAATTCACGAAAACCAAACCGACGTCCTAGATGCATCTATGATCCTTTGGGGACAATCCCCTCCAGCGCCGCAATGATCCGGTCCTGTTGGGTATCGCAGTAGGCATCCACCACCTGCGCACCAGGGTTAGCGTCATACCAAGTTATGATCTCACGTGCCCCTTGCCAAAACGGGATAGCAGGCCGGAACTCCGGCACCAGGCGGCGGATTTTGCTGTTATCGAAGATCATGCTGTGGGTCTTGTCGCCCAGCAGAGAAGCGCCCCAGATCGGGTCAAAGGCAGCGATCAGCTCCGAGGGAACATGCACCAGGTGAGGCTCGACTCCGGCGGCGTGTGCCACAATCTCGAAAATCTGGTTCCAGCTCAACCACTCATCGGAGGTGATGTGGAACGCCTCGCCCAAAGCATGTGGATTCCCCAATAATCCCAGGAAGCCAACTGCAAAATCTTTATGGTGCGTCATAGTCCACAGTGAGGTGCCGTCGCCATGCACGATCACTTTCTTGCCGGCCCGCATGCGCGCCACCGTGGAAAACCCATCATGAAAAGGCAGCAGGCGGCAGTCGTAGGTATGTGACGGGCGCACCACCGTGACCGGGAAACCTTCCCAGCGATATGCTTCCATTAATGCTGCTTCGCAGTCGGCTTTCTGGCGGGAATACTCCCAGAACGGGTTGTGCAGCGGCGTGCTTTCGGTCACAGGCAGGAAATTGGGGGGTGTCTGGTAAGCCGAGGCCGAGCTGATAAAAATGTACTGCCCGGTGCGGTCACGGAACAGCTCCACATCGCTCCGCACCTGCTCTGGTGTAAAAGCTACCCAATCCACTACGACGTCGAAAAATAAATCCTGCAGTGCTGCCCGAGCCGAGTCGCTTATACGGATATCGCCATTCAGCAACTTTGCGCCTTCGACTGCTGGACGTTTGCTCTGCCCCCGGTTGAGCAGATACAGTTCGATGCCGTACTGGATGGCAAGCTCAGAACACGCCGAGCTGATGATGCCAGTACCGCCAATGAACAGGACCTTCTTAGGCATGATTTCATCTCCTCTTACATATTCTCGACTGAATAAATCCACAATGCTATAGCACTTCCAGCCCTGTCAGGTCATGCATAACCAAGCACCGTATGTGGCTGGTAGGCTTCTTCCATATGCTTGATCTCTTCCGGCGTGAGCTGAACAGAGAGGGCAGCCACGGCATCCTGCAGGTGATGCGGTTTAGTCGCGCCTATAATCGGGGCAGTAACGATCGGCTTGGAAAGAATCCAGGCTATCGCTACCTGGGCCATAGGAAGCCCGCGCGCTTCGGCCACCTCAAATACCCGCTGCGCGATCGTAAGATCCTCTTCCTTGTACAAATTTTTAGCCACGGGATCAGTCTGGGCGCGCAGGGTTTCGTTGCGTTCTATGTTTGGCTTGCGGGCCAGCAGCCCTTTAGCCACCGGCGAATAGGGGATCACCCCGATCTTTTGATCCAGGCACAGTTTGAGCATCTCGCGTTCCTCTTCGCGGTAGATCAGGTTGTAATGGGGCTGCATGGAGACGAAGCGTGTCCAACCGTGCAAATCCGCACTGAACAGGGCCTTGGCAAACTGCCAGGCATACATCGCAGACGCGCCGATGTAACGCGCCTTGCCTGCCCGAACCACTTCGTTCAGGGCTTCCAGCGTTTCTTCGATCGGGGTTTCATAGTCCCAGCGGTGAATCTGGTACAGGTCGACATAATCCGTGCCCAGGCGTTTGAGGCTGGCGTCGATCGAGCTGAGAATATGTTTGCGAGAGAGGCCGCCATCGTTGGGGCCTGGGCCCACATCGAAATACACCTTGGTGGCAATGACCACCTCGTCCCGCTTGGCAAAGTCCTTCAAAGAGCGCCCGAGGATCTCTTCACTCACCCCACTAGAATAGACGTTGGCTGTATCGAAGAAATTGATCCCTAATTCGAGCGCTTTCCGGATGATCGGCCGGCTGTTTGCCTCATTGAGCACCCATTTATGAACCCAATGCTCTGCGTCCCCAAACCCCATACAGCCCAGGCAGATGCGCGAGACTTTCATGCCTGTGGACCCTAATCGAGCGTATTCCATTGTTTACTCCTAACAGAACTTTTGTAATTGAACTTAAATCCAATCCAGGCATTGATCTTGTCAATTATGCCACAATCAATTTCATCCACATCGTTGACATGCATATCAACTCCGCTGGCCCAGATCAGTCCCAAACGTCGTCCGCGCCAAATATGCTCTGTTCTTAGAGTTCTGCCACTTCCGGAATGATTTCTTTGGCAAACGTTTCCAGTGGAGTCATTTTGTACAGGTCAGGCATATTGAAGATCGCGTGCGTGAACCCCATCCGAGAGAGCTGCTTGATTTGGCTGACAATGCTGCCGGCAGTATCCTTTGCAGAAAGATTCGCGGTGCAGAGGGAGGTTTTCTCAATCGTGTTGTAATCCCGCCCCAAGGCTTCACAATGCTTTTTCAGGGTGTCGAGTGCTTTTTGCATGTTGTCTGCGCCAACCCAATCTCCAATATTGCAGGCATCCGCATATTCTGCGACCATGCGCAGGGTCTTTTGGGGACCTGTGCCACCCACCATAATGCGCGGATGCGGGTTGGAAAGCGGGCGGGGATTGTTGGTGATAGCTGGGGCAGAAAAATGCCTGCCAGTGAAAGAAGTCACATCGCTGTTCCAAAGCGCCTTTGCCAGTTTCAAGCTATCTTCCAATTGCTCAAAGCGTTCTGATGTCGGCGGGTAGGGAATGCCATTGCCTATGGCTTCGTCTTCGTACCATGCCGCGCCAATGCCAAAATAGCTGCGTCCACCTGACAGGATATCGATTGTGTTAACCATCTTCATCAGCACGGCTGGGTTACGGTAAATCACACCTGTGACCAGGACTCCCAGATACACTTTTTCCGTTATACCTGCAAAATAGCCTAAAGTGGAATAAGCTTCCAGCATAGGGTCGGAATAGTCTTCTCCAAACAAGCCCTTAATTTGATAATAATGATCCATCACCCAAAGGCTGTAAAAACCGGCTTCTTCCGCTGTTATGGCGGTCTCTTTCAATGCAGGTCGAATGGCAGCTGTGCCACCAGGAACCTTGAAAGAAGGGATTTGCAATCCAATGCGCATATTAACCTCCTTTTTGATTTTTCATAAATATTCTGGTTCCAGTTCTTGTAATGCGAGCAGCTAATGTTTCTGTAGTTAATGATGTTGCTCTGGGGTAAGCAGCCGGGTGAACGAGAGCGACGCTAACTCCCAGCTATCCTCTAGCTGCACATATACTTCTGTAACCATGAAGGGATTGGTGACCTCATTGCCGCCAACAACGGCTAGCAGCGTAATTCTGTTTAAAAGGATGGCAGTTGCGCCGATGATATTTACCGACACTTCATGGATATCCGCTTGTTTATAGTGAATTCCGCCGCTCTTGATAATCTCAATTTCCTGTTCTTTTCCCCAAGAACCGCCCATATGGACAAAGACAGCCTTTTCATGGAATAGAGCGTCCAGGGAATCTACATTGCGCTCCGACATCCAGCGCCATTTTTCTTTAGAGAGATTGGTTACTTCTTGTTCCAAGTTTGCATTGTGCATAATTTTCTCCTGTTGTTTCTGCTGTGTCGCTGTATTTTATGCTTGCCACCAACCCATATATTTTGGGCAAGCGAGTTATTTTCTGATGCACTACAATGCGGGGTGTATGGTTATTCCAGATTTGTGACATATTCCTGGGTCTCCTTCACGGAAAACACCCCGGTTATTCAATCTCTAATCCAGCCAGGTATTGTTCATCGCTGACCTTTTCCATCCATTCGGTGGAATTTTCGGCGGTTTTTTCCACAATTGCGATATGGGCCATCGCGGTGGTTGGCGCAGCGCCGTGCCAGTGCTTCTCTCCCGGCGCAATCCAAACCACATCTCCCGGCCGGATTTCTTCGACTGGCCCGCCCCAACGCTGCACCCGGCCACAGCCGTCTGTGACAATCAGGGCCGGCCCAGCGGGTGGGTGTGCCAGGCAGTTCAGCGCGCCGGAATATAGCCCATTGGGGCGCGCTCGATCTGCTCGAGGGGCAGCACGTCGATCAACTCATATTCGCACGAACCAAGCCCCAGCTGCGCCCCATATTCGGTCACAAGGTATGGATCCTTGTAAGGCCCGTGTAACCAATGGAAGGGATGCCCCTGACGCGTGTGGACTTCAAGCGAAGTGGGCAGGTTCTCTTCGATGAGTTGCATGCGTCCCGTCACATCCAGGACAGCCCGGTCGATGGCTACGATATCATCCGAGCCGAAAATGCCGGCATCCGGCAAGACAGGCATGCTGGTGAAGCCAAAACAATCGCACACTGGCGTCATGTGTGTTGCAAGGCTCAGATGGGTTGTCTTGCCCGGCGCGAATGTAGCTAATACCTGCTCGACAGAGATAGCGCAGGCTTCCTGGAAAGCGTGGAAGTTGACTGGGTCGATCTTCAGGCTGCCGGGTGGTGCGATCTGTAAACAGCGCCCACATTGGTTGCACTGCTCGAAGTGCAGGTGCATTTCTCCCGGCCGATCGCGATCTTCGACGATGGCATCATGTGGGCAGCTGGCAGCGATGCGCTGTCGCGTAGCTTCGTCCGGACAGTGCTCGGCGAACCAATAACGATCGAAGTGCATGGCGTCGTGCATGGCGCCACGTGTTTCGCCAATCATGCAGCCCAGCGCAAGATTTTTGAAGGCGGCACCAAAGCCGCAGCTGGGATGTCCTTTGACGTGCGCGAAATTGATCATGAAGGTCGTATCTTGAATGAGCCCCGCCATTTTCCATTCGCGGATGTTTTTAAATGGTCGCGGGTGGGCATAGAAGTATTTCTCGTCAGGTCCGGCAGTTGGGAAGACCGGGCAGCCCAGGGTCTCCGTCGAATACCCGCGCTCATATGCGCCGCGCACATCCCAGGAGATATCGGTGACGAAGGGCTTGCCGCCGCCATCTTTCACCGCCTGGACCACCTTGCGCACAAAGACCGGATGCACCGTTGAGTACCCAAGGTTGTTACCAGTGTGTATTTTAATAGCGACGGTTTCATTCTTCACTCGATCGCGCAAGTGGAGCCGATCGAGAATCATATCGAGCTTGGCGGGCAGGCTTTCGTTGGCTTCCAAACGCGCTTGACGGGCCGAACCGAAATAGACTGGACTTGGCATGAACTTGATCTCCTCGTTGGTGGTGTTTATCTTTTTCGCTTAGCGACCGGTCATCTGCTTCAGTTCTGCGGGATACCTGTCCCCTTGCACCGTGATCATTGAAATGGCACTCTCGATCTCCCGCAGATCATCGGCCGTGAGTTCAACACTTAACGACCCAATGTTCTCATCCAGGCGCTCGAGTTTCCGACTGCCCGGGATGGGAACCAGCCATGGCTTCTGAGCGAGCAGCCAGGCGAGGGCAATCTGAGCCGGTGTCGCTCCCTTCTGTTCTCCGATCCTGGCCAGCAGATCAATAACTACCCTGTTTGCTTTCAGCGCCTCCGGTGTAAAGCGAGGCAGACGGCTGCGGATATCAACACTGGCGAAGGTCGTGTTTTCGTCGATCTTTCCCGTGAGATAGCCCCGGCCTAACGGGCTGAATGGCACGAAGCCGATCCCAAGCTGCTCGCAGACAGGCAGCACTTCCGCTTCCACCTCTCGCCACCAAAGCGAGTATTCGCTCTGCACCGCCGCGACCGGCTGGACTGCGTGGGCGCGACGGATGGTTTCTGCTCCCGCTTCCGAGAGGCCGAAGTGCTTCACCTTGCCTTCCTGGATCAGGTCTTTGACCGCTCCGGCCACGTCTTCAATGGGCACGTTCGGATCGACGCGGTGTTGGTAGAACAGATCGATGGCCTCAACCTGTAGCCGCTTGAGCGAGGCTTCGGCGACACGCTTGATCTGCTCCGGCCGGCTATCCAGTCCAACCGCGGGTCTTGGTCCCTTGCCTGGATCGTGCTTGAACCCGAACTTGGTGGCGATCACCACCTGGCCGCGGAAAGGAGCCAACGCTTCGCCCACCAGCTCTTCATTGGTGAAAGGACCATAGACTTCGGCAGTATCGAAGAAGGTAATGCCGCGGCCGACCGCGGCGTGAAGGAAAGAGATCATCTCCTGCTTATCGGGAACCGGGCTTTCATCATGGCTCATCCGCATGCAGCCCACCCCGAGAGCCGAAACTTCCAGACCGCTGCTTCCAAGTTTTCGCTTTTGCATCTTCCGAACTCCTGTCATTCGTTAAGCTGATTATTACCGAAAATAGACCTTCAATACTCCTTCACTCACTTATTCGGCAATCTGGGCAATGTCTTTTTCCTTTTTCACAATTGCATTTTCATAAACGCTTATTTTGTAGTCCAATAAATCCAGCGTAGCTTGCATTTCTTGCATCCTGGCTGCAAGCAAGGCCCGCTGCTCTATTAGTATTTCTTTTCTGGTCTCAATGGTCTGATCGCCCTGTTGAACCAGAGCGATATACTCGATGAGAGTCTCTATGGGAAGCCCGGCGCGCCGCATACATTTGATGAATTCAACTCGCCGTATGTCGTTTTCGTTGTAATCTCTGATGCCGCTTCCGTTTCGATTTACCTGCGGAATGAGACCAATGCGCTCGTAGTAGCGCAGCGTATCCGACGAAATTGCATAGCGTTCACTTACCTCTGCAATCTTCATGATTACACCTCCAGGGATAGTTTATCACCTGGAGTCAACTCTAAGTCAAGGGGTTCATGAAAATAACAAGATGCTCGCACTCCACAAGCTTCGTAGTACGAGCATCTTGCCGCAGCGCTAAGGACAATATAACCGGCTTATTCGTCCATCTCGGCAGAGCGGGCCTTGATGATCGCCTGGGCGCGGTTAGCCACCTGGAGTTTGTTGAAGATGTTGGAGATGTGATTGCGAACGGTTTTATTGCGAATAATCAATTGCCGGGCAATTTCCTGGTTGTTGAATCCCCGGGCAATCAGGATGAGCACCTCTCGCTCACGCTCGGTTAATTCAGGGAAAGACTGGATTGTATTTGTTGCTTGCTTGTCGCGTTGAAAAAAGTTGTTAATCCGGCTGGTGATTGCTGGCCCAAAAAGCGCCTGGCTCTCAGCAACCGCAGACACCGTGCGCAGCACCTCCGCCTTATCTGCCCTTTCAGGATGTGGCCGCGTGCCCCGGCGCGCATGGCCGCGAACAGCGAATCGTCATCTTCCAGCATGGTCAGCATGATGATGCGAATGGAGGAGTGATCAGCCAATATGCGGCGCGTAGCCTCAATTCCATTCATATCAGCCATCTGGATATCCATCAAGATAACATCCGGGATTAACCTTTCCACCTGGTCGATAGCTTCGGCTCCAGTTCCGGCTTCACCGATCACGCTGGTTTCGGCGGCAGCATTTAACAGGGCAACAAGCCCCTGGCGAAATAACGAGTGGTCATCGACAACCAGAATGCGGATCACAGGCTCAGTCATCAATTTTTCCTGGATAGGGCAGTGTGGCAGTAAGCAGAGTGCCCACCGGTTCTGCCGGGGTAATGCTGAGTTTGCCGCCCAGCTCCTCAACACGCTCGCGCATCGAGAGTATCCCTACGCTGCCACGCGCCTCCACAGGGATGCCGCGTCCGTCATCGTGGTTAGTCAGGGTCAGCTGCCCATCCACCTGGCGGCATTCAACCGTGCATTTAGAAGCATAGGCATGGCGCAGCACATTGTTCAAGCCCTCCTGGACCAACCGGTAGACAGCCACTTCAACCGCGGCAGGCAGTGAGTCAAGAGCACCGGGTTGGACATGGAACAAGAAGGATGTGGGTGAATGCCCGGTAAGCTGTTGGATATGCACCCCAATCGCATCAGACAGACCCAGCTCATCCAAAGCCGGTGGGCGCAGCTCATACACCAGGCGGCGAATATCCGCCACCAGCACCTGGTTCTGCACCTTCAGATTGCGCAACAGCTCAGCCGCAGCAGGTGGGTTGCTTTCCAACAGGTCGATGGCAGAATCCAGCACAAAGGTCTGGCTGGCGAGCGTGGGACACAGCCCGGCGGGAGATGAAGCGAATGGGGATTTTATTTCGAATCAGCCCCCCCAGCGCCAACAGCCAGGGCACCCCTTGCACGCCCAGCGTCTCCTCGATTTCCAGTAGGGTATGAGGCGGGAGTGGAACCTGTGCGATCACCAGCTGGATCGCAAACACTGCCTGGTGATCCCCAAGAACCCGTACGCCACGCCAAACAGCTGGGCCGCCCCCGAGGCGTGCACCGGCGCCAGGCCGATCAACCAGACCACGTACCACTGCTACCACCACAAGCAGGTCACCAGCAGGTAGAACGCCAGGGTATTGAACGATGCCTGAGCAAAGCTGTAGGGGGATTTATCTCGATAGGCGCACCAGCCCTGCCAGACGGCGAAGAGCAGGGTCCCTACCAGGGCAGCTATTACATGCCCAGCATTATCTTGATTTCCATGAGTAACTTCGATGGGATATCACTCCCACATCTCACCAATTAACGCCGCGGCTTCCTGTAAATCGGGGAAGTCAAACCCTTCGGTAAAACAGGTGTACACCTCGCGCAAGCAGGTACATCCATCGGCCAGCTCCGCCACGCAGGCCTCGCCCTGCTGCACCCGCAGGCGTACCAGGCTCATGGCTGCCCGCAGCTGCCAGGATAGTGCCCCCATCTCTCGCCCGAGCTGCAAGGACCGTTCGAAGCATGCGGCAGCCTCTCTTGCCGCAGCCAACCCACCTCGCTCCAGCAGCAGCTCGCCCTTCAGGCGGTGGAGCTCTGGCTGGTAGCTCTGCCCGCAAGGAGCCTCTGGCCCAAGTAAGGGTTCAATCGCCGCCAACCCGATCGCGAGCAGCTCTGGGCGAAAGGGGTCGCCAACCGGCCTCCGGCGAGCCGCAGCCAGGCAGCTGTCCGCCAGGGCCATCACCAGGCTATCTATCCCCGCCACCATCCCCTTGGCTTGCCACCCCGCGACGGCGCGCCGCATTTGCTCCACCCCGGCGCTGTCCTCTCCGTGTACCACTAGCAGCCGTCCAGAGAAGACTTCGGCGTAATTCAACCACATGGCAATCCCGTGCTGCTGGTACAGCCGGTAGATCAGCTCAATCCGCTCCTGCAGCGCAGCCTCATCGCTGCGCAGCAAGAACAGCACCGTACAGCCGATGGATGAAGCGAACGCCTGCCCATGCAAATCTCCCTGCTCCAGGGCCTCCGCCACCGCCTGATTGCTGCGCTCGAGGGCTTGCTCTGGAAAACCCAGCCACCACCGGTTTAAGGCAGAAAAGGAGTGTGTGAGTGCCGGCAGACCAAAGCCAACCGCGGCGCGCTGTTCTGCGACTCGCTCTGGAGTGAGCCAGGTCAAGATCCACTGGAAGTGTGGCTCTGATTCTTGCAGGTTGCCGATGACGCTGTGCGTGAAGCCGAACCGCCAGTGAGCGAGGGCAATAAAAGATTGATCCTCCCATTGCGTCGCCAGCTCGAGAAGCTGCTCTGCCAGGGAAAGGGCATCTTGCATCTTCCCCTGTACAGAGAGGCGTTCCCCTTCTGAAACAAGCTGAATTAACTTCGGCCGATCCTGTACTTCTCCAGTGTCACCTTCCCCGATGCGCCGCGATGCGTCTGCAAATCCCTGGGTACCAATCCCGTACAGGCTGCGCTGAGGGCTGATCCGGGCAGCTTCCAGCAGCCTCTCGATCTCCTTGCGCTCTTTCGACGGCGGTAGCCCCGTGATCAGATCCAGGCCATGGTCGAAAAGGTCAAGCGCCTGGCGAAAGGATGACAGCCGTACGGCCAGGCTGCCCGCTTCGTACAATGCCCGCGCAGCCGGAAGGAATAGTGCCGCCGCCTCATAGTGCCGCGCCAGCGCCGGCGCCAGAGACGGGGGCCTCTCGCTTTCCGTGCCATAGATCGCTTCCAGGGCTCTTCCGGTCGCTTCGTGCAGCTGCATATGCCGGACCGCATCCAGGCTGTTGTAAGCGCTTTTCTGGAGCAAAACATGGCGAAAGCGGTAATGAGATAGGCGCTGCCCGCTCAATGCCAATCTCTCCAGGTTAACCGCCTCGACCAACTGGTGGCGGTTCTTCAGAGGCCCGCTCAGATGTTGAAGAGCCGCCTCCTCCTTCCATCCCAGCACCCGGGCAGCCACCTCTGCCACGAACTGCTCCCCCTGGATCGCGGCGGCCTGAAGCAGCTCCAAATCCTCATCCGCCAGCCCGGCCAGGTGACCAGCAATCACAGCCTCTACCTGCGGAGGGCAGTAAGTCCAATCCAGGCTGAAGGCTTCGACCCAGTTTCCGGCCTCATCCTGCACCAGCATCCCCTGGCGCTGGAAGCTGTGCAGCAGCTCGATGGTGAAGAGCGGGTTGCCGCCAGTGTGGGTGTAGAGCTCCTGGCGGAAATCCTTGCCCAGGCGGTTCGGTTGTTCGTCTATGTACGCCTCGGTGAACGCCCATCCATCGGCCTGCTCCAGATCGATCAGGATATCCCCTCCCTCGCGCCGCAGCTCGCGCAGCACATCACCCATCCCCGGCTCAGCGGCCGGTTTTCCCCGCCCGTTCGCTCCCTGCAGCGGGCGGTAAGCGCACACGAGCAGGATCCGGCTGCCGTGCAAGCGCCGCCCCAGGTGAAAGAGCAGGGCGAGCGTGCCGTGATCGGCCCACTGTAGATCGTCGATCGCCAGGAGCAAGGGCTGGCGTTTGGAGATCACGTGCAGGACCTGGGTGACCTGGGCGAACAGGTCGGGCTGGGAGGCCGGCAGGCCTTCCCTGGAGCGAGCGATCTTCTCCCGCAGCAGCGCCTGCCAGCGCCGGGTACGGAACGAAGGAGGAAAGGCCTCGGCGCGTTGCAGCAGCGCCTCGCCCGGCACGAAGCGCTCGATCAGGTCCGGCCCGTTCTCGGCCAGCGCGGCGCCCACTTCCGGCAGCCCTTCCCACACGCGCCGGGCCTGCTCGGGTGAGAGTGTTCCCCCGGCCCGCTTGCCCTCAATATCCCCAGCCAGGGTTTGCAGGATTTCCCGGAAGGGCAGGTAGGGGTCTCCTGCGCCGGCGTGGGTGTTGCACCGCCCGCGCAATGCGATCAGGTCCTGGTAGGTTTCTCCAGCCAGCCGGGAGAATTCATCCAGCAGGGCAGTCTTGCCGGCTCCCGCCTCACCCGCGATCAGGACTACCCCACCCTGGCCAGCCAGTGCCTGGTCGAGCAGCCCTCTCAGCTGGTTCAACTCCCCTTGACGGGCGACGAAACGGTTTGCGACAGCTGCACCAGCCTTCGTGCCCGCCGGCCGGGACGGTACCAGTAGGATGGCCGGTGGGGCGTGGGGCGCGGTGAGTGTATTTTCCCGGATCTGAGCGGATAGTGCCTGGGTCTCATCTTCCGGCTCACAGGCCAGTTCCTGGGCCAACAGGCGGCAAAGAGTCTCATAATGAGCAAGAGCGGCGGACCGATCGCTGCCCAGGGCCAGCGTCCGCATCAACTGCCGGTGCGCCTGCTCATGGTATGGCTCCAGCTCGAGCTGCTTGCGCGCCCAGCGTGCGGCCTGTCCGGTTTCCCCACCGCTTAACTGAAGCTCAGTCAGGCGGTTCAGCAGCGATAGAAAACTGCGCTGGATTTCCTCGCCCTTAAAGAGCACCCACTCCTCGAAGGCGGGGCTGTCTGGTATCGATACACCTTCCAAGAAAGCTCCGCGGTACAGCGCCGCCGCCCGTTCCAAGCCCGGCACATCGGATCGGCTGCTCAAGCCGTGGAACTCGACTACATCCAACCAGTAGTCGCTGGCCGGGTTGAAAGCTATGTGCGTGCGATTGATCAGCAGGAAGGGGGAGGAGTCGCGGTCGCTGATCCTATTGCGATCGCCGAGAGCATTGCGTAGGTTGGAAAGGGCGAAACGCAGCGCGCTCAGCGCTTCCGCGTCCGAACGCTCGGGCCATAGCAAGGCGGCTACCTGGGCGCGTGAATGTTCCCGCTCGCGCTCGACAGCCAGATAGGCCAGGAGTGCACACAGCATGTCGGAATTCAGGCTTTTAACCGGCTGGGCGCCTAATGTAGCATGAAAGGGGCCTAACAGCTCTAGCTCCAGGTAAGCCACGGCCTTGCCTCCTCCGATTTGTCTCTCTTTCGGGTACAGCTTAAGTATAGCAAAGATCAGCGAATTCGATCAGGGTTACGCTTGCGCACGTTTCCCGCACGATCCCCGCACGTTCGAGATGTATTATGAATCTATGGAAACGAACCCAAGGAGTGACGATCCCAACCCCTACCACGCCTACCTGCTGCGCTTGTGGCGATCCCAGTGCAAAGGCCGGTGGCAGTGGCGCGCCAGCCTGGAGGACCCACACACCGGCGAACGCCAAATGTTCGCCAACCTGGAACAATGCTTCGCTTACTTGAGCGACCAATTTGACTGCCAGGCGTCTTGTGATCCATCATCGGGGGGAAAGCCCCGTGGATGAACCACTTCAATTCTCAACTTTCAACTGAGGGAACCATGAAAAGAAATGCTTTATTCCATAAGCCGAAATGGCTGCAACTGCGCTGGCTGGGGCTGGTGCTGGTACTCGCCATCACAGCGACTACGGTAATGGCAGCAACCAGCCCGTACGCGTTAAACTCGTTCTGGATGGCCGACCCGCTCTTCAGCGGGATCCCCGGCGACCCGACGAACGCCCAGCCCGGCGACACGGTGCCCGGCTACTGGTACCGCGACACGACCAACCAGAACGCCCTGGCCCAATACACCGCCGATCAGTTCACTGACGAGATCAAGACGCTGTACACCAGCGACACCCTCAACGTCTATGAATACGTCAGCGCCAGAGGGCCGAACATCACCCTTCTCACCACCGCGCGCAACTATTTCATCGTCGGCTGCGGGGGCGGCACCAATGAAGCCACTTATGCCAAATCCAGGCTGGGAAGCCTGTGGGCAGGGAAGACCCTGCTCGGCATCGTTTTGACCAGTGTCAGTGCCGATGACCTCTATGGCTGCAATGTCTGGACCAAGGGGCAGAATTATGCAATTGTTTATGCTAGCTCCGACTTCCTTAAAGCGCTACAAAGAAATCCTTATCTTGTCGAGGACGAGCTGGAAACGCGCAGCCAGATGTTCCACGGCACATTCCTGCCATGGGGAACCGACAGCTTGCTCGGCGCTGGGACGATGGGGGAATATCGGGCTGTTCCCCCGCAAAATTTTAAGGGCCCGAACATTCTCGTCTCCAGCCAGATGGATATCATCCTGGATGGCAATACCATCACGCTCATCCCTACATTCAAAGAGGACAGCGGCCTGATGGTTAAAATTCCGGCGGCCAATATCATCACCCTTGGAGAGTTCTTCGGGCATTCCCTGCCCGATCCGGGGACCATATACGGTTACGGGATATCCCCCCATTCCGTGATCGGTTTCCTGGATACTCTCGGAGACCTTTCCCCCAACATCCTGATGTATAAGTCCGGCCAGCCCATATTCGGGTCAGCTGAGGTCCAGACTGCGATCCTGGCCCAGCGGGACGCTTTGCAGTATCTCCACAACCTGACCATAGACAAGATCAACCAGGGTTACACGGTGGATGAGATTGTAGCCACCACCCGCCTGCCAGATACACGGGCAGACGGCACCCCCCTTGGCACCAGCCCGTATAATCAGGAGTATGCCAGCGATCAGGCTTCCATCATCCGCTGGATATACAACTACTATTTGGGCTGGTTCAGCGGGGAGCCGGTTGAGCTAACTTACACCCTCACCGAAACGATGCGGGCCCAGATCTTGGCCGACGCGTACGGCGGGGTGGATGCGCTGACCGAAGCCGCGCAGCAGGCCGAGCTGGCCGCCAGCGACCAGGCTAGCGCCGAGAAAGCCCTCTACCTGGCTTATTCAGCGTACAAACTTTCCCCGGACGAGTTTGAAGTCAAACAGATCTACGCCCAGGTGCTCCGCAAGATCGCCTTCATGCAGAAGAGCGCCTACAAGCGCAACTACTACCTGGCGACCGCCCAAGGTCTGGGGACCGAGCAAATGGTCAGCGATATCAGCAAGACCGGCCAGGAAGACACCGCCCTGGCCTTCACCGCCCTCGAGTTCAGCCAGCACTTCGCCGGCATCGGCGGGGCCTCCTTGACCTCAGTCAAGATCGACAGCCTGCCAGACGCGAATAGTGGCGTGCTAACCCTGCCGGGCACGGACGAAAGCGGCAATCCCATCCTTGTCCCGGTTACGATCGGGCAGGAGATCCCGGTAGCCGACCTGGACGGGCTGGTCTTCACCCCCGCCGCGGATTGGAACGGCAGCAACAGCTTCCTGTGGAACGGCAAAGACGGCTCGGGCTACGCCGCCACGGATGCCAGCGTGCGCATCACCCTTGATCCTGTCAACGACTCGCCAGTCGTCTCCTCCACCCCGCTTGCCGGCGTCACGGTCGATGAAGATGCCGCACCCAGCGCCATTGACCTGTCCACCGGCTTCACGGATGTGGACATCGCAATCAATGGAGATGTGCTAACCTACACCGCCACCAGCAGCTCCGAGGTGATCAGCCTGAGCCTGGACGGCGCCAACCTGACCCTGAGCTTCCCGAGCAACTGGAACGGCCTTGCGACCATCTCGGTCACCTCGGCCGATGCCGCTGGGGCCTCAGTCACAGATGACTTCACCGTCACGGCCAACCCGGTCAACGACGCGCCCACTGCCGCTGACGCGACCATCACCGTGGTGGCGGGCAAGTCCCAGACCATCACCCTGGATTACGGCGACCTCGAGACCGCCCAGACGAACCTGCAGGTGACATTTGGTTCGCTGAACGTCACGCTGAACGCCAGCGCCCTACCCGGCCTGACCTACACCGCCCCTGCCACCGCCGGCGACGACAGCTTCACCTACACCATCACCGACCGCGGTGATCCGGATGCCTGCACGTCGTCTCCTTGTGCGGCTTCCCAATCCGTTACCGCCACCGTGCATGTCACCGTCCTGGCGGCGCCGTCGGGCAGCATCGCGGGTACTGTCTTCAACGACGCCAACGCCAATGGAACGCTGGAGGCCGGTGAAGGCGGGCTGGCGGGCGTGATTGTCCAATTGCAGGATGCCAATGGGAATCAACTGGAGACCTTCACCATTGCCGCGGACGGCGCCTATACCTTCACAGGGCTGGAGGCTGGGAGCTACCTGGTCTACGCCCCCAAGGATGCGAACCGGGTGCAGACAACAGTTAATCCGATCGCTGTCACGCTAGCGGAAGCCCAGGCTGCCACCGGCGTGGACATCGGCAGCGTGGTCTCTTCGGATCTCAAGGTCAGCATGACCTACAGCGTGAACAACAAGAAGATCATCTTCGCCATCACCGTCACCAATGATGGTCCTGCGGATGCCCTCAATGCTGTCGTGACCGATATGCTGCCCGACAGCGTGGCCTATATCTCGGTCATCTCGACCCAGGGCACCTGCAGCGGCGGTAAGACGGTCAACTGCAGCTTCGGGACCATTGCTTCTGGTGGAAACGTAACGGTGACGATCCAGGTCAACCGGGTTAACATAAAGGTGGCGGTCGACAACACTGCAACAGTTTCCTCGAGCATCTTTGATATTGACCTTGCCGATAATTTGGCGACGGTAAGGATACCGTAATCCAAAGACTTGGAGTTAGCCCACAAAAGATGTGGGCTTAGAGACACGGAGACGCGAAGGATCGTCTCCGTGTCTTCGCGTCGTTGAGTTTCCGTGTCTTAACATCAATCGTCTGCAGAAGCTAGGGGATACCTATGACATAGAGTTAGGTATCGGACTTATAAGTACCAGTGTCGAAATCCTACTCCCTGTGTCTCATGTTACCTTGACAAGCGCCGAGGAGTATATACAACGATGGATAAACGATTAAAAACAGAGATCGCCCAGCCCGAACTGAGCGATCTCCGTCGGAAACCCTCGGTCGGTTAGGACCATATCACCAAACGATTGAGGCTGGCGATAATGTGCAGCTTTTACTGCTACGAGGATCTTCCGACCTGCGGAGAGGGTGGGATTCGAACCCACGGTGGGCACAAGTCCCACAACGGTTTTCGAGACCGCCCCGTTCAACCACTCTGGCACCTCTCCAGTACGTCGCGCGGCCTGATTATAGCAAAGAATGGGGGAATTGGGTAAGGGGGCACCTGGGTAATTAGGTTGTCAGGCAATTGGGATTTAGGAGAAACGGTTACATTGACTTAGTCCATGACTTAGTCTATAATCTATCCAGGAGGTGTTTCCATGGACAAGATTGTGAATATTCACGACGCAAAGACCCACCTTTCAAAGTTATTGGAGAGAGTAAAAAGCGGGGAGCGCATTATCATCGCCAAAGCTGGAAAACCGGTTGCGGTCCTTTCCCCAATCACAGATGCGCCTGCCGTTCGAATTCCCGGGGTAGATGCCGGAAAGATCGTGATCGCAGACGACTTCGATGCACCATTGCCCGAATTTGAGCTATGAGAGCCTTACTGGACACCCACACTTTTTTGTGGTGGAACATGGATTCGCCGATGCTGTCCGCTGCCGCCCGTGAATTCATTGGTAATGGAAACAACGAGCTGTTTTTTAGCGCAGCCAGCGCCTGGGAGATCGCAATCAAATACTCCAGAGGACGACTGGTACTGCCAGCCCTCCCCGACTCTTACATATCAGACCGCATGGCCAGCCAGCAGATCCAACCGCTTCCGGTATTGATCAGCCATGCACTGCATGTTTACCAATTGCCGGAAATCCACCTGGACCCCTTCGACCGGCTGCTGATTGCACAATGCCAATTAGAAGATTTACCACTCCTTACAGCCGATTTGACCATCGCCAGGTATGAAATCAACGTGATCTGGTAAGGGGAATCCAGGAATTTGCCCGTGATACAATCAGGCGAACCATGACCATTATCGAGCTCCCATACGGCAATACCAGCCTACACGTAGAGGTTCCCGAGGCGTGGCTGGGCGAAGTGGCTGCGCCGCGTCCGGTCGTTCCCGCGGAGGACGTCACTACAGAGGTCCGCCGGGCGCTGACCAACTCAATAGGCAGCCCGCCGCTTGAGCACATTGCTCGACGTGGGCAGCGCGTGGCTTTGCTGGTTGACGATTACACCCGCCGGACGCCTGTCCGCCAAATTCTGCCACCTGTTTTGGAAGCGCTGATCTCAGCCGGTGTTGCCGCGCCAGATATCCGTCTGATCGTCGCCTCCGGCAGCCACCGGCCGATGACCAACAGCGAGCTGCTGGAGAAGCTGGGTGCCGACCTGCTGCAGCGCTTCCCGATCATCCAGACTGGCGGCGACGAAGATCACATGGTCGACCTGGGTGTGACCGGCAACGGCATCCCGGCCCGGGTGCACCGGGCAGTGCTAGATACCGACCTGCGCATCGGGATCGGCATGATCACGCCGCACATGGACGCCGGCTTCAGCGGCGGCGGAAAGATCATCCTGCCGGGGGTGTGCGGTGAGACCACGGTGAATGCCTTCCATGCCCGTCAGGCAAACGATTCCGAAAACCGTTTAGGGCAGGTCGAAGCCCCCTTGCGGCTGGACCTGGAGCATTTCGTCGGCGAGCAGCGCCTGCTGGATTTCATCGTCAACGCCATACTGACCTTCGACGACCGGCTATACCAGTGCGTGGCCGGCGACTTTATCGCCGCACACCGGGTGGGAACGGCATACGCCCGGCAGGCCTGCGGGTTTCCTATAATACGCCGCTACCCGGTGGTAGTGGCAAGCAGCTACCCCCATCACCATGATCTGTGGCAGAGCCTGAAGGGAATGTGGAGCGGTGACCTGATGACTGCAGAGGGAGGAACGTTGATCCTGGCGACCCCACTGCCGGAAGGGCTGGGCGGCTACCCGAAGTTGGCTGAGTACCTTGCCTTTGAGCCGAGCAAGCTGCGCTCCGATCTTTCCAGCGGCAGGCTGTCCGACCCGAAGAGCGCCGCCACGGCCTTGATGATCAAACGGCGCCGGCAACGCCTGCGCATCGCACTGGTCACTAGCGGGCTAACGCGTCAGGAAGTGGAGCGCATGGGATTCGGGTATTATCCGTCTGTGGAGGCCGCCCTGCAGCAGACAGTATCCCAATTGCCAGAACAGGCCCGAAATGGCTCGGTTGGTATCTTGACACATGGCGGCATCCTGTTGCCATTGATCTCCGAAATTGAGTTAAAATAACATGAGCACACGGAGATCGCATGCCAATCGGTAAACTGGTAGCTATCTATATGACTGCAGAAACCGGCCAGCCTATGGTGGAAGTCCCCCAGGGGCAGGCCATCCCTGGGACTGGCCTGGAAGGCGACCGCTATGCCTCAGGTACTGGTCTGTACTCCAACACGCCCGGCACCGGGCGGCAGGTAACCCTGATAGAAACAGAGGCTCTCGAAGCCCTCAACCAGGAAGAAAACCTGGGATTGGAAGCTATCCAAACACGCCGCAACCTGCTCACCCAGGGCGTCCCGCTCAATCATCTGGTCGAGAAAGAATTCCGGGTGGGTGCGGTGTTGCTGCGCGGCGTGCGTCTGTGCGAACCTTGCGACTATCTGGCCGGGTTGACCCAGCCGGAGGTGCTGCCCGGTCTGGTGCACCGTGGCGGTTTACGTGCCGATATCCTCTCGTCCGGCGTGGTCCGTCCGGGCGACGAAATCGAGTGGTAAACCCCCCGGTTTCACCAGGTAAAAGGAGGCAGCCCTATCGATTCTATTTAGCATACCCACAAACTATACGAGTACGAACACCGGCCTTCCGGCCGGCAACTTTGGTAATCTCAACCACTAAATTTTTGGAGGAAGACAAGCAATGAAGACACGATCCTATATTATTCTGGCCATTGTACTGGTGCTCACCATGCTGCTGGCAGCCTGCGGGGGCGGCGAGCCCGCCAATAAGCTGGAAGCCATCAAAGAAGCGGGCAAGATGATCGTTGGCACCTCAGCCGATTATCCCCCCTACGAATCCAAGGATGAAGCTGGCAACTTTGTTGGCTTTGACCTTGACCTGATTCGCGAGATCGGCAAGCGCATTGGCGTGGAAGTCGAGATCCAGGACATGGCCTTCGACACCCTGATCGCCGCTGTGCAGGAAGGCAAAGTCGACGCCGTTATCGCCGCGATGCAAGCCACCCCTTCCAGAGATGAGCAGGTCGATTTCTCGACCCCCTATCACTGGCAGATGGACGCATTCATTGTGGCAGGCGATTCTGCAATCACCATGACCAAACCGCAGGATGCCGCCGGCCTGACCATCGGCGTCCAGACCGGCACGGTACAGGAGACCTGGGTGCTTGAAAACCTGGTCCCGCTAGGCACCACCGAAGACCAGATCTTCCGCTATGAGCGCGTAGACCAGGGCGCCCTGGATGTCAAGAATGGCCGCATCCAGGTGTTGTTCATTAACGCCGACCCGGCCGCCGAGCTGGCCCAGAAGGAAGGGCTGAAAGTAGCCCTGGCGACCAGCGACACGGTAGATTCAGGCCAGGCGATCGCCATCATGGATGGCGAGGCTGCTTTGAAGACCGAGATCGACCGCATCCTGGCCGAGATGGAAGCCGACGGCACCATCCAAAAGCTGCTTGACCAATACGGCATCAAATAAGCTTCAGGACCTCGCACTCTACGCCCGGGCAGGAAGCTGCCCGGGCGTATCTGTAGGTTCTCTTTAGGTCGATGCAAGACCTGGCTTTCCTGTTTTCCTACCTCCTGCAAGGGTTGGGCGTCACCATCGGTGTGACGATCATCGCCCTGAGCTTCGGCTTCGTGCTCGGTATCGGGATGGCGCTGCTGCGGGTGTATGGCAACAAACTTGCGTCCACTCTGGCTGCAATCTACAGCACGGTCATCCGCGCCCTGCCCGTGGTGCTGGTGATCTTCATCTTGTATTTTGGCATCTCGCGCATTGTCGACCTCTCGCCTTTCCTCTCCGGCGCATTTGCCCTGGGTTTTGCCAGCACAGCCTATCAGTCCGAGATTTTTCGGGGCGCAATCCTCTCGGTGCCCCAGGGGCAGATGATTGCTGCCCGGGCGCTGGGGATGAGTCGTTGGAAATCCATCCGCTACATCATCCTGCCACAGGCCATCCGCATCGCTATCCCAGCCTGGTCAAATGAAGCGGCGATCGTACTGAAAGATTCATCGCTGGTTTACGTGATTGGCGTCCCAGAGATGCTGCGCCGGGCTGAATATGTCAGTGCGCGCACCCTGGAACCATTTATTGCCTTTGGGGTGGCTGCGCTCATTTACTTTATCCTGACCTTCACCACCAACCGGGGCCTGGATTATTTAGAGCGCCGCTATAAATTGCAAATGTGAGGCCCACCGATGAGCGATCAGGCACTGCTCCGAATAGAAGACCTGCACAAGGCTTACCATACCCATGAAATACTCAAGGGCATCACGCTTGATGTGCAGGAAAAAGAAGTCGTAGTCATCATCGGGCCCAGCGGCACCGGGAAAAGCACCATGCTGCGCTGCATCAACCTGCTCACTCGCCCAGACCAAGGCCACATCTGGCTGGAGGAGATAGAGATTACTGCCCCGCATGTCAATATCGACAAAATCCGCCAGCGGATTGGCATGGTCTTCCAGGATTTCAACCTGTTCAACCACCTCACCGCCCTGCAAAATGTGACTATCGGGATGGCCAAGGTGCTTAAAATGTCAGCCAAAGAAGCCCACGAGAAAGGCATGTGGGAGCTGGAACGCGTTGGGTTGGTGGATCGCGCCGATCACTACCCGGCTCAGCTTTCCGGCGGGCAAAAACAACGCGTGGCAATCGCCCGCGCCCTGGGGATGAATCCGCACGTCATGCTGTTCGACGAGCCAACCTCGGCGCTCGATCCCGAACTGATTGGCGAGGTGCTGACCGTGATGCAGAAGCTGGCTGAAGAGGGCATGACGATGCTGGTGGTCTCGCATGAGATGGGCTTTGCCCGCGAGGTCTCGGACCGCATCGTATTCATGGAAAACGGCGTGATTGTCGAGCAAGGCCCCCCCAAGCAGCTGTTCTACCAGCCAAAGTTCGAGCGCACGCGCGAGTTCCTCTGGAAGATCAGCGAGCTATACGGCAAAGACGAGGAAGAATCGAGCGAGTGAGACTGTCATGGAATCGCTACTGACTCTTCTGCAAGAGGTGCTGCCCGATCTGCTGCAAGGCACGCTGGTCACTTTACAGTTAACTGTGGTAGCCCTGGCGATCGGTCTGGCAGTTGGATTGCCGGCCGCGCTGGTGCGCGTCTACGGCGGGCGTGTGCCGCGCTGGCTGGCGGTAGCTTACATTGAAATCTTCCGCGGCACGCCGCTGGTTGTGCAGCTTTTTGTGGTCTACTACGGCCTGCCCGACCTGGGCATTACCTTCTCGCGCATGGCAGCAGCCTTCGTAACCCTGGGGTTGAACAGCGGCGCTTACCAGGCGGAATATTTTCGCGGCGCCATCCAGGCGGTTGGCAGCGGGCAAATGACGGCTGCCCGGGCGTTGGGCATGACCCAATGGCAGGCCATCCGCTACATCATCCTGCCCCAGGCAATCAAACTGGCGCTGCCGGCCTGGTCCAACGAAGCCATCTCGATGATCAAGTACACAGCGGTGGTCTTCTTGATCGCCGTGCCCGATCTGATGGGCAAAGCCAAGATCCTGGGCGGGCGCAATTTCAACTACATGGAGCTGTATATCATCGCAGCCGTCATTTATATCCTGCTGGTGTTCATTGCCACCCGGCTGGTGCGAACCATCGAACGCAAGCTGTATACGCCCGGGTTGGAAATGGAAGCGGAGAGACACTGAGGCGACGGACGACCGCCGACCGCCGACCGCAGCGCTAATCGATGCAAGGGCGACTTTAAAGTAAGAAGCACTCCCATCGTGTTAACCACAGAGCAACGAACATCCCTGTTAAATCTTCTTCCACCGGGCCAGGTGTTTACCGACCCGGCTTCTTTGATTGCCTACCAGGTGGATGCAGGGGGCGATAGGGGAACACCGGACGCAGTGGTTACCCCGGCCAACACTTTACAGGTGCAAAAGCTGGCGGCCTGGGCGGCACGCTATGGCATACCGCTGATCGCGCGTGGTTCGGGCACCGGGCTGACCGGTGGAAGCGTTGCCGAGCGGGGTGGGGTCGTGGTGAGCTTCTCGCGAATGAACAGTATCTTGCAGATCAATCCGGCCGGGCGGCAGGCCAGCGTGCAGCCCGGGGTGATCACTGCGGACCTGCATCGCAGCCTGGCGCCGTTGCAGCTGGCCTACCCGCCCGACCCGGCCAGTCAGTCGGTGTGCACTCTGGGAGGCAATATCGCCGAGAATGCCGGCGGCCCGCACTGCCTGAAATACGGCGTCACGGGCAATTATATAAACAGCCTGGAGGTTGTCCTGGCAGGCGGGCAGGTAATCCGGGTGGGCGATGAAACGCTCGATCCGCCCGAATATGACCTGGCCGGACTGCTGACCGGCTCTGAAGGTACGCTTGGGATGGTGACCGAGGCAACAGTCCGGCTGCGCCGCCTGCCGGAGGCCGTCACGACTCTGACAGCAATTTTTACTTCAGTCGAGCAAGCCGGCCGCGCCGTCAGTGCAGTGATTGAAAACCGCATTCTGCCGGCCACCATCGAGCTGATGGACGGCGAGATGCTGGCTATCGTGGAGGCGTATTTACAGAGTGGGCTGCCCTCCGGCGCCGGCGCTATGTTGATATTCGATATCGACGGTTACTCCGAAAGCCTGGAGGCACAGGTTAGCGAAATCCAGGCGCTGCTACAGCGCTTTCAGCCGATCGAGATGCGCTCGGCAAGCACGGCCGCCGAGCGCGAGCTGCTGTGGCTTGGCCGGCGCAACGCCGGGGGCGCCATTTCCTTGATCAGTCCAAACGAATATCCTCTGGACGTGACCTTACCGCGCTCCCGATTAGGGGAAGGGCTGGCGGCGATCAACGCAATTGCCGCTGCCCACGGCTTTCGCACCGCCATCCTGGGTCATGCCGGTGACGGCAATCTGCACCCCTCCCTGCTTTGCGATCTGGCCCGGCCAGGAGAGGAGCAGGGAGTACAGCGGGCCGGCGGGGAAATCCTGGCACTGTGCGCCCAAATGGGCGGCTCGATTGGCGGCGAGCATGGGATTGGGATTGAGAAGCGCGCATACCTGCCCAGCATGTACGCGCCGCAAGAGATCGCAGCCATGCTGGAGGTCAGGCTGGTTTTCGACCCACAAGGCCTGCTGAACCCGGGCAAAATATTCCCTCCCGATTTCCAAGTCCCACCCCGGGTAGTAACTAACGGGCAGCCCCCTGCTCGGATATTCATACCCACCAGTCCGCAGGAAGCCGCTGATGGGCTTGGCGCGCTCCAGGCCACTAGCCGGCCCACCTATATTACTGGCGGCAGCAGCCAGTGGCAAGGCCAGCCGGCTCTAGCGGAGCAATTGTCCTTTACGACAATCTCAACTGCCGGGCTGCGCGGCATTACCCACCTATCGACCGACGACCTGTATATCTCGGCGTTGGGCGGTACCTCGGTTCGGGAGATGCAGGCTGAGCTTGCCAGTCGTGGCTTTCGCATCGCCATCGGCGATTCGTCCGCAGCAGCTACCATCGGCGGGGCGATCGCTTGCGCCGCCAATACCCCGCTGCGGCTGTTATACGGCGGCCTGCGTGACCAGCTCCTGGCCTGCCAGGTAGCACTGCCGGACGGGCGTTTACTGCGCTTTGGCCGCCCGCTGGTCAAGGACGTGGCCGGCTACGCCATGAGCAAAGTTATGGGTGGCGCATTCGGCACACTGGGCCTGCTGTGCGAGGTCACCCTGAAGATCTGGCCGCTGCCCGCTGCACAGCGCAGCCTTATTTTCACCGCCGCAAGCCTGGCCGAGTCGCTGCGCCTGGCCGCGATCGCCCTGGAGTCAGCGGTGATCTGCTCAGGCCTGGTTGTAACCCGGGATGCGCACGGCCATACCCTGGTCTACACGGCCGAGGGTCACCCGGAAGATGTACATGCCGAGCTTGACAGGCTGCGCAGGATGCTGGCAGCCGCCGGTGCCGGCCAGGTTAACGAGCTGCCTGATTGGGATGCCGGCCAGGCCTGGTCGCAAGTCTCAGCGCCGGGCAATTTCATAGTTCGTATCGGCCTGCCTGCAGCACAGTTAGCCCAGGCACTATCCCAGTTGGATGTCCTCCTTTCAGGCTGCCCCCTGGCAATTGACGCTGCTCATGGGCTGATTGTCGCTTCGCTCCCGGTCAACGGTCCGCTGGATGCAGGCGAGTGGCTGTCCAGGCTGCGGGCTGTCGCCGTCCCTCTGGGTGGCTACGCAGTCATGGAGCGTGGGCCGCGTCTCTGGCTGGGACAGATCGATGCATGGGGGGCACCCCGCTCGGCGGCGCAGATTATGCAAAAACTAAAATCAATCTGGGACCCGTCCGGCATCCTCAATCCCGGCGAGTTCCCGGCACGTATCCCACAGGAGAGTAGATCATGAAAGCAGAATTTGATTACTTAGAAGCTGTCGCCCAGGTGCGTCAGCGTTTAGCGCCCAGCCTGGCTGAGGACTGGCCCCTGCTCCCGGCTGTGCGGGCAGAAGGCGCCTACCTGTACACTGCCGACGGCTGCCGCTACCTGGATTTCACCTCCGGAATCGCGGTGACTAACCTCGGCCACGGGCATCCCAAGGTACTGGCAGCCGCCCGCGAGCAGATGGAGAAGTTCTCGCACAGTGCGGTCGGCATCACCATGCACGAGCCGCTGCTGCGCCTGGTCGAAGCCCTGCCGGAAGTGCTGCCATCGGGAATGAACATGTTCTTCTTCGGCAACAGCGGCGCCGAGGCGGTGGAAGGCGCCATCAAGCTGGCGCGTTATGTCACCGGCCGGCCGGGAATCATTGCCTTCGAGGGTGGCTTTCATGGCCGCACCTACGGGGCTGCCTCGGTGACTTCGGTAAAAGCCAAGTACCGCAACCACTATGAGCCCTTTGTGCCCTCCGTATACTTTGCGCCCTATGCTTATCCTTATCGCTGCCCATTGGGAGAAGATGAGGAGTCTGTATTGGCCTGGAGTTTGGGAGGACTGCAAAAAGTCTTCGAACGCCTGATTCTGCCTTCGCAGGTGGCCGCCATCCTGGTCGAGCCGGTGCAGGGAGAGGGCGGCTACATTGTGCCGCCGCGCGGTTTCCTGCAAGGGCTGCGCCAGGTGTGCGACCAGCACGGCATCCTTCTAATCCTGGACGAGGTGCAGACCGGCTTTGGGCGCACGGGGCAGATGTTCGCCGCCCAGACCTTTGGCGTGCAGCCGGATATCATGTCGATTGCCAAGGGCATCGCCAACGGCTTCCCATTAGGCGCCACCGTAGCCAGCCGGGAGCTGATGAGCCAGTGGAAGGCCGGCTCACATGGCACAACCTTTGGCGGCAATCCAATCGCCTGCGCTGCATCGCTAGCAACGCTAGAAGTCATCCGGGAGGAAAATCTGCTGGAAAACTGCCGGGTCATGGGTGAGCGCTTCCTGGAGGGCTTTCGCCAGCTCCAGGGTGAATACCCGATGATTGGCGAGGTGCGCGGCGTTGGATTGATGGTCGCTATGGAGCTGATCGTACCGGGAAGCGACAAGACACCCAACCCAGAAGCAGCCACGCAGATTCTGGAAAACTGCCTGCAGCGCGGCCTGTTGGGCTACATGGCCGGCCTGTTCGGACAGGTGATCCGCTTCATCCCACCGATCAATGTGACCGCCGAGCAGGTAGATGAGGCACTGACCATCCTGGACGACAGCCTGGAAGCAATTTCTGGCAAATAAACCATCCGGCGCTGGCTAACCGTGCCGGAGTTGGCAAAATGGCGGTCGTCCGTCTGCGGTCGTCCGTCGTTTTGTTATATCTCCACGCTGCTGTGCAGATCCGGGTAGGCCACTTGGCTGATGCCGGTATCGGCCAGCCGCTCGGTCAGGATTTCGGCCGGCTTGGGCTCGCCATGCACCAGAAAAACCTGCTGCAGGTTGCCCTGCGCCGCCTGGGCATACTCCACCAACATATTCTGGCCGGCATGGGCGGAAAGCCCGCCGATGGTGGCTACCTCGGCCCGCACCTGATACATTTCCCCGAATATCTTGACCACCGGCTCGCGGTCGGCGATGCGCCTTCCTAACGTATTGGGGGCCTGCCAGGAAACGATCAAGACTGTATTCTTAGGGTCTTCGATGTTGTTTTTTAAGTGGTGCAGGATACGCCCGACTTCCGCCATGCCGGATGCCGAGATGATGACCATCGGCTCCTTACGGTTATTCAGTGCTTTCGATTCATCCGCCGAGCGGGTATAAATCAAGTGATCAAAGCCAAAAACATCCCGGTGTTTCCCGGAACGGATGAAAGCCCAGGTCTCATCATCGAAGCACTCCGGGAAATCGTTGAACACTTCGGTGACGTTGATTGCCAGCGGGCTGTCCACCACAATCGGGATGGGCGGGATATCACCGCTAACCATCATCTGGTGTAAGGCGTAGACAATTTCCTGCGTGCGCCCGACGGCAAAAGCCGGAATGATCACCTTGCCACCGCGCTTCACCGTGCGTACAACCAGATCGCGCAGCTCCTCAAAAGCCCGCTGCGGATCGCGGTGGACTTTGTCACCATAAGTCGTCTCCATAATCATGTAGTCCGGGCGATCCGGCAGGATGGGATCGCGGATCAAGGGCAGGCCGCGCCGCCCGATATCGCCCGAGAACCACAGGCGAATTTTTCGCCCGTGATCATCAATATCCAGCACCACCGCCGCCGATCCAAGGATGTGCCCGGCGTCCACCAGGTGGGCCACCACGCCCGGAATTGGTTCAAAAGACTGTTGATAAGGGATATCTTGCAGATATTCACCGGCCTGTTCGGCATCCGGAACAGTGTACAACGGCTCAACCGGCTCTTCGTGACGGGCAGCCCGTTTGCGATTGATAAACTCGGCGTCTGCTTCCTGGATATGCGCCGAGTCCAGCAGCATAATCCGGGAGAGATGTGCGGTAGCTGGGGTCGTGTAAATCGGCCCCTGGTAACCGTTCTGCACCAGGTTTGGCAGGTTGCCGCTGTGATCGATATGGGCATGTGAGAGGATCACCGCATCCAGGTGGCGCGGGTCGAAGCGAAACTGGCGGTTGCGCTCGTAACTTTCCCGTCGCGGGCCCTGGTATAAGCCACAATCCAGCAGCAGAGAGCTGCCATTGACCTCGATTAAATGTTGCGATCCAGTGACTGTGCGCGCTGCGCCATGGAAAGTGATCTTCATATTCGCTACTCCAATCTGGTTATAAAAACCACCCCATTCCTCGGGGCGGCGAATGCCTAAGCGCGGCGTAGGACGTCTAGAATCTGGCTGCCAAAGTGCTCCAACCGCCAAGGGACGTCCTGCAAGATGACCTTAAGCTCATCAGGTCCCTGCGGGTTTTGCTCGGCCAGCTCGGTGAGCAGGTCGCGTGGCAGGACTACATCCGAAGCGACGCTCATGTCCAGGCCCGCCTGTTTTCGCCAGCTACGCAGGGCATCCAAGCGCTGCAAGTAGGCGTCATCAGGACGGGGAGAACGAGGCGCATAGAGCGGTCCGGCTTGCAGACCGCGCCTTACCGCCTCCAGGATGCGCTGGCCATGCCGTCTGAGCTGCCCTTCGTTCATGCCCGGCACCCTACCCAGCGCTACCATGTCCTGCGGCAGCTCGTAAGCAATGTCGATCAGGGCTTGGTCATTGAGC
>JBFYSP010000172.1:0-9584 GCA_041301395.1 Anaerolineae bacterium
GCCATGCGGGCGAAGATGGTTTCGTGTTCTAACGCCGCCTGCAGCCCGAGATCGTCCAGCTCTTCCACCTCCGCACCGGTCAGGATGGCTGGGTTGGGAGTGGTCAGCATGCCAACGCGCCGGGCGAGCGATTCGGCGGTCAGGCCGTAATCGCCGGTGACCATCACCATGCGAATGCCGGCCTGCTGGCAGGCGCGTACCGCCTGGTGAACTTCGGGCCGGGGCGGGTCGTGCATCGCCATTAACCCCAGGAAAGTCAGGTCTGATTCCACGCTCTCCACCGTATAGCTGCCCGTACGGGGCGGTAGCTCGCGGCGCGCCAGGGCCAGCACACGCAGGGCCTGCCGGGCATAATCATCGTTCACGTCCAGAATCTGGCTGCGAAGCCGATCATCCAGGTCGATGGCCTTCCCGGAGATCAACACCCGCCGGCAAAGCTGCAGCACCTCCCTCGGTGCACCCTTGACAAAGACCACCTCCGCCGGGCGCTGCCCGGCGGAGGATTCCCCGTGGGTGGCGAAGATGCCTCCCGGTTGGTGGCGATGGATTGTGCTCATCCGCTTGCGCCGGGCATCGAAAGGCAGCTCGTGGATGCGAGGGTAACGCGCTGCCAGCTCGTTTTCCTTGAGGCCTCTTTTCAGACCGGCGACCCGTAGAGCGGCTTCGGTCTGGTCGCCCAGTGTAGTCCAGCGGGGTTGTGCAGAGGTGGGTGGATTCAGGCGAGAATTATTGCACAGGATGGCCGCGGTCAGCAGCTGGTTCAGGTCGCCGGCCTGCAGCTGACCGTCCGGGTTGGGAGAGAAGCGGCCTGTGGGCTCATAGCCAATCCCTGAGACGGAATAGCGCTGCTTGCCAACCCAAATTTCTCGCACCGTCATCTGGTTTTGCGTCAGTGTGCCGCTTTTATCGGTGCAAATTGTCGAGACTGTGCCCAGTCGCTCGATCACGGAAAGCTTTTTGACCAGCACACCGCGTTGGGCCAGCCGCTGGCCTGCCATGGCCAGCGAAAGGGTGACGGTAGCCGGCAAGCCCTCGGGGATGACGGCCACAATGATCCCGATGGCCAGCAAGAAGGCTTCTAATCGGTCCAGGCCAACATCAAAAGTACCTGCCAGGAATACCATGGCTCCGATCCCCAGCGCCACCAGGGCAATCTTGCGCGTCAGTCCGGCCAGCTCGATTTGCAGGGGTGATGGTTCTTCTTTGACTGCCTGGGTGAGGTGGGCGATGCGGCCGAACTGGGTGTACATGCCGGTGGCATAGACGACCGCCCGGCCGGTGCCCGATACGATTGAAGTGCCGGCGAAGACCAGGTTGGGGCGCTCCAGCTCGCTGAACCCCTCGCGTAGGGAGGCGTCGGCCGATTTGCGCGCCGGAATTGAATCGCCGGTCAGGGTCGATTCATTGGTTCTCAGGCCATAGGCTTCAACGACGCGCGCATCAGCCGGGATGTTATCTCCCTCTGCCAGGATGAGCAGGTCGCCGGGAATGATCTGCTCGGTGGGTACCTGGGTCTCTACTCTGTCGCGGTTCACCCGGGTATAGGCAGGCAGCAGGCTGCGTAAAGCCTGCATGGCCTGTTCAGCGCGATGCTCTCTCCAGAATGAAAAGCCTGCATTGGACAGCACCAACACCCAAATGACCAGCCCCAGACCGGGCTCGCCGATTAAAAATGTAATCGCACCGGCCAGCCACAGCAGGAGCGCCAGCGGATGGCCGATGGTTCCGAACAATTTGCGCCAGGGCGAATCCTTGACTTCTTCCGACAGCAGGTTGCTGCCGTACAGTTCGAGGCGCGCAGGTACATCTCTGGAGAGAACGCCTTCCGGTGTAGTCTCCAAGGCGGTATATACCTCGGTCGCTCTCAGCGAGTAGATCGGGCGCGAATCCATCGGATTAAACCATGCACCTGGATAGGTACCACCGGCTTACTTCTGTGCCTGCAAGCCGGCCAGGCAGGCGCTCTGCGCTAATTTCCGAAGGCCTTTTCCAGGTTTTGCAGCTCCTCCAGCAGGTGCTTGCGGGTGGACGGGCTGAGGCGGGTATCCTGGGCCACTTTTACCTGCTCCTGGCGGGCTGCTCGGACGACAAGTGCCGCTGTAAACATGATCCTGCCGGCCGGTATGACCTCAAAATCATGCATGGCGATCCGCAAGACCTGGTCATCGAAGTAAGGCAGGCTCAGGCTAAGGCCGCGATTGAGGTCCTGGGCCTTTGCCCGGCGATGGATGGTCTTGATAATCTCTTTGGTCTGGTAGCGCGCCATGGCGCGGCCCTGGTTGACCAGTTGGCCTAAAATCCCATAGCGTTTGAGCTGGTAGGTCTCGTCGACCACCATGTAAGGCGCCAGGCTGACGGCGGCGTGCAAAATGCGCAGGTACTGCTGCATAGAGGCTATGGCGGCTTCGGCTTCACTGGCGGAATTGACCAGCAGGTGATATTTCTCGTCCAAAGGCACCCATTGGGGCAGGTAAAAACGGCGCGCCCAGGGCACATACGGGACCAGCAACTCCCCACGTCCTTCTTCGCCCGCCCCGGCTTCGCCTTCGGCAATGGCATCTGTTGTAGCCGTGATGGCTGAGGCAGCTTCCAGGCCATCATCCACAGGAATTGAGGGGATTTCATCGCCTACAGCTGTCCGGTAGGTAACAGACCGGCCGGAGGGGAGCATGGCGTACACCATGTGCCTGGCTGTGCTGTGACGGATCAGCCCGGCGCTTACCGATACAGGTTGGTTGGAGGCGTTCTCCAGCTCGGCCAGCCGCTGCGCCAGGATGGTGTTCACGTCTGCACGGGTCATGCGATCAATTAACCCGCCGGTCATTTGTTCTCGCTCGTTGGCAGGTACCGGCAGAGTGGCCGGCATGGCCTCATCGGCCTCCGCAGGATCGACAACCACGCGATCGGGCAGGCTAAAGCGCACCTGAGGGGAACGCGCCAGTAACGCCTCAGCCAGGTTGCGCGCCTGGGCCTCCAGGAAGCGTTGTACCAGGGTTGGCTGGGCGTCAAGCAGGAGTTGCCAGCGGTTGTATTCTTGCGCCAGGTAACTGGCCGGGCTGCCCGTTTTTTGAGCCCTGTTGGTTGGATTACCCGAATTTTGGGTCGGAACCGTCGTTTTAGGCATCTGGAACTCCTCCTTTATATCCCTGTCCCATCGATTGGAGAGGCAGTTTCCTTCGGTTTTCCGCCCAGTCGCGGTTCTTCGTCCTTGGGCTGCAGGTACTGCTCTAACAGGGAGGGAGCATCCGGGTGATCGACATGCAGGGCATGGTCGTAATCACCGGCCGGAGCCGGCACCGGGTAGTAGCGTGTGGGGAGGAAGACCCCAAACAGGGCGAAGAATCTGGCTGAGGCCTTGGATGCAAAGACCAGCAGCGAATAGCGGTATTCCTGCATTACCAACGATTGCCACTCGACGATAGAAGCCATTGCACCTTTCACACGCGCCTTATCGCGTACAATGCGGTGAATCTGCTGCGGCTCACGAAAGCCCAGGGGTGAGAGCAGAAGCAGGTGGGCGGCAATAGCCAGCAAACTGAAGGAGATCAGCACCACCCAGCCGCCTTCGGTCCACTTGCCGGCGATCTGTCCGACGAACACCAGGGCTGCCAGAGCGGCTGCCACCCCGGCGCCGAAACTGCCCCAGCGGCGCACCCGGCCGGTGTAATGCTGCAAGATGTGCTTGCGCACAGCCAGGCCCATCACCATGATGGGCATGAACACGCCCACGCCATAAAAAGGCACGGCTCGAGTCGTCTGGCCTCGCACCAGGAACATGATCAGCACGGCTATGCCGAAGGTAATGGTTACCGAGCGGGTGAAGGTGCCGCGCGGGTCGCGGTAGACGATAGCCTCTGGGATCTCGCCGATGGCCACATCACGCCATTCGGTGGCCTGGGCATCTTGAAAGGCAGTCATCGAGGCGGCCGCCAGTAATGCTACCGCCAGGAACTGGTACACCCAGAAGAGCAGATTGCCCCCCGGCAGCTGGGAAAACCCAATATAGGCCAGGTTGCCAACCAGTGTACGCCCCAGGGTCCCGTCGAATACGTTGAAACGCAGCGAGAACATTACCAGGAAAAGAGTGGTCAACCCACCGTAGAACAGGAAGGAGGTCTGCACGAAACGACCAATGCCGGATTTCCCACTGTAAAAGTGCCACAGCCCATTCAGGCGCGGCATGTGCTGTTTGCCCCATTTTACCAGGCTGACATCTTCATCCTTAACAAATTGGATGCCATTTGACATTGCCTCCAGGCCGGAGAGAGCCACCATACCCTTCATGGTCGCGGTGAGCAGATGGTAAAGCGCCTGGCTGATGGAGGCCGGTTTGATCAGCTCTGTGCTGGCAATGGGCGGTATGTCTTTAAAGTGCGCCATCGCCAGGCCAATCGCCATACTCAGGGTGAGCATCACAAATACGCCCAGCAGGATGAAAACGATGCGCGCCGATTCGCCGCGCCCGCGGATGGTCAGGTACCAGGTAATCGCGGCCAGGACTGCGCCAATAACGAAGTGCCAGATCCAATTGGTGCCGTAGGCGCCCAAAATGGAGAGCAGTTGATCGCCGCCAGACAGGGCCGATACGACGATGGTCAGCACGTAATCCTGGATCAAAGTGACCGCTACAATCAGGCTGAGGGTGGGCTTCAGATAGCGCATGGATGCGGTATAGGAGCCGCCGCCCTCGTTGAAGATTCCCAAGGAGTACATATATAACGCGCCAAAGATGAAGTTGGCCAGGGCAATTAAAGCCACAGAGTAATAAGCCAGCTTTTGCAAGCCAAAGGGATGCAAGGCGCTCATCAGCTCGCCGGTGCCATAATAGAACGAGGTGTAGTAGTCCACGCCAAAAAGTGCCACAGCAGCCAGCAAGCCGATCTGCCCGGCCCCATGGATATGTTTATCTTCTTCGCGCTCGCGCGGCGAGGACCGGTAGGCCAGGTAAACAATGACAATTAATAATCCAATTGAAAATAACAATTGACTCTTCCTCTAGCGATAAATTAATACCAGAAGCTATTCCAGCTCCAGATCAGGCCGGCTTCTATTAGCATGACCATTCCCAGCAAAACAGCTCCGACCCAGCCTTGGGTATCCTGGACGATGCGCATATCGAGCCCTAAAAACACCAGGATGATCACAAAAGAAATCACCCAACCCAAAATTCGCCGGCTTAATGCCTGGCTGGGGATATTTTTAATAGCAGGGCTGGTTAAGATAATTACCGGGTAGGGCAGCTTGTTGAGTAGAGTCTGTCTGACCGGCTGGCTTTTCGAACCCCAGATGGAGGTATTGTGCCCGGAAAAGCACACCAGGATATCCTCGGGAGACAGATGTTCTTGAATTTTCGCAATCCAACGGTTTCCATAGACGGTTTGGCTCTCTACCGTGTAAAGCGGGTCGTGGAGAATGGCTGCCAGGTTAATCAGCCTGCGGCGTGCCAGGGAATCCTCGTCCTCATGATTCACCAGAGCGAGCAACAGGATGCCTGTCTTAAACGGCACCATCATGCTCCGCAATCGGCGCGCCAGTTTGATTTCATCCAGGTCGGCAGGCGGGATCAGGACCACCAACCGCTTGAACGAAGGTAAGGGCCTGCTATCGGAAATCAGGGTTCCGGGGGATCGATTAACAGCCATATGGCCTCCTTTCTGACATAAAAGGGGTTATATCGCGTAAAAATAAAGGCGCCGTAAAGGTATCGCTCGCAGGCGTTAAAAAAAAATAAAAACCAGGGATTGGATCTATTCCCTGGTTTTTATGTACTTTTGTAACGGAAATTTACTCGCCTTCCGAAAAACGGTAGCCTACCCCTGGCTCACTCAGCAGATGCCGGGGATGCCGGGAATCCTGCTCCAGTTTCTTGCGCAATTGGCTGATGTAAACACGCAGGTATTCGACGTCGCCGATATACTCGATGCCCCATACTTTACTCAGGATGCTCTGGTGGGTAAGCACACGCCCGGGGTTATGGGCCAGGTAAGCAAGCAGTTTAAATTCTGTGACAGTCAGTTTGACCTCTGCTCCGTCGCGGGTGACGATATGGCGAGCAAGGTCAATGCTCAGGTCGCCGGCTTTAATGATGGTTTCCTGGCCGCCGGGCGTCTGTACGGCGTGGCGCAGCGCCACCCGGATGCGCGCCAGCAGCTCTTCGATGCCAAAAGGCTTCACCAGATAATCGTCGGCTCCCTGGTCCAGGGCGCGCACTTTGTCCCCTTCGCTTTCGCGCACGGATAATACAATGATGGGGACATTGCTCCACTCTCGCAGGCGAGCGCATACGGTGAAGCCGTCGATATCCGGCAGTCCCAGATCCAGAATCACCAGGTCAGGCAGAGTTGTGGCTGCCAGGGCCAGGCCTTCTTCACCTCGGCTGGCGGTGGTGACACGGAATTTTTTAGCTGTCAAGATGGTGCGCAAGGCGCGCAAGATTTGCGGCTCATCGTCAATCACCAGGATGTGCGGTTCGGTGCTCATAACGTCTCGGGGTCTACTGCCGCGGGTGATTTCCCCTGCCAGGTGATGGGCAGGCAGAAATTAAAGGCGAAGCGATCCGGTAAATTCTCTGCCCAGATGCGGCCGCCGTGGGCTTCGATGATCCCTTTGCAGATCGAAAGACCCAATCCGGTGCCTGTGACACGCTCGGCATCCGTGACGCGGTAAAACTTATCAAAGATGCGCTCCAGGTGTTCCTGCGGGACCGGCGGACCCTGGTTGGTTACCTGGACTAATATCGAATCGGGTTCCTGAACCTGGGCAGTGATCTGGATGATGGTGCCGACCGGGGCATACTTGGTGCTGTTGCTCACCAGGTTGACAAAGACGCGTTCGATCTGCAAGAAGTCAACCGGCACCAGCGGCAGGTCATCCGGGATATCGGTCTCGATGCGGTAATCCTGAGCGGTGCGGTGGATGCGCTGCAAGGCGCTTTCCAGGATTTCTGTAAGCACGTTCCACTGGCGAACCGGATTGAGCGCTCCGGCCTCGATACGCGACATATCCAGCAGATTCCCAACCAGCCGGTTAAGGTGATCAGTCTCTTCGTTGACGGTTTCCAGCAAATCCTGGCGCGCCTGGGTCTCCCAATCGACATCGCCGGCCAGCAAGCTGGTTACCGAGGCTTTGATCGTTGCCAGGGGCGTGCGCAGCTCGTGCGATACCGAAGACAGCAAAGCCGATTTCAAGCGGTCGCTTTCTTCCAGGATATGGGCTTTCGTTTCAGCCTGAGCCAGGGTAGCCCGTTCCAGGGACAGCGCTGCCTGGGTGGCGAAGGTGCGCAGCATGCGTTCCTCTGTGCCGATAAGCGGCTCCAGATTGCGCCACAGGTAGATTACACCCAGCCGCTTGCGCGTCGTCTCGAGCGGCATGCTGACCATAGGGCTTACCGCCGGCTTTAACATCCCGCGTGGTTCCTGAATGTTGAAGGCATCCGGAGCGCCGTTGGCTGCGATATGAACTTCCACGTACTCAGCCTGGAAGGTCTCCAGGGTATGGGTTGCCAGAATTTGTCCGATTTCCCGTTCGTGATTGACGCCGCCCAGGGCCAGGCTGAGCTCGTACAGGCGCGTCGAATCGCGCTCGCTGGCTCGTGCTTGCGCCAGGTTTTCCCTGGCCCGCCCGACAAGCTGGCTGATCACCACGGCTACCACAAAGAAGATCAACAGGGCGGTGATATCCTGTGATTGGTGCACGATCAGGGTTTGGTAGGGTTTCAGGAAGTAGTAGTTGTACAGCAGGAAAGCCAGCAGGCCAGAGATGAGCCCTGGCCCCAAACCCCACAGGGTGGTGTTCAGGGTGATAGGCAGGAGGTACAGCAGGGCGATGGTGGTGGTATTGAGCTGCTGGCGCAATGGGTACATGAGGAGTGTGAGCGCCAGTGTAACCAGGATCGCCAGCGCATACCCCCGCAGAAGGAGCAACCAGCGAGAAGCAGCCGTGAAGTGCATAAGGGAATTATAACGCCCCTGGACGATGCAGGCTGTGCTTCTGGAAAACCACGCAGTGGTTAATTCAGTGTTGGCAATTTGGGCAAACGTAACACGACCCGCCCAGATATTGCATCTTGACGATAGCGCCGCCGCATACCGGGCATGGGCGATCCAGTGCCTGCTTATCCATCAGGCGCACATATCCCCCGGGCTGGTTGTAGAGGTCCACCTCATCGTAGCGACCGCCTTTTTCGATCACCTCGGCTACCGTTCTCAGGATCGAATCATACAGCTCACGGCGTTGGGCGCCATCCATGTCTGCCAGGGGATGCCTGGGGTGCAGCCGGGCGCGAAACAGGATATCCTGGGCAATGGCGTTTCCCAGGCCGGGGATGAGCTGGTCCTGGGTTAGCAAACTCTTCAGGCTGCGTTTTTCTCCCGCCAGCAGCGTGTCGATCAGCGTGTCGAAGTAATCAAAGGTAAATTCGGGCTCGGTCGGGGTAGGGCGCATGCCCTGGATATACTGGCGCTCTTGCTCCCAGCCCCTTTCGTAGAGTTCCATGGCGCCCCACATCTGTGTGGTGGCGGACATGGCCGAGCCATCCTCGAATGATAGATAGAGGTGATAGGTGTCGGGTGTTTTATCCCCGGGCAGGTGGTAGAGGATCTTTCCGCCGCATTCCCCAAAGACCAATACGTAGCCGGGCTCGAGGGGGATGAACAGCCACTTGCCTTTGGCCCAGGCCCAGCCGACAGTCTTCTCCATAGTCAGGCGCTCAAACTCCGCCGGAGTCTGGTTGTACCAGACGAATTTATGCGGCTTGTTGCCCAGCGCCCCTCGAAGGATGATCTTCCCGGTCAGAGTATCGTTGATTTGTCGGGTGAGGGTGATGAATTCAGGGAGTTCAAACATGACAGGCCTCAATATTTAAATAAAGTATAGACCCATTTCGGTGCCAAAGCGAAATTGCTTGACAATATCTCCAACCGCCTCTAAACTAAACTCATGCTTGCACGAGTCTTTTCCTGCGCCGTGATCGGCCTGGAAGGGGTGATCGTCGAAGTTGAGGTCGACACCACTCAAGGACTACCCGGCATCGACATTGTTGGCCTGCCCGACGCCGCAGTGAACGAGAGCCGGCAACGGGTGTACTCGGCGATCAAGAACGCCGGGCTGCCTTACCCGCGGCTGCGCATCGTGGTCAACCTGGCGCCGGCCTCGGTGCGCAAGGAAGGGCCGGCTTACGACCTGCCGATCGCGCTGGGAGTGGTGCTGATGAGCGGGCTGGTGCCGGCGCAGGCCGCAGCCGGTGCCCTGGTGGTGGGCGAGCTCTCACTGGACGGCAGTGTGCGCCATGTGCGCGGCGTGTTGCCAATGGCTGCCCTGGCGCGCCAACAGGGCTTCCGCTGCATCTTCACCCCGCCTGGCGACGCCGCCGAAGCCGCCCTGATCCCTGGGCTGGAGGTCTACCCGGTGGATTCGCTGACTGCCCTGGTCGATCACCTCAGCGGGCGGGCGCCGATCCCGCCCCAACCGCCTGTCACCATCGAAGATATCGAAGTCGTCGTCCCCACTGATTTTAGCGAAATCAAGGGGCAGGAGCACGTCAAGCGCGCCCTGGAAGTGGCCGCCGCTGGCGGGCATAATGTGAT
>JBFYSP010000194.1:0-26605 GCA_041301395.1 Anaerolineae bacterium
GTTGGCACCATGGCTGCTTGCTGCCTGGTTGCCGAGGTTTCACAGGGCCGGTCCCTCCACCTCTCTGGATAAGAACTGCGAACAATTATCCTGTTAAATTGTTGGGCTGGATAATACCACAGAAGGTAGGATATGATAAGATTTTGCCAGACCTGCAGATAGGCAGGCAAAGGATGTCTACCGTGAACCAACTCTCGGGAGATTCAATGCTCTTGAACGACCGCTACCGCCTGGAGGTGAAACTCGGCCAGGGCGGGATGGGGACCATCTACAGCGCCCACGACACCCTGCTCGATCGAGACGTAGCGGTCAAGCTGCTCTCCAAGCATGCACTCGGAACAGAAGGCCGCGCCCGGCTGCTGCGCGAAGCCCAGGCGGCCGCCCGCCTCAACCACCCCAATATTGTCTCGGTGTACGATGCCGGCGAAGCGGAAGGCAATTCCTACATCATCATGGAATTGGTGGAAGGCGATTCGCTCCACCAACGCCCACCGGCTAACCTGGAAGAGCTGCTCTCCATCACCCGCCAGATCTGCCTGGCGCTGGATCATGCCCACCAACACCAGATTGTACACCGCGATCTGAAGCCTGAAAACGTGCTGGTGACCCCCGATGGTACCGTCAAGCTGACCGACTTCGGTCTGGCGCGGCCGGTCGCCTCACGCCTGACTTCCGAAGGGGCGATCGTGGGCACAGTCTATTACCTCTCCCCCGAGCAGGCGCTGGGGCGCGAAGTCGATGGGCGTGCCGACCTGTACGCCCTGGGGGTGATGTTGTATGAATTCACTACCGGCCAGCTGCCCTTCACGGCCGAAGAGCCGTTGGCTGTGATTACCCAGCACCTGTATGCGCCCGTCACGCCGCCCAAAGTACACAACCCGCAGCTCAATCCGGCTCTGGATGCACTGATCATCCAGCTGATGAACAAGACTCCCGACGAACGCCCGGCCTCAGCAACCGAGGTAATCCGTCGCCTGGAGCCGGTGGCTTTGACCTGGCCGGCCCTTGCAATTGTTGAGGAACCGGACCTGTTGGAACGTATTACACGCGGCAGAATCATCGGGCGCAGCCGAGAGCTGGCCGAGGTTCGCTCCTTGTGGGAGCGCGCCGTCTCCGGCGAAGGCCAGATGCTGCTGATCAGCGGCGAGCCGGGAATCGGAAAGACGCGCCTGTCAAGGGAAGCCATTACGCTGGCGGAAATCTCAGGTGGCAAGGTGCTGGTGGGTGAATGCTACCCGGAGATCAGCGCGCCCTACGCGCCGTTCGCGCAGGTTTTCCGCCGGGCTTTATCCAACGGCGCGGTACCAGATCTCGACCTGCCGGCTTTCATCCTGGCGGATCTTTTATCCATCGCCCCCGATCTGCAACTACGCTTCCCAGGCATTTCCGCCAACCCGCGCCTGGACCCTCAGTCCGAACAGCAGCGATTGTTTGAGAATATCGTTGCGTTCTTTACTACTCTTTGCCGGCGCCAGCCCACCCTGCTGGTGCTGGAAGACGCTCACTGGGCCGACCAAGCCTCCCTGTTCCTGCTGCGGCACCTGGCGCGCCGCCTGCGCCGACAACCGATAATGATGATCACTACATACCGGGAAGTGGAGCTGGATGAGGCCTTACCCTTCCAGGAAGTGCTGCTCTCGATCCAACGCGAACGGCTGGCCAGCCGCCTTAAGCTGGCCCGCCTGCAGCCCGACGATACCCGCCGCTTGCTGGCTGCCCTGCTCAACGAGCAGGTGCCGGAAGCCTTTGTGCAGGGTATCTATCACGAGACGGAAGGCAACCCCTTTTTCATCGAGGAAGTCTGCAAATCCCTGGTCGAAAGCGGGCGCCTGTCCTACGTCGATGGACGCTGGCAGCACCCCGCTCTAAACGAGCTGCAAATCCCGCAATCTGTACGCGTCGCCATCCAGGCCCGGCTCGGCAAGCTGCCGGCCGAATACCAGGACATACTACGCATGGCAGCCATCCTGGGCCGCGATTTCGATTACGAGGTGCTCGCCCAGGCTGTCGAATTGGACGAAGAACACCTGATCGAGGCGCTGGAACAAGCCGAGCACGCCCAGTTAATTGAAGAGACCGGCAGCCAGAACGGCGGCACTTTCCGCTTTGTGCATGCCTTGATCCCGACCACGCTCAAGGAAGGGTTGATCGGCCTGCGCCGCCGTAAGCTGCACCGCCTGGCGGCTGAGGCGCTGGAGAAGTACCGCCCGGATGACCTGGAAACGCTGGCGTACCAGTACGCCCAGGCAGAGGTGCCAGAAAAAGCCCTGCAGTACCTGAGTCAAGCGGGTCGCCGCGCCCAGGCGCGGTATGCCAACGACGATGCCATCCGCTACTATAGCGCCGCGCTGGAGTTCTGCGAGGAAGAAAACGACTGCTTCGACCTGCTTCGCTCGCGCGAGCAAGTCTATCACCACACAGCACGCCGCCCGGAAGAGCTGGCCGACCTGCAGCGGATGTATGCGCTGGCCAACAGCCTGGATGATAACCGGTTGCGCTTTGATGCCCTGCTGGCCCGCGCGAACTACGCCGCCCACACAGATTTCGTTCAAGCCACACAGCCAGCAGAGCAGGCACTGGCATTAGCAGTCAATATGAACGACCCCGTTCGCCAGGCCCGTGCCCTGTATATCCTGGCTTTCGTGGCCAATTTCAATGGCGATCAACGACGCTGCATCCGCTTCCTGGACCAAGCAAAGGAAAAATTCCAGGCGGCAGGCCAGGTATCGGATGTCATCCCCTGCCTATACCTGCTGTCGCTGGCCCACATCAATAAGGGTGAGGATGAAGCGGGGCAGCAGGCAGCCGAGCAGGCCGTTCAGCTCAGCCGTGAGATCAAGGACCGCCGCCAGGAGGCCACCAGCCTGCGCCGCCTGGGCATCGCCATGGATGCCCGGGACCGGAAAACCGAGGCGCTGGAGCTTTATCAATCCGCTTTAATCCTGCACAGGGAAGTGGGGGATCGGGCGGAGGAGTGCAATGCGCTCAATGCCATGGCCGGAGTGCTGGCCAGCATGGGACGATTGGACGAGGCGCGCCAGTATTTCGACGAAGGCCTGGAGCTGGCGGAGTCAATTGGACAGGATATGGCGGTCGGGATGATCGTTGCCAATATGGCTTTCTACTGCTACCAGGCCCAGGGCGATTACCAGGGCGCTCTGGACCTGCTCGAACGCCAGCTCGAACGCGCTCGCAGCCAGGCCGATCAGGGCCTGATCTTCGCTCTCAGCCGCAGCGTCACCGAGATGTACGCCAGTATAGGCCTGTATGAAGAAGCCCTGGTCAAAGCCGAAACTGCCCTGCAGATCGCCGAACAGCGCGACCTGAAGCGTGCTCAGATCGACTTACTGGCCTGGTGCGGCCGGTTGCATGCCATCCTGGGTAACTTCGGTATCGGCCACACACAGATGGATGCAGCCCTGGAGATGGCCCAGGCCAGCGACGACCCCGAATCCTATCCGGATGTATTTTTCAACCTCGCCTATACCGCCTGGCTGGGTAACGACCCCGCCGAATGGCGCCAGGGACTGGCATATTCCAGCCAGGTAAGCGCTCGGTGGAGAGATTTAGACGCCGAATATCCATTAACCTTTTCGCTTGATATGGAAGCGCGTTTGATGTTGGCCCTGGGTGAACCGGCTCTGGCTGCCGAGCGCACTACCGATGCCGTCGCACTCGCCGATCGCCTGGCAGGTTTCACCAGCCAGGAGCAGATGTATTTCACCCATGCCTGTGCTCTGCGGGCAGTTGGACGATCTGAAGAGGCGGATGAGTATTTGCGTCGGGCTTATGAACGCGTTCGACAGGCCGCCGCCGGGTTGACCAGCGAAAAACTGCAGCGCGCCTGGCTGGAAAACGTACGCTACAACCGGGAAATCATTGCCGAATGGCAGGCCAGGTTTGGGGAAAAGGATTAAATGTGGTTTCAGGCAGCCTGGACCTGGAAATACGCCTCCAGTTCGGCCAGGCTGATCTCCTTAACTTTAAGTACCACGCTGCTGTCCATCGGCAAATCCTGGCGCAGGTGAACTTGCGTCTCCAGCGCCAGCGCCGGCAAGACAAACCGCCCGCGCAGCCCCTTTTTCTCCACCAACACGCCTTCTCCTTGCCATTCCGGGTGCTGCAGCAGGTAAACCAGGGTCCAGTGGCGCTCGGAGAGCGTCTCCGCCTGGTTCAAGCCGCCTTGCGCTGCCTCTGAAGTTCCCACCCGTTCCAGGATTTCTTGCACATCGAGTGGTTGCTCACCTCTCAGGTGCAGGCGCAGCTGCTGGTGCGCCACCAGGTCCAGGTAGCGACGCAGCGGGCTGGTGACACGCGTGTATGCCGGCAGACCCAGGCCGGCGTGTACCCCAGGCTGGACGCCCACGCGGCCGGGACGCTGCAGGCGGCGTAAAGCGTACATCTCGGACAGGCTTAGCTCGCGCCAGGGATCATCTGTTATGATTTCTGCCTTAAGGCGTGGATCGGGCCCGTCCTGGGAAACAAAAGGCAATGGCAGTCCGTGTTCCATCGCGTAGCGCGCCGCCGCCGCTCCCGTCAGCAGCATCGCCTCCTGCACGCATTCCCGCATGCGTAGCGCGGGTATCGGGTGGATTTCCGGTACCCCCTCCAGCACCCGGATCCTGACCTCTGGGAGATCGATAAACAACGCTCCGGCGGACCTGCGGAACTCCCGGCAGCGCATGGCCAGAGAGTACAATCCCCGAAAAGGTTCTTCTTCGATGCGCAGCTCGGCCTGTTCGTAAGTCAGCCGCTGCACGCGCACCCGGCTGGGATGAATTTCGATCTCTGCCAGGCTGCCATCTGGCGCCAGTCGCAGGCCAAAAGACAAGGCCGGGGATATCTCCGCCAGGCCCATGCCCAGCTGCGAGACGATTGCGACAGGCAGCATAGGAATCGGACCTTCGGGCAGATACAGCGTACCACCCCGGCTGCGTGCTTCCAGGTCCGCCGGGCTGCCGGAGGGTGCCAGCGCCGCCACATCGGCCACATGCACCCATAGGCGATCGCCATCCAGGCTGATGGCATCATCCGGATCCTGGTTGCCCGGGTCATCAATGGCATATGCCGGCAGGTCGGTCAGGTCCAGGCGAGTTTCATCCAATACTGGAACAAAGAGCCCGTCGATCAGCTCTGGGCCGGGAGCAGATAAAATCATCCCTAGCCGCACAGGGTGCGGGTTGACCCGCTCATCCCAGATTCCCGCACTCAGCAGCAGGGTATGGGCTGCCTGCGGCGTCTCGGCATGTCCCAGGTCGCGCAGCACCCGGCTGTCCGCTCGTCTTCCCAGGGCCAGGTCTTCCACTTCGCGCAGAAACGGGCGATCCTGAGGGCTAATCTTCCCCTGGCGCGCCCGGTCCAGGAACCCCAGCCAGGCAAGCGCTTCGTCGGCTTTTGCCTGACGGACAGCCTGCACCGCCTGCACTTCCTGCAACGAGCAGGCCGAAAGGGCGTCCGCTGTGCCGCGGAAATACACATTATCCGCCAGCCACCACCAGGCAGCCCAGGCCGTGGCCGGGGTGAATGCGCCGAAAATCAACTCGGCCAGCTCGGCCAGGGTATGCTCGCCGGGCAGCTCACACAGGATCTCCCAGGCAGTTTGCACATCTCCGGATTGTGGACTCAGTTCTGCCAGGCGGCGCAGCCCGGCAGACCCATCCAATGGCCCAGGATGCAGCAGCTGCAAATCCTTGAGGCGCACTTTGTGGCTCTCACCGCTCTCCAGCTCGATCTCCACCCGGTCACCCCCGCTGGCGTTCGTTCGGCCAGCCCCCAGCGCATCGCGGGGCGATGCTACGCGCAGCACGCGCGCCGGGCGGTTTTTATACAGTACCAGGCTGTCAATCGGAATCAAGGAGGAAGACATACACCTCTTTAGGACCGTGAACGCCAATAGTCAGCGTCATCTCGATATCGGCGGTGCGGGAAGGCCCGGTCACCAGGACCGCAGCCGAAGCCTGCCGGATCGCATCCAGCTTCAGAACCTCCAGCAGCGTGGGGCGGACATCTCTCGCATGCAGAACGGCCAGGTGCAGCTCGGGCAACAAGGAGGCGGACTGGAGCCGGCCTGGCCCGGCAGCCAGCGCCAAAGTGCCGGTTTCCGCCGCTGCGGCGATCACGCCGGTCAGGCCGGCGCGCAGCTGAGGATCGGGTTGGTGGCTCAGCTGGATTCCCTGTGCCTGCAGAGCTGCCGGCAAGCCATCCGGCAGCTCTGCTGCCTCCCAGCTCATCACGGAGTCAATCTCGTTTTCCTTCAGCAGAGCAACGATCCGGTCTACCAGGTCGAGCATACCCTGGCAGTGGATTACCTGTCCACCCAGAGCAGTAAGCTCGAGCTCGAAGCGCTCGAGCAAAAGTTCGGAGGGGATTTCCGCCGCTTTAGGCGCAACCGGCTCACCTTCAAACGCGTGTCGAGAAGCAGCCCATATTGCCTGCTTGTTGTTGTCCGCCGGGTCAGGGGGAAGTTGATCCACAGGGGTATTGGGGTGCTCATTTGCCATCCAATCCCGGAAGGGGCTGGACGGCGGGCGGACGATATCCCGGCTCAAGCCCCATCCGGTAGCGGCCGGCAGGTGCATCCAGGCTGAACGGGGTGCCAGAATGCGCCCTACGAAACCCAGACTGCGCTGGGCAAAGCGATAGCGACGCGGGGAGATTGCAAACCAGGTAAACACCCGCAGCCCAAAATCCTCAAAACGAGGCACGTGCGAGCCTTGCCGGGCGGCAGTTTTTGCCGGCGCCGGTTTGGGTTTATCTGGGTCGGCCGGCTCGTCTGAGGCTACCATCCCGGCACGCACACGCAGCAGCAGCTTAGGCAGGTCAATATCCACCGGGCAGGCTTCCTGGCAGGCGCCGCACAGGCTGGTGGCGCGCGCCAGCAGGCCAAACTCCGGCTCGCCAAACAATCCTGCAGAGATGACGGAGCCGATCGGCCCGGGGTAAGCTGTGGTTTGGCCGGTTGCCCCAACATAGGCGTGCCCGCCCAGCTCGCGAAACACAGGGCAGGCATTTAAGCACGCGCCGCAGCGAATGCAATATAAAGATTCGGCCAACGGTGAGCGGCGCAGAGCGCTGCGCCCATTATCGACCAGCACGATATGCCGCTGCAGCGGGCCATCCGGCTCGTCCGGGCGGCGCGGCTCGCGCATCAGGCTGGTATACACAGTCAGTTTTTGACCGGTGGCAGAGCGCGGCAGTAATGCCAGCATCAAGTCCAGGTCTTCCAGCGTTGGCACCAGGCGCTCGATGCCCATCAGAGCGATATGCACCGGGGGCAGGGTGGTGACCATGCGGCCGTTACCTTCATTGGTCAGTATGCACAATGCGCCGTTCTCTACCACACCAAAATTGACTCCCGACAGGCCTATATCAGCGGTCAGGAAGGTCTGGCGCAGCACGCCGCGGGCGATGGCCGTCAGGGTAGGGATATCGTCGGTGAACGGCACGCCAAGGTTTTCCTGGAAAGTCTGGCCAACCTGGGCGCGGCTCAAATGAACTGCCGGGGTGATGATGTGGGCCGGGGGCTCGTGGCGCAGCTGGACGATATACTCCCCCAGATCCGTCTCAACCGCCAAAATCCCAGCAGCTTCCAGGGCATGGTTGATCTCGATCTCCTCACCCACCATCGTCTTGGATTTAGCAATCAAGCGCGCCTGGTGGGCATGGGCAATCTGGAGCACGATTTCCACCGCCTGTGCGGCGTCAACCGCAAGGTGCACCACCAGGCCATTGGTGCGCGCATTGGCGATAAACTGTTCCTGGTAGCGCTCCAGATTAGCGATCACGTCGGCCCGCACAGCGTGAGCGCGGCGGCGAAAAGTCTGCAAGTCGTCCGGCAGGGAAGCATAAGCCGACTGGCGGGCTTTCAGCCGGCGCTCGGCGTTGCCATCCAAGGCAGTCTGCAGGGCAGGGTCAGACAGGGAACTGTGAATGCGAGTTTCGAAGGGTGTGCTCATAGCTCAGCCCGCCTGATTGGCCAGGATTTCAGCAATATGCCGCACGCGCTGCGGCATGCCGCCTCGGTGCAAGCCGCCGTTGATGTTGGTCAGGCAGCCCCCATCACAAGAGACTACCGTTGGTGCGCCACTGGCAGCAATATTATCCAGTTTGCGCTGCAACATGGCAGACGAAATCTCAGCCTGCTCGACCGAGAAAACTCCTCCATAACCGCAGCATTCCTCCGAGTAGGGCAGCTCGACAAACTCGGCGCCCTGCACGGCCTGCAGCAGCAGGCGCGGCTGCCGGCTGACGCCAATGCCGCGCAGCAGGTGACAGGACGAATGGTAGGTGAGCCGCCCGGAAAAACGCGCCCCCACATCGACCACCCCCAGGTAATCGACCAGGAACTCGGTAAACTCAAAGCTGCGGTCGGCCAGGGATTTGGCGCGCATCAGCCATTGCGGGTCATCGGCAAATAACTCGAGGTAGCCATGGCGGATCATGGCGGTGCATGACCCGGAAGGTATGACAACCGGCCCCGGCGCCTTCTCAAACACCTGAATGTTATACATCGCCAGCGGGCGAGCCTGGTCGCGCTGCCCGGCGTTAAATACCGGTTGTCCGCAGCAGGTCTGGGCACTTGGAAATTCCACGCGCACCCCCGCCTTCTCCAGGACACGCACGACGGATTTTCCGATCTCGGGGTAAAGCGTATCGATGATGCAGGTAGCGAATAGCTGAATGGTTTCGGTCATGGTATTTGCCGGCCTTGATGAATCTGCGTTGCCAGGCGGGGATTCTCCATATTACCTCAGGCTGTGACTCTCAATGAATATGTTGTTTTATTGTATCTCCAAAATCAGGGGGCTACAAGCTTAATATAAAATAAACCTTCGCCATTTGAGGCGTGTTTCGTGTGGTAAGATTCTTTCCTGGCTCGATGGACATCAACTAAAATATCCAGGCGACCCTAATTTTATAAAATATGATTAAAGCGATATCCGCCTAAAAATTCGAGAACCGTACACTTTATGGATATGGCTTTAGCAAAACAAAGGAAATAAAAAATATGGAACCTTTTCGCAATACTACACCGAACCATTTCAGCCTGCCTCGGCGGATCAGCCAGCTAGGAGAGTTGGCCTATAACATGTGGTGGACCTGGCATCCGGATGCCTCGCGGCTGTTTATGAGAATTGACCCTGAGCTCTGGGAGCTGGCAGGGCATAACCCGGTATTGTTCTTACGCAAGGTCGAACGCTCGCGCCTGAACTCGGTCACCAACAACCGCTACTACCTCGAGTTTTACGACCGGATCATGAAGGCATTCGACCAGTACATGACGCGCACGGATACCTGGTTTAACCAGCAGTACCCCCAAAACAAGGATCAGGTCATCGCCTATTTTTCGATGGAATACGGCCTGCATCAATGCCTGCCGTTATACGCCGGCGGCCTGGGTGTGCTTTCCGGCGACCATACTAAAGAAGCCAGCGACCTGGGCCTGCCGTTCATCGCTGTTGGCTTGTTTTATTCTGAGGGCTATTTTACCCAACGCATCACCGAAGATGGCTGGCAGGAAGCGCGTTATAGCCGTCACGATTTTGACAACTTGCCCGTGATCCCGCTGGTAGACAGCCAGGGCAGCCCTTTAACCATCTCCGTAGAGCTCCCCGGGCGCGACTTGCATGCGCGCATCTGGCAGATGAATGTTGGCCGGGTGCCTCTTTACCTGATGGATACCAATATCGAGCAAAACATCCCGGCGGATCGCAACCTGACGGCGCGGCTTTACAGTAGCGACCTGGACCTGCGCATCAGCCAGGAAATCCTGCTCGGCATCGGTGGCGTACGCTTGCTGCGCAAGCTAGGCATCACACCCAGCGCCTGGCACATGAATGAGGGTCACTCGGCCTTCCTGGTGCTGGAGCGCATCCGTGAGCTGATCGCTGCAGGAACCCCATTTGATACCGCGGCCGAGATGGTGCGCGACAGCAACGTGTTCACCACCCATACCCCTGTTCCGGCAGGCAACGACGAGTTTGCTCTGTGGCTGATGGACAAATACTTTGCCCACATGTGGCCTCAGCTGGGGCTGACTCGCGAGCAGTTCATCGACCTTGCGCGGCATACGGTAAGCTGGGGCGACACCTTCAGCATGCCCGTACTGGCGCTGCGCCTATCTCAGGGGCGCAACGGCGTCTCCGAGCTACACGGGCAGGTCACCCGAAAAATGTGGAACTTCCTGTGGCCAGAACGCGCTGAAGCCGACATACCCATCGCCCACGTCACTAACGGTATCCATACCGAGACCTGGATGGCGCGTCGACTGGGTTACCTGTACGATCGCTACCTGGGGCCGGAGTGGCTGGAGCACATCGACGATCCGGAAATTTGGGAGCAGGTCAGGAACATCCCCGACGATCAGTTGTGGTCTGTGCGCAGACACCTCAAACGCAAGCTGATGTATTACATCCGCGAACGCGCCCGCCAAACCTGGCTGAAAGGCGGCTCACACCCGGTGCAAATCCTGGCTTCCGGGGTACTGCTCAACCCATATGTCCTGACTATTGGTTTCGCCCGTCGCTTTGCACCGTATAAACGCGCCAACCTGTTGATGCGTGATCTACCTCGCCTGCTGCAAATCATCAACCGCCCGGATATGCCGGTGCAGATCATCTTCGCTGGAAAGTCGCACCCCGATCACGAGGGCGGTAAGCAGCTGATTCAAGAAGTCTACCGGGCAGTCAAGCGCTCGGAAGGCGCCGGCCGGCTGGTCTTCCTGGAAGATTATGACATGGGCCTGGCGCGCTTGCTGGTGCAGGGTGTGGATGTCTGGCTGAATACCCCGCGCCGCCCCAATGAAGCCTCTGGGACCTCGGGTCAGAAGGCGGCTTTGAACGGCGTCTTGAACTGTTCGGTGCTGGACGGCTGGTGGCGAGAAGGCTACAACGGCAGCAATGGCTGGGCCATTGGCCAGGATATTGATTATATCGACCCGGAACAGCAGGACGAGGACGACACCTTGAGCCTGTACGAGACACTTGAGCAGGAAATCGTTCCACTCTATTACCAGATCCGCTCATCAGACAATCTGCCCGGCGAGTGGATTGCCCGGATGAAAGAATCGATCCGCACGTTGGCGCCGCAGTTTAGCACCCGCCGTATGGTTAAGGAATACATGGAAAACCTTTACCTGCCGGCATTGCAGAACAGCAGCATACCGCATACGATCCCGGAAGGCAGCGATGGAAGTATTCCTGTCTCCTGAGGCCTGGCTGGGCGCAGCCCTGATTTTTGGGCTGCGCGTCGCCGACATGACCCTGGATACCCTGCGGGTGCTGGTGGTGATGCGCGGCAAGAAGGCGATCGCCTGGGTACTGGGATTCTTCCAGGCTTTAATCTTCGTCGTGGCAATCAGCTCCGTGCTGAAGAACCTGGACAACCCACTGAATATCCTCGGTTATGCTGCCGGGTTTGCCACCGGTAATGTCGTTGGCATGTGGATCGAGGAGCGCCTGGCGATTGGCCATACCCAGCTGAGCATTGTCAGCTCCCGCCTGGGGACCGCCATCGCCGAGCGGATGCGTACCGCCGGTTACGCCGTAACCGAGATACCCGCGCGTGGCAAGGATGGCATGGTATCGCTGTTAAACTGTAGCGTGTTGCGCCGGAATGTAGACCAGGTACACAAGCTTGTTCACCAGGTTGACCCTGCAGCTTTTATCACCGCCGAGGATGTGCGCCCTGTACGGCGCGGTTTCTGGCGCGCCTGATTAATCTCATGGCCGTGTTGCTCTCTGCAATACCGATCTTTTTCCTGCGGCTGGTGGATGTGTCACTATACACTGTCCGCTTGATGATGGTGGTGCGCGGTCGCAAAGTGCTGGCCTGGGTCTTTGCGTTCTTCCAGTCTTTCGTCTTTGTCACGGCTCTGCGCATGGTGCTTTCCGATATGGGAGACTGGGCAAAATACCTGGGTTACTCGGCCGGCTTTGCAACGGGTATCCTGACCGGCATGTGGCTGGAATCCCGATTGGCAGTTGGCTATACCCATCTGCGCGTGATCAGCCCGCGACGCGGCGCCGAGCTGACCGAGCGGCTACGCGAGGCCGGCTTCGCCGTCACAGAGATTGCCGGCATTGGCCGGGATGGCGCTGTGAGTATCCTGAATTGCAGTGTGCTGCGCAGGCAGGCGGGCCAGTTTGAGTCGCTTGTCCAGCAAATTGACCCCGATGCTTTCATGACCGCCGAGGATGTCCGCAAGGTAGACGGCGGTTTCTGGGGTCACTAACCCGCCAACCTTCCCAACCCAACCACACCCCGGGATAACCTCCCGGGGTGTTTTTTATTAAGATTGAGACTTTTGTCACAATATTCTGGTGACGATCTTTATTGACTACAATAAAAGACGGTTGTACTATATAGTAGACACCGAACACGGGCAGGGTAATTGCGCCAGGGAAGACAGAGCTGCCCGGGTCGTTTGTCAGAACTCAACAAGGAGCGATTATATGGATGCATTGATGCTCTCTCGATTGCAGTTTGGGGTCACCACGGTCTATCACTTTTTCTTCGTACCGCTCACCCTGGGGCTTTCCTTAATGGTCGCCCTGATGGAAACCCTTTACGTGAGCAGCGGGCGGGAAATCTACAAGCAGATGACCAAATTCTGGGGCAAACTCTTTGTGATCAACTTTGCCATGGGCGTTGTCACCGGCATTGTGCAGGAGTTCCAGTTTGGTATGAACTGGTCGGAGTACTCCCGCTTCGTTGGCGATATTTTCGGGGCGCCGCTGGCGATCGAAGCCCTGATGGCCTTCTTCCTCGAGTCGACCTTCCTGGGAATCTGGATCTTCAGCTGGGATAAGCTCTCTAAGGGTCTGCACGCCGCTGTCATCTGGTTGGTAGCCATTGGCGCCAACATCTCGGCATTGTGGATCCTGATCGCCAACTCATTCATGCAGGAACCTGTGGGGTATGTGATCAACGACGGACGGGCCGAGATGGTTAATTTCTTCGACCTGATCTTCAACCCCAATGTCTGGGTGATGTTTCCGCACACCATCACTGCCGGGCTTACCACGGCAGCCTTCTTCGTTATGGGGATCAGCGCTTATCACCTGTTGCGCAAAAACAATCCCGATCTATTCAAACGCTCGTTTCAGGTGGCCGCCGTCCTAGGTACTTTTGCCGTTGTTTTGGTCATCCTGAACGGCCACAGCCAGACTCAACACATGGTAGAGTCTCAGCCGATGAAGATCGCGGCGGCCGAAGGATTATACGAGACCGAATCGCCGGCTTCATTTTCCCTGCTGACGATTGGCAACCTGCAAGGGACAGAAGAAATCTTCTCCATACGGCTGCCGCGTATGCTCTGCCTGTTGGCTTACAACCAGCTCGATTGCGAAATCCAGGGCATCAACAATCTGCAGGCGCAGTCCGAGCAAGAATTTGGGCCGGGGAATTATGTGCCACCGGTGCCGGTCATCTACTGGTCATTCCGCGTTATGGTCGGAGCCGGATTCTTGATGCTGGGGCTGGCAGCGTATGCACTATTTCTGGTGATGGGTGACAGCGTAGAAAACCACAAAAAGAGCCTGCACCTGTTCGGGTGGGCAATCGCTTTGCCTTACCTCGCCAATACCGCCGGCTGGATAATGACCGAGCTGGGCCGCGTGCCCTGGGTAGTGTACGGCCTGATGAAAATCGAGGATGGTGTCTCGGTGGTCGTCTCCTGGGGAGCCGCCCTGCTAACCTTAATCGGCTTTACCCTGGTTTATGCAGCCCTCATGGTAGCCACTATATACCTGCTGGCCAAGTTTGCCCGCCAGGCGCCCCCGCCCCTGGATATCCAGGCGCCGAGCGCCGCTCCGGAAACGATCCCGTCACTGGTTGGCGCGCAAGAATAAGGAAGGAGTAGATCATGGACCTAAATACGCTGTGGTTTGTACTGGTTGCCGTCTTATACATCGGTTTCTTCATCCTGGAAGGCTTTGACTTCGGCGTTGGCATCCTGCTGCCATTCCTCAGTCGGGATAAGGACGCCGCCCAGGTAGATCTCAAGCGGCGCATGATGATTAACACCATCGGTCCACATTGGGACGCCAATGAAGTCTGGCTGCTGACCGCCGGCGGTGCAACTTTTGCTGCCTTCCCCATGTGGTATGCCACAATGTTCAGCGGCTTTTACCTGGCGCTTTTCCTGCTGCTGCTGGCGCTCATCGGGCGAGGCGTGGCTTTCGAATTCCGCAGCAAAGATAAGAACCCGCGCTGGCGTAGCCTGTGGGACTGGCTGATCTTCGTCGGCAGCCTGGTGCCAGCATTACTGTTGGGCGTGGCCTTTGGCAACCTGGTGCGAGGTGTGCCGATCGATGCCGAGATGCAGTATGCCGGCGGTTTCTTTACCCTGCTCAACTGGTATGCCCTGCTGGCCGGGATTGCTGCGGTAGTCACCTTTACTTTGCACGGCGCTATCTTCTTAAGTTTGAAACTCACCGGTGAGCTCAAAGAAAAAGCCCTGGCTGCTGCACGCCGCATGTGGCCGGTCGTCGTGGTAGTTCTGATCGGCCTGCTGGTCGCCACTTACTTCGAAACTGATATCCGGGATCGGCTTGGCCTTAATCCCGGGGTGGTCCCACTTACGGCTATGATTGCCATCCTGCTCGCCGGCTATTTTATTTACAAGAAGATGAGCGGATGGGCCTTTGGCCTGACCAGCGTGACGATTGCATTCACTTTTGTGACCATGTTCCTGATCATGTATCCGCGGGTGATGATTTCCAGCACTAATCCTGCCAACAGCCTGACGATCTACAATGCATCTTCCTCGGACTACACCCTGACCGTGATGACCATTGTGGCGCTGATCTTCGTCCCCATCGTGCTGATCTACCAGGCCTGGAGCTACATTGTATTCCGCAAGCGCCTAACCAGCGAATCGCATCTGGAATATTAGTCCACATATCCAATTCCAACCCCACACGCGCTCCGTTCGCCGGGGAGATTTCAGCCGGTCGAACGGGGTGCGTGTTATGATTTAACTCATGAACCTGGATAGGCACTTGCTCCGGCTGGCCGGCCGCAGAAAGTTCGCCCTGGTGCTCACCATCGGGCTGGGCGCGTCCGGTGGTATTTTTACTGTCTTTCAGGCCAGCCTGTTAAGCCGGACAATCTCCCTGGTATTCCTGGAAGTGTCCTCGGGGAAAACAAGCCTGGAACAGGTACCCATCCTGATGGCGCTGCTCGCGGGCGCTATCCTTATCCGGTACGCCTTCGTCTGGGGCAGCGAGTTGAGCGCCAGCTCGATCGCGCTGCACATAAAACAAGAACTGCGCGATTCCCTCTATAAACACATTGAAAAACTCGGTCCTTCCTTCACCAGCGAGCAGCAAACCGGCGAGCTGACCGGCACGGCGATGGAAGGGGTCGAAGCGCTGGATGCCTACTTTAGCCAGTACCTGCCCCAACTAGCGTTGGCGGCAATTGTCCCGGTCATCATCCTGGTGTTTGTCTTCCCGATCGATTGGCTGTCCGGATTGGTCCTGCTCCTGACTGCGCCGCTCATCCCCATATTCATGATCCTGATTGGCAGCGTGGCGCAAACCCTGACCGGGCGCCAGTGGCAGACTCTCAGCCGGATGAGTGCCTATTTCTTGGATTTGATCCAGGGGTTGACAGCCTTGAAAATCCTGGGCCGCAGCCGGGCGCAAATCCAGGTTCTCGAGCAAGTCAATGACAGCTTCCGCCAGACTACCATGAGTGTGCTGCGGGTAACCTTCCTTTCAGCCCTGGTTCTAGAGCTGGTCTCCACGCTGAGCACTGCCGTGGTCGCCGTGGAAGTCGGCTTGCGCTTGCTGTACGGACAGCTGGCATTCGAGCAGGCGCTATTTGTCTTGATCCTGGCGCCTGAGTTTTACCTGCCGCTCAGGATGCTGGGGGCGCGCTTCCACGCCGGGATGGCGGGCAGCGCTGCGGCGAAGAGGATATTCGAAGTGCTGGGAAGAACGACCGATGACGGCCGACCGCAGACCGAAGACCGAAGACCGGCGACCGAAGAGTATTACCCGGAGGTGAATCCAGCGACTGCTCGGTCCTCCGTCTTCCGTCCTCCGCCGATTAGCGACCGTCAGCGGTCGGTGGTCGGCGGTCAACCGCCGGTCATCGCCTTTCACTCCGTCACCTACACCTACCCCGGCGAGCGGCATGCCCTGAACGAGGTGACTTTCCAGATCGCTGCCTGCCAGAAGATTGCCCTGGTCGGTCCCAGCGGCGGCGGCAAGAGCACCATCGCCAATTTACTGATGGGTTTTCTTCAACCTCAGCAGGGGAGGATTGACATAGACGGACGGCCGCTGGAAGACATGCCCGCCGCGGAATGGCGCAACCGGGTGGCCTGGGTGCCGCAGGCTCCCCACCTGTTTCAGGGCTCGCTGGCCGATAATCTCCGGCTGGCTAAACCAAAAGCCACCCAACATGAGATGGAACAGGCTGCCCGCCTGGCGAACTTGCATGATTTCATCCAGGGACTGCCCGCAGGCTATGACACACCGCTGGGCGAGGGCGGAATTGGGCTGAGTGGTGGGCAGGCACAGAGGCTGGCACTGGCGCGCGCGTTCTTGAAAGACGCCTCCTTCTTGATCCTGGATGAGGCTACCGCCAACCTGGACCACGAACAGGAGGCGCTGATCCAGGAGTCGCTGCAGCGCCTGCTGGCCGGCCGTACCGCCCTGGTTATCGCTCACCGCCTGCATACCATCCAGCAGGCAGATCAAATCCTGGTGCTGGATCAAGGTCGGGTGGTTGAGTCCGGCACGCATGAAGCCTTGCTCAAGCGAGACGGGCTGTACCGAAAGCTGGTAGAAACTTACCGCCGCGGTCCGATCAAGGAAACGCAGCCACCACAAATCCGGCCTGCTCCCTTGGGCATATCCGAGGCATCCCGGAGTGATATATCCGATTCGCGGCGGGAGAGCCCGGATATCGACCCTTCCTCGCGGGAATGGACCAGTGCCTCTCTGGCAGCCGCCATGCCTGGCAGCGAGCGGGAGGCGACCCGTACGACTCCCATCGATCAGCTCCTTGCCAGCCGGCCTCGCTCCGCATGGAAGAACTTATTCCGCTTACTGAGCCTGGCTGCGCCTTACACCGGGTGGGCGGCCTTATCCGTGATGACCGGCAGCGCAGCGATTGCCTGCGGCATCGGTCTGATGGCCACCTCCGCTTACATCCTGTCTGCGGCTGCCCTGCAGCCATCCATCGCCGAGCTACAGGTAGCCATCGTCGGGGTGCGCTTCTTTGGCATCGGGCGCGGCCTGTTCCGCTACCTGGAGCGCAACCTTTCCCATGAAACTACCTTCCGGCTGTTAGGCAACCTGCGACTGTCGTTTTACCGGGCGTTGGAACCCCTAGCCCCGGCCCGCCTACAGCAGCTGCACAGCGGCGACTTGCTGGCGCGCATCCATGGCGACATCGCAACACTGGAAAACTTTTATGTACGTGTCCTGGCTCCACCCCTGGTAGCCATCCTGATTACCCTGGGAGTCGCGCTCTGGTTGGGGAGTTTTGACCTGCGGATGGCTCTGGTGCTGGCTGGTGCCTGGCTGCTTGCCGGGATCGGCCTGCCGCTGCTTATCCACACCCTGGGGAGAAAACCCAGCCGGGAACACGTAACTGCCCGTGTGCAGTTGAACATCGCGCTGGTGGACGGTATTCAGGGACTGGCCGACCTGGCGATCTTCGATTTGGCCGGGCAGTTTACCGGGCACTTCCAGGCATCAAACCGGCGGCTGGTGGCTGCTCAATGGCGCCTGGCGCGCCTGAGCGCCGCTCAAACTGCCCTCTCCGGCGCTATGGCTCACCTGGGTATGTGGACAGTCCTGCTGCTTGCCATCCCCCTGGTTCGCAGCGGCCAGGTCGAGGGCGTATACCTGGCATCCCTGGCTTTAGCGGCGTTGGCCAGCTTCGAAGCCATCAACCCATTGCCGGTGGCTGCCCAGCACCTGGAAAACAGCCTGCAAGCTGCGCAACGCTTGTTCGAGATCGTAGATGCCGAACCTGCAGTCCGGGAACCGCCCCAACCTCAGCCCGTCCCCGAGCAGCTGGAAATGGAATTAAATGCGGTGGGCTTTGCTTACCCATCTCGCCTGGCGGCGCGTGATATCTCAGGCATCAGCCATAACCTCACATCGCAGCCTGCCCTGGAAGGGGTTTCATTCCAACTCATCCCTGGCAGGCGCCTGGCGATTGTCGGCCCCAGCGGCGCCGGGAAAAGCACGCTGGCCGGGCTGCTGTTGCGCTTTTGGGTGCCACAGTCGGGTGAAATCCTGCTGCGCCAGGCGGGTAACCCATCGGCCTGGTGGGACGCTTCCGTTTTCAACAGCTACGAACTGCGCAGCCGGATCGGTGTGCTCTCGCAGCACACCTACCTGTTCGCGGCCAGCCTGCGAGATAATCTGCGGCTGGCGCGACCCAAAGCCTCTCAGGACGAGATCGAAGCGGCCGCCCGGCAAGCCCACCTGCACGCATGGATTGAGACCCTCCCAGAGGGGTATGCTACCTGGATCGGCGAGCAGGGGCTGCGCTTGAGCGCCGGGCAGCGCCAGCGGGTGGCGATCGCCCGCCTGCTGCTGCAGAATGCTCCCGTGATGATCCTGGACGAGCCGACTGCCAACCTGGATGCCCTCACCGAGAGCGCTGTCATGCAGGAATTGCTGGCCACCAACCCGAATCGCAGCACTCTGCTGATCACGCACCGACTGGCCGGACTGAAATCTTGCGACGAAATCCTGGTGCTGCGCTTGGGGCAAATCGTGGAGCGCGGCAGTTTTGCGAGCCTCATGGAACAGCCCGGCTATTTTCGACAGATGTGGGAGCTGCAGGCGGATTATGTGCCTGACTCGTGACCGCTCGATGCGAGTTACCGGCGTTTCGCGGCAGGCTGCCAGGCTTCACTACTGGGCAGAAATCGCATTATAATGAAAACCTGTTTGAAAATCCTGCAAGCCTGGAACGACCCAAAGAGCTGACTTCATGAAACAAGTCCTTCAAAATTTACGCAGCGGCGAGACGACCGTCGTTGAGGTGCCTGTACCCTCACCCCAACCCGGCGAAGTACTGGTGCACACGGCCGCCTCCCTGCTATCCGCCGGTACCGAGCGTATGGTGGTTGAATTTGCTGGCAAATCCCTGGTGGGCAAAGCCCGCTCTCGCCCAGACCTGGTACGCCAGATCATCGATAAAGCCCGGCGAGAAGGGTTGTTAACCACCTTCGAAGCTGCCATGAGCCGCCTGGATCAACCCATGCCTCTGGGATACTCCTCAGCGGGAACGATTGTCGCCCTCGGTGAAGGCGTGCAGGACCTGCATATCGGCCAGCGGGTAGCCTGTGCCGGGGGCGGTTACGCGGTGCACGCCGAATATGCTGCCGTACCAACCATCTTGGTGACGCCCCTGCCTGATACTTTGCCGTTCGACCTGGCCTCCTTCAGCACTCTGGGGGCCATTGCCCTGCACGGCTTTCGGCTGGCGGAGGTGCAGCTCGGCGAGCGCGTGGCCGTGATCGGGTTGGGGCTGCTCGGCCTGCTGGCTGCCGGGATCGCCCGGGCGGCCGGCTGCCAGGTCTTGGGCGTCGACCTCGACCCGCGGCGGGTGGCCCTGGCAGAAGAGATGGGCTTTGCGAGTGTGCTGCGCCCCCAGGCGATAGAAGCCGCTGCCACATTCAGCCGGGGCCGGGGCTGCGATGCAGTGCTGATCTGCGCCGATACGCCCTCTGCCGATCCGGTTGAGCTGGCCGGTACTCTGGCGCGTGACCGGGCGCGGGTGGTCGCCATTGGGGCGGTTGGTCTCAGCTTGCCACGCAAGATTTATTATGAAAAAGAGCTGACCTTCCTCAATTCACGCTCCTACGGCCCCGGGCGCTACGACCCACTGTACGAAGAAGGCGGCCTGGATTATCCGATCGGCTACGTGCGCTGGACCGAAGGCCGCAACCTAGAAGCCTTCGTCGATCTGCTGGCCGGCGGACAGGTGGATGTGCGTCCCCTTGTCAGCCATAAATTCCCCATAGAGCAGGCCCCTGAAGCCTATGCACTGATCACCGGGCACGGGCAGGAACCTTTCCTGGGGGTGGTTTTGACCTATCCTGAGGCTCCCGAGATCACCGAACAGCCTGTAGTTACCCCTCAGCGATCGGCCGCTCTGCCAACCGCCTCCCGCGCCACGCCTGTCGCGGAAGTCAGGCTGGGTGTCCTGGGAGCCGGCAACTTTGCCACGGCCGTCCTGCTGCCGGCGTTGAAGGATATCCCCGGATTACAGAAAATCGGGATCGCCTCTGCGTCCGGCGCCAACGCCCAGCACGCCGCCGGGCGCTTTGGCTTTGGCTATGCTTCCGGCGATGAGAATCGCATCCTATCCGACCCCAACATCAACACCGTCGCCATCCTTACCCGACACAACCTGCATGCCCGCCAGGTGCTGGCGGCGCTGGCCGCCGGGAAGCACGTCTTTTGCGAAAAACCGCTAGCACTGAATGAGACCGAGCTGGCGGAGATCGAAGCCGCCCTGGCAACCGGCCGCCCAGAAAATGCCCCCATGTTGATGGTAGGCTTCAACCGCCGCTTTGCCCCCCTTGCAGAGGCACTGGCCGACTTCCTTCGCGGCCGCGCCGGACCGCTTTCCGCCCACTACCGGGTTAACGCCGGATTCCTGCCGCTCAATCACTGGACGCAGGACCCCGACCTTGGTGGAGGCCGCATTATCGGCGAAGCCTGTCACTTCATTGATTTCCTTACTTTCCTGGTCGGCCGGCCCCCGGTGAGCGTGATTTCCCGCGGCCTGCCGGACATAGGCCGCTACCGGGAGGATAATGTCGTCATGACCTACGCCTTCCCGGATGGCTCGCTGGGCACGCTGACCTACCTGGCAAACGGCGATAAAGCCTTTCCCAAGGAGCGTGTCGAAGTATTCTGCAGCGGGCAGGTGGCGGTACTGGACGATTTCCGCTCGCTGGAGCTCGTGACCGGCGGCAGCCGTAAGACCATCCGCTCTCGCTTGCGCCAGGAGAAGGGCCACCAGCATGAATGGCTGGCCTTCACCCGCGCCTTGCTGGCCGGCGGTCCAGCGCCGATCCCTTACGAGCAGCTATTCGGCGTCACACGGGCCAGTTTTGCCGCCGTAGAATCGCTGCGCAGCGGCCAGGCCGTACCAATCGGGAACCACCCATGAGCGACCTGTCGATCACACAGCTGGAGATTACTGGACAGGATGGCCAGCCCATTCCAAACGAGTTTCTTAAACAGCCGGGCGCAGCAACTGAGCTGGCCGTTCTCTTTCCCGGCCTGCGCTATACCTGCAACATGCCACTGCTACATTACAACACCCGCATGCTGCTAGAGCGCGGGTCGGACGTTCTGCAGCTGCATACCGATTACAACCAACCGGATTTCGAGGCGGCAGCCCCGCTGGAGCGCGCCCAGCGCATCGGTGCGGATGCCCTGGCAGGTCTTCTGGCCGGGCAGAGCCAACGCCCGTATACCCATCTGGTGCTGGTTGGCAAATCCATCGGCACGCTGGCGATGGGCTTTCTGTTGGCGGGCGGCGCGGTATCTGATGCAGCCACCATCTGGCTGACCCCGTTGCTGCACCAGCCGCTCTTAGTGCAGGCCGCTTGCCTGTGCCGTGGACCGGCGCTCTTCGCAGTTGGCGATGCTGACTCGACCTATGACCCCCAGGCATTAGAGCGCATCCGGCAGGATACCAGCCCGGCAGCGGTCGTGCTGCCGGGCGCTAACCACAGCCTGGAAGTCCCCGGCGACCTGCAGCAGTCCATTCGGCACCTGGGGACGGTGCTGGAAGCCATCGCCCATACCCTGGCATGAACCGCATTCTACTGGCGCTCAAAGCCTTGCAAGAGCTCGGTCCCGGCCCGCTGCTGCTCTATGCACGCTACCAGGCCGGCTTGCGCACCGGCTGGTACCGCCGGCAAACCGGCAAACCGCCGCGCGTGACCTCAGGGCTGGTGCGTGCCAATTTGTTATCACTCCCCTCCGATATCAAACTATCGAGTACCCTGGGACAGTCGGCCGCCGCCCTGCTGAGCGAAGCAGATGAAATTGTAGACGGCCGCATCCGCATGTTCGGCGGTGAGCCGCAAACCATGCACCTGGATTTTCCTGGTCCGCTGCAGCACTGGACGCGCTGCCAGGAGCTATCTCCCCAGATGGACACAGGCGCGCCTGTCCAGGATATCAAGTTCACCTGGGAGCTAGCACGCTTTGGCTGGGCATGCACCCTGGCGCGCGCCTACCGGCTGAGCGGCGACGAGCGCTACGCTGCGACCTTTTGGGGTCACCTGGAGGCTTTCCTGGATGCCAACCCGCCGTACCTGGGGCCGCAATGGCTTTCAGCTCAGGAGGCTGCTCTGCGCCTGATCGCCCTGGTGTTCGCCGCCCAGGTGTTTGCCGGCTCAGAAGAAGCCACACTTAAGCGCCTGCAGCGCCTGGCCCAGGCTGTAGGTGACCATGCCGCCCGCATCCCGCCGACCCTTGTTTACGCCCGTGCCCAGAACAACAACCACTTGCTGAGTGAGGCCGCCGGATTGATTACCGCTGCTTTAGCCTTGCCGGAAGATCCCCGCGCCGGGGACTGGCAGCGCCTCGGCTGGCGTTGGTTCCGCCAGGGGCTGCTCGGCCAGGTCGCCCCGGACGGGGAATACTGCCAGCACAGCACGAACTACCACCGCATGGTGCTCCAGCTGGGCCTGTGGCTGGCCGCCATCAACTCCGAAGCGCTGCCCGCCGAATGCTCTGCCCGCCTGGCCTGGATGACCGGCTGGCTGGCGGAGCAGGTCGACTCGCAAAGCGGGCAGGCTCCCAACCTGGGCCCAAACGATGGGGCTTACATCCTGCCGCTAACCATTAGCCCCTTTGAAGATTACCGTCCGGTCCTGCAGGCCGCTCAGGCCGCATTTAACGGCCAGTCGGGCCTGCCCGCCGGCCCCTTGGACGAGATGGGTTTGTGGCTGGCGCCACGGCATCGTTCCAATCCCGCCGACTGGCCGAAGCGCCAGCAAACCGGCCCGCTGGTACTGCGCAGCCCGGACGGCCAATCCTGGGCCACACTTCGCTCAACCATCTTTTCTTCGGCCAGTGATAGCCAGACGCCCACCTCCCGACCCGGCCATGCCGACCAGCTCCACCTGGATTTGTGGTGGCGAGGATTGAATCTGGCCGGTGACCCGGGTACCTACTTGTACAATACCCTGCCTCCCTGGGATAACGCCCTGACCGGCGCCGCGCTGCACAACACGATTACTGTTAATGGGCTGGACCAGATGACCCGCGCCGGGCGCTTCCTGTTCCTGGATTGGGCACAGGCGCGCCTGATCGAGAGCCAGGCCGGTGAGGATCATAACCTGCAGCGGGTAGCCGCGCGTCATGACGGCTACCACCGCCTGGGCCTTGCCCATCTGCGATTGGTAGATTGCGGCCAGGCCGGTCGCTGGTTGATCGAAGACTTGCTGATGCGTTCGGATGCCGCCCTCGCCCGGCAAAAGGCCCCCTTCCAGCTGCGCCTGCACTGGCTGCTGCCCGACTGGCCCTGGGAGCTGCAGGGGACGCACCTAAGCCTGGAATCGCCGTACGGTCAGGTCGAGCTGCGTATCGAAGCCGACCCTGCCATCCTGTCCGGACTGGATGGCCCCTACCCCACTGCTGCCCTGGTGCGTGCCGGCGTCCTGCTGCGTGGCAGCACGCCCGTAGTACCGCCTACCTGGGGTTGGCGCTCCTTAACCTACGGCGTCAAAACCCCGGCGCTGTCCTTTACAGTCACTATCGTAGCTCCGGCACCGCTCTCTATCACCAGCGAGTGGATTCTGCCTGTCTAGCCCATGCACATCCTGCTCATCCACCAGGCTTTCGCCGCGCTTGACGAACCGGGCGGCACCCGTCACCACGAGATGGCCCGCTACCTGGCAGAACGCGGCCACCAGGTGACCGTGATTGCCAGCCCGGTCAGCTACCTGACCGGCCAGCAAGGGCAGGCTGCCAGTGCAACGCTTGAGACGGAGGCCGGCGGCCGGGTCACCATATTACGCGCCTACACTTACTCGGCGCTCCACCGCAGCTTCGCCCACCGGGTGATCAGCTTCTTCAGCTTCATGGCCTCTTCCTTCTGGAGCGGGCTTAAAGTCAGGCAGGTTGACCTGGTGTGGGGCACCTCTCCGCCCATCTTTCAAGGCCCCACGGCCTGGCTGCTCAGCCGCCTGAAGCGGACTCCCTTCTTATTTGAAGTGCGCGACCTGTGGCCGGCCTTTGCCATCCAGGTGGGCGTGCTACGCAACCCGCTGCTCATCCGCCTCTCGCAGTGGCTAGAATGCTTCCTGTACCACAGGGCCGACCGGGTGCTGGTCAACTCGCCGGGATTTATCGAGCATGTATGTGAGGGCGGCGCCCGTCGAGTGGAGATGGTTCCCAACGGCGCCGACCCAGCCATGTTCGATCCTGCTGACGATGGAGCCGCATTCCGGACACAGCACGGGCTGGAAGATCGCTTTGTGGTGCTGTACGCCGGGGCGCACGGCCTGTCTAATGACCTGGGAGTGGTGCTGCAAGCCGCCGCCCAACTGCGTGACGACCCGCGCCTCGCCATAGTGCTGCTGGGCAGCGGCAAGGAGAAAGCCTCACTGCAGGCTCGGGCCGCCGAGATGGGCCTGGCGAACGTCTATTTCCTACCGCCGCTGCCCAAGTTGGAAATGGGCCGGGCGCTGGCGGCCGCGGATGCCTGCCTGGCGATCCTCAAACCCATCCCGCTGTATGCCACCGTCTTCCCCAACAAGGTCTTCGACTACATGGCTGCCGGGCGGCCGGTCATCCTGGCTATCGACGGCGTCATCCGCCAGGTGGTCGAAACAGCCGAAGCAGGGGTCTTTGCGCCGCCGGGAGATCCCACCGCGCTGATACAGGCCATCCGTCAGCTGGCGGACGACCCCCAACGTGCCAGGGAGATGGGCAACAACGGCCGCCGCTGCGTGGAGGAATCCTACGATCGCGCCCGCTTGAGCGCCCAGCTGGCAGAGATCATGGAGGCAATGGCCCGAGAACGGCGAAGCTGAATTGTAGTTGACCTGGGGGAGCTACCTGTGCTATCCTGATAACAGAAGATTGTTCACACCAGGAGGTTGACCTATGTCTTTCCCATGCGAAATCAAAGAACAGGATTCCCAGCCTGCGCTGGCCATCCGCACTCGGGCGGCCGTACAGGACCTGCCCGAGGTGTTGGGACGCTGTTATGGCGCCCTGTATCCGTACCTGGAGCAGATTGGACAGCCACCTGCTGGACCGCCTTATATCGCCTACTACAACATGGACATGCAGAACCTCGATCTGGATGTTGGTGTGCCGGTGGCTAAGGAGATGCCCGGCAGCGGCGAAATCCAGCCTGCCCGGCTGCCCGGCGGCGCAGTGGCCACCTGCCTGTACACCGGCCCGTACAATGGGATGGGTGTGGCCTACGATACCCTCACTCGCTTCATCGAGGACAATCACCGCCAGCCGGCTGGACCGGTCTACGAGATTTACCTCAGCGACCCGTCGAACACGCCGCCCGAGCAGCTGCAGACCCTAATCCTGTTCCCGCTGGCCTGATGCTCGACCGCTAAGCTGCCATGTTCCCCAAACGAGCGGTATGCTTGCCGGCGATTGTCGGCCTGTTGGCGTTAGGGCTGGTGGGCTGCACCCTGCTGCCGCAAGACCGGCAGTTAGGCTGCGGAGAAGGCGACCAGGTCGTGCTGAGCATCCCCAACGAACAGCCATTTTCTGGACGAGAAGGCGACCCGCGCCCGGATTGGCTGGGCTGGGGCTCCCCGGCGTTTGCTATCGCCGCGGATGGCAGTACCTGGATCGCCGATACCGCCGTGCAGCCCAACCGCCTGCTGCACTACGACGAAGCCGGCATACTGCAGCAAACCATTCCCCTGGGGCAGGCCATACTCGGTCTGTCCGACCTGGTCGTCAGCCAGGATGCCATCTGGCTGCTGTCGCTGGCCTCGCAGCCGGCGCAGGTGCATCGCCTGGGCCTGGAAGGCAGCCTGCAGCTCAGTCGCAACGTGCCCGAAGCGCTGATGACGCAGGAAGGCGGCTATGTCTCCAACGGCATCTTCACGCTGTGGGCCGGCGAGGACGGCGCGCTGCTCAGCAGTGGGGTAAACGGCCTGCACCGCCTGCTCGATCCTTCCGGCCAGGTGGCAGCGGAGCCGCTGGCAGCACTCTCGTATTACGGCCATACCTTTGGCACAGCACCCAACCCGGATGGCAGCCGCATGGACCTGGTCTTGGATGGGGCCAGCATCGCCGTCGAGGCGCCGGCCTATGTGTCCAACGAGTCCTTGCTGGGCTTCAACCCGGATGGCAGCTTTGCCGTGGTGGTCAGCCAGTACGATCCCAACGATCCGGCAGCCAGCCTGGAGCAGCTTGTCCACTACTACGCCTCCGACGGCACCCGGTTGGGTGTTGCCCGGCTGTGGCCCAACATCATCCAGCCCATGTTCAACCAGGACCTGGCCTTCGGACCGGACGGGCAGATCTACCAGCTGGTCTCCAACCCGGACCATTCGGTGCAGGTGGTCTGCCTGGGGTTTACCGAGGAAGCGCCGCCGCCAGCGCTGACCACG
>JBFYSP010000244.1:0-11411 GCA_041301395.1 Anaerolineae bacterium
CGCGCGGCGCGTGCTTTTTTATTTTATACCTGTTTGAAAGGAGAGCAAAATCTATGGATTACGGGATGATCGGAAAAATCGAAAAGGCTAAGCGATACGCCGAGCAAAAAGACCGCATCCAAATTCAAGAGCTTACCGTGACGTTTGAGGGAGAAAATAACCCCCATACTGTCCACCTGGAAAACGGCAATTGGACCTGCGACTGCGATTTCTTCCATACCCGAGGGCGCTGCAGTCACACCATGGCCCTCGAAATGATCCTTAAAGGTATGCTCCCCGAGACTATCGAGTTTTATCAATAACCTGCTGTCTGGTTAACACCGGTTCGTGTTTGCAAAAACCGGGCGCTGCCACGCGCCCGGTTTTTTTCTCGCACTGCCCAATCAGGGCATGACAACCAGTTTGCCCACCATTCCGGCGGTATAGTGCACCCCTTCCTGGGAAAAGCACCCCATCTCCCACTCGCCGACCATATCGCTGGTAACGGCAAATTTGAGGGAGCCGGATTCGCCGTTAGGCAGAGTTACCATTACCCCCGGATTGGCATGCATATGCCCATCGCCTGATTCGCTTGCAGGTTCCCCGCCAGTCACTTCAGGTTCTACCCCGCCAGTCACAAATAGATCTTCCTGAAAACCGTTCGGGCTGCCATCCTCGTAAATCACTTCCCTACCAATCATCAGCTCATGCTCCACCTGACCGGAATTAACCAGGTTCAAGGTAACTTCCTGGCCGACTTTCACTTCCAGCACAGCCGGGGAATAGGCGTACTCGCTCATTTCTACATCAAAACTGACAGGGGCAGACGGTTGCCCACCACAGGCCGCCAGGATCACACCAGTAGCCAAAATCAATCCAGCCAAGGTCCATCTTTCTCTCATATCATTTTTCCTTCGACAACAATTATTATCAACTTGGTCATTTATATTATCACTATCTACTTTGATCTGCATGAGATTTTGCTAAATATCTCCCGAAAAAGGCCGGCACTTCGCATTAATAATCCATCGAATGAATCACCTGTGCTAAAATAACAGGCGCCAGTCTGCACGAGCGGTTCGGCCTGGCTTAAGTAAGCATACTGGCCTGACGAAAGCTATTTTTGAGAAGAGAGGTTTTATGAGCGATAGCAGAGAAGATTTTTCGACTACGGAAGAAGAAGGCGAGACTGCAGAGAAGAAACCGGCGTTGGTGCTCAACGTCTACTCCTGGTGGACTCCCGTGCTGGGAATTATCATGCTGGTGGTTGGGCTGCTCGCCGGGTATTACGTCCGGCCTTACGTCACCGCCCGTTTTCCCGATATGGCAGGCACCACCTCAGAAGGGGTTGCCAGCCCGACGGAAGCGATAGCCGGCACGCCGGCGCCGACCGTTGATCCTACCCAGGTAGCCGAGTCACGCGACCAGATGATGACCTTCCTGGTCGGGCAGGCGCGCCATTTCATTGGCGACGAGAATGCCCCGATCACGATGATCGAGTTCAGCGACTTTCAATGACCATACTGCGGCAGTTTTGCCACTGGCGCGGGTCGCCAGATCATGGATGAATATGTCAACAGCGGTAAGGTTCGCCTGGCTTACTGGCATTTTGCTTTCTTAGGGGAAGAATCAAGCTGGGCAGCGGAAGCTACAGAGTGCGCAGCCGATCAGGATAAATTCTGGGAGTACCACGACCTGCTCTTCGAAAAGCAGGCCGGTGAAAATCAGGGTGGTTTCAACAAAGACAACCTGAAAGCCTTCGCAGCAGAGATGGGCCTGGATACAGCTGCCTTCGACGAGTGCCTGGATAGCGGCAAATACACCGAAATCGTGCAGCAAGACACCGCCACCGCCCAGCAGATTGGCGTGCAGAGCACCCCATCGTTCGTTGTTAACGGGCAGCCGATCATTGGCGCGCAGCCTTTCGAACAGTTCGTGCAGGTGTTCGAAAGCATCCTGCCATAACCATCAGACTGCTTTGATCAACCACCGACCGACCGCAGCAAAACGCGGTCGGTCTTTATATTCTCCAACTTTAGACTTGTCAGGTAAAAGTGATGACATTTGTCACTATTGCATCCCATGCCCGCTGGTATAATTCGGCCAATCACGATAATAATGGGTATATTTAGTAGAGGCAGCTTAATGGTTACTGAAACGCATAAATCACAAATTGGATCCCGAAAATTTGCCCTGCTGGCGATGATTTTCATCCTGGTCATCACAACCGCCGGCTGCGGCGACAGCGGGGACAGAAGCTCCCGTCACAATTTGAAAATGGCCACAATGGACGAGATGCCGGTGGAAGTCAAATCTGCGCCGCTGGTGGTGCAGGAGTCCTACCAGTTTGCCGCCGCCAACCCGGACCTGATGACCCACATTCCCTGCTACTGCGGCTGCGGTGACATGGGGCATACTTCCAATTATGCCTGCTACGTCTCCGGCCAGGGACCGGACGGGAAGCTCGAGTATGATGCGCACGCCCTGGGATGCTCGATCTGCGTCGACATCACCCAGGACTCGATGCGCCTGTTCGAGCAGGGCAAGAGCCTGGCGGAAGTGCGTAGTTACATCGACAGCACTTACGCGAAATTCGGGCCATCCAACATCCCTTAAACCACTTGCCAGGCAAACCTATGCTCAAAAGACTGCGATCCAGGCTGGCCAACGGGGGATGGAAATGGGGCATCTTTTCCATCCTGATGCTGCTTATCCTGATATCGCCCGTGCCGGCGTTTTCTGCTCCGCCGGCCGACCGCCACATCAAAATTAATGCCAGCAGCTTCGAATATGACCCGGGAGTCATTCGGGTCAACCCGGGCGACCGGGTGACTCTGGAGCTCAGCTCTACGGATGTGACGCACGGCATCGCCATCGATGGCTACAATCTCCAGGTGACCGCCGAACCCGGTCAGAATCAGAGCCTGACCTTTGTTGCCGACCAGCAGGGTACATACCGCTTGCGCTGTTCGGTCACCTGCGGGGCGCTTCACCCCTTCATGATTGGCAAACTGCACGTCGGTCCCAATACCCTGCTGCTGAAATCCATCCTCATCGCCACTCTGGGGTTGGCAGTAATGATCTGGACAGGTACTCGTCAATGAGCCGTCTGGAGCTGACCCGCATTCCGGGAATTAAAACCGCCCTGCGCAGCCGCTGGCCGCAGCTTGTGCTGCGCGTAATTGCCCTGGCTGGTTTTGCTCTGGCCATCGTGGCCGGCATCAGCGGGACTCCGGTAGGCAGCCGCAACTTTGCCATCGTCTTCGTATGGATCGGATGGTGGGCGCTGCTGATGCTGGTGGCCGTGCCGCTTTTCGGGCGAGGCTGGTGTTCTATCTGCCCCATCCCGATGCCGGGCGAGTGGCTGCAGCAAGGCTCGCTGCTCAAACCGCAGGGCAAAGGACTGGGCCTGGGCTGGCGCTGGCCAAACAAGCTGCGCAACATCTGGCTGCAGAACGGCGCTTTCGTGCTGGTGGCACTTTTCAGCACGGTCATCCTGACCAGCCCACTTACCTCTGCCCTGGTGCTGGCTGCATTTCTGGTGGTTGCGGTAGCTGCCAGCCTGGTATTCGAGCGGCGCGCCTTTTGCCGCTACCTGTGCCCGGTGGGCGGTTTTATTGGCCTATACTCGCAGGTTGCCCCGCTGGAGCTGCGTGTGAAAGATAGCTCGGTATGCGCCGCCCATACAGAAAAGACCTGCTATCAGGGCAGCGCCGAGGGCTATGGCTGCCCCTGGCAGGTGTTTCCACCTGGCCTGGTTAAAAATACCTATTGTGGCACTTGCATGGAATGCCTGCGCACCTGCCCACACGACAACCTGACAATTAATTTACGACCGTTTGGCGCCGACCTGGAGAAACCCAGCGGGCGCAAGCTGGATGAAGCATTCAAGGCCTTTATCATGCTCGGCTCGGCTATGATCTACTCAGCCGTGATGCTGGGGCCATGGGGCTTTTTGAAGAACGCGGCTTACAACATTGGCTCCCTGCAGTGGTTGGTGTATGCCGCCGCATTCCTCACCTTCATCTTCCTGGCGCTGCCGGGTCTGTTTTACGCTGCCGTTGCTCTGGGGCAGGCCCTGAGCAGCAATAACGCTCAGGTTGTACGTGTGCGCCAAAGGCGCCCCTTCTCCACTCATCGCCAGGCCTTTATTGCTTTCGCCTACAGCTTGGTGCCGCTGGGGCTGGCTGCCTGGATCGCCTTCAGCCTGTCGTTCGTACTTGCCAACCTGTCCTACCTGTGGCCGGTGATATCTGACCCGCTGGGTTGGGGCTGGGACCTGCTGAGGACTGCCCAGGCCCCCTGGACGCCTTACCTGAGTGGGGTAACCCCCATATTGCAGGCCGGCGTCCTGCTGGTCGGGCTGCTGTGGGCTGCGCGCACGGCGCTGCGCACTCCCGCAGCTCCTGGAGCTCGCCCCGTGGAGCCCAGGCAGCAGGTCATCCAGGCGCTGCCGGTGATCCTGTTCTGCAGCGCCGTCTCCTTTGGCTTGCTGGGACTACTGGTGGCATGAGGTACTCCCAATGAAAGCCGAGGCAATCGCCCGCTGGCTGCTGATCCTGCTGCTACCCGTTCTGCTGTTGGCTGCCTTGTTACTCCGCAGCCAGGGCAGCAGCCAGGCGGTTGAGCTGCGCGCTCGCATGCCGGAGCAAGGCGGCTGGACACCCACCGACATGATTATGTCCGCCGGCCAGCCCCTTCTACTGCGCCTCACTTCAGACGATGTCCTGCACGGCTTTGCCATTGGACAGAGCGACGAGCCAGCAGTTGACGTATTTCCCGGAAAGATGACCGAGCTGACCCTGCTTTTCGACCAACCAGGCAAATATACTTATTACTGCACCCGCTGGTGCGGGGCAAACCACTGGCGCATGCGTGGCACGATCGAAGTGCTGCCAAATCCCGGCCAGCCTGACCCGACCCAGGTGGATGTTCCCAATGAAGAATCCCTGTTCATGCGGTTGGGCGTGGAGCTCGACGGCCATCCGCACACCGATCTCGTCCCGGAACAGGGCCGGCCGGATGCCCACCGAGCAGCAGCCCTGGGGATTGCGCCGCCCGAGAGTTACCTGGTTCCCGAATACTACCGCACCCACAGCCCGGTAGAGGTATTTACCGCGCTGCGCCGTGAGCCGTTCTCCGCCTCACTCAGTGACCAGCAGGTATGGGATTTCGTCGCCTGGATCTGGCAGCAGGGCACATCTTCCGAAAAGCTGGCTGAAGGTCAGGAGTTGTATACCCGAAACTGTGCTGCCTGCCACGGCACATCGGGGGCGGGCGACGGCGTGATGGCAGCCCAGGTCGCCGCCGAATATGCCAACTCGGGCCACCAGTCCGGCCCAACCAACTTCACCAATCCGCAGCGCAGCCTGGCCACCAGCCCGGCAATCCAGCAGGGCAAGATTATCCGTGGTGGTATGGGAACTGGAATGCCGTACTGGGGACCTATCTTTACCGAGGAGCAGATCTGGTCGCTGGTCGATTATTTATGGACTTTTCAGTTTGACTATTGAGAACCTGGGAGAAACCAACAGATATGGCTAACAGTAAGAAAGCAGGTAAAAAGACGGCCCAGGCCGGGTCGAGCACCGGCCGGCTCATGCCGGTGCTGGTTATCGCCGGTGGGATCTTATTAGTAGCGGTGGCTTTTTTCGCCATCCGATCCAGCAACCAACCGCAGACCGATTTCGTCCCCCTGGTCACTGGCGCCCCGGCGATTTCGGTCCAACCGGAGCAGATCGACATGGGCGAGGTAGCTCTCGGCACCCCGGTGCGAGCTGACTTTGTGGTCAAGAATCTGGGCGATAAGCCGCTCAAGTTCAGTGAACAGCCTTACATCGAGCTGGTAGAGGGATGCTGACCGCCCGTTCCGACCATCGGTGCGATGGTCCTGAACCCGGGTGAGAGCACGACTGTCTCAATGGAATTTATGATGCACGGGGATATGGGTGGGATGCATAACTTCCGCCTGCACCTGCCGACCAACGATCCCAACCAGCCTGATCAGACGGCTAACGTGATATCAAACTGGGTGCCTTAACGCAGATATTGACCAAACCAGGCCAACGTGCGCTGCCAGGCATCCTCTGCCGCCTGAGGATCGTAGATGTGCGGGCGCGCATCGTTAAAGAAGGCGTGCTGCGCCTCCCTGTAAACGTGAATCTCGTGCAGCGTAGCGTCACGCTCCAGCCGGTGCTGCAGCTCATCCACCGCTTCAAGTGTAATGCCATGATCATGCCCGGCGTACAGCCCTAGCAGCGGGCTTTTAATGACCGGCAGTTGCTCCAGGTCACGTGGCATACCGTAAAACGCCACAGTCGCCTTGACCTCCTCGCAAGTTGCGGCCGTAGAGATTGCCAACGAGCCGCCCATACACCAGCCCACTATACCCACCGGTCGGGGTTCGGCCGCCTGCCAGTGCTGCAGGTAACGCACCGCCGCGGCGATCTCGCTAACTGCGTGCCCGCGGTCCAGCTCCATAGCCAGCTTGCGGGCTTCGTCCGGCTCGGAAGCCTCCCGGCCGTGATACAGGTCGGGCGCCAAAGCCACAAAACCTTGCCGGGCGAACCGGCGTGCGACGTCTTTGATGTGTGGCACCAATCCCCACCATTCCTGGATCAGGACCACACCTGGAAAGCGATCTCCAGGGACAGGCTGGGCCAGGTAGCCCGGCACAGGTTCCCCTTGATAGGTAAACACCGTCATTCCCTCAGCTATTTCCATATTCCATCAACCCTCCATTCATGGGCCAGCGTACCGGCTGGCCTGCCGTATAGCGTACCCTTTCCCAGCGATTCCAGATGGTGACGCCGCCGCGGCCCAACACCTGGAGCTGCTCTCCCTGCAGGACCAGGGCAGTATAGCCATCTACACCCACCAGCACCTTGTCTCGGGAGACGAACAAGCGCATCGTCTTGCTAAAGCTCTCGGGTATCTCATCGAAGTGGGGCACAATCACCGCCCCCGGCAGCAAGTTGAAGGCGCGCTGCCACACGGGAAAGGCCGGGATGCGCTCGCCAAGGATCATGGCCCCAGCGCTGCAGCCCGCCAGAATGCCGCCCTTGTCCAGCACAGTCTGGATGGCTTCCCAGGCCAGGCTGCCTTTGAGCGTGCTCAGCAGATAGTTAGGCCGTCCACCGGATAAATAGACAAAATTAGCCTGCCGGATGCGCCGGGCCATATCCGGATCGTTGGCGCTGGGTACATCGATGACAGGCAGCGTCTCGACGTCAACGCCCAATCGAGAAAAATAATTTACCCCCAGCTCCGACCAGTAAGCTACCCGCTCGGGGCCTTCGCTGCCAGCGGCGGTGGGCAGGCAGACCACGCGCGCAACCGGCAGAGCCCCCATGCCGCTCTCCGGCATGTGGGGCAACCTGCCCAGCAGCTCGCGGTCCACCGGCTCCATAGGAGCCAGGTACTCGCCGCTGCCTACCAGCGCCAGCATAATCGCCGCACCCGCTTTTCTGGAATCGTTGCGCCGCTCAGGAAGCCCGCCCAGCCAGCCCTGTTTGTAACTGCTCCAGCAAGGCCGCCATCCGCTGCCGGTCAGCCGCATTCAGACACTCCCAGGGAGCGTAAAACATGCGGTCTGTATCCTGCTCAACCTGTCGCCGAAATGCCTGGCCGGCGGGAGTCAGTTGCAAGGCTTCGTCCGGGCCGGCAAGATAACCTCGCCCGCGCAGTTCTTCGATTGCATGGGCATACTCTGCCTGCAGTCGCCCGCGGCTGGCCAGTCGTTCGAACAGCTCGCTCAGGCTGGCAGCCTGCTCGCGCCATAGCAAAGTCAGGCTCTCCAGAGCCGTGGGGCTCAACCCGGAGGGGCGCCAGGCTGCCAGGTGGGCATCATCGCGGTAAGAGCTCAGGCAGGTAATGGCCTGTTCGATCAGAGGCAGCCGCAGCTCCGCCACAGGCATCAGCTTATAAGACAGGGAGATCGACCAGGTATCTGGGGGAGGCGGCGTTTCCTGGCAGGCTCGCACCAACCTCTGCAGCATATCAACCAGCTGCTGCCCTTCTTGCCAATCCAGCGGATCGGCGGCGGTCATCGCCTGATAGCCGTCTTGCATCACGGCATCCAGCTCAGAACGCCCCTGCTGGCTCAAGCGGTATGCGCCCGGCTCCGCTTCCGCCAGGTAGCCGCGCCCGGCCAGGTCCGCCAGGCGTGTGCGATAGACTTCGTCCGCTGTGTAAGGGCCGCGCACCGCCAGGCGTGCCGCCGTGGCAGCTACCGGCTCAAAGGTCAAAGTGGCCAGCAGCAAGCCCAGCGACCAGGGTTCCAGCCAGCTGCGCTCCTGGTAACGATCGAAGACAGGATCGTATATCTCGATGATCGCCGTCCATGTCTGGCGAGTCAATTCCCATAGCTGTGCGGCCTCCATCATCATACCGGCACCTGAGGTACAGCCTCGGTTTCGACTACCTTATATACCAGGTCGCCAGCGCGCACCGTATCCATGACCTTGATGGCAACCTCCTGGCCCGGCCTTGCAACCTGGATCTTGTGATGATTGACCTCCAGTGAGGTCACTTCCTGGATGAGCTCGCTGGTGTGGCCCAGAAAGAGCACCGTGTCGCCCAGTTGGAGCGGCTGGTCCAGCTCCAGCACGGCGACTCCCAGGTGGCTGTAATAATGCGTGACCTTGCCAATCCGGATATCCATCCCGACACCTCCTGAAACGGTCCATCCGACAGTGATAAGCATCACTCTATTAAGGTTATATATGAAATCCGGGTAAAAAGCAATAGAATAATATTCCTGTCTGTCCTCAGTACGTGAGCGGTTCACTTTTTTGCATATCCTGTTGCCGCTTGCAGCAGTACGTTCGCCCCGTTGACGCAGTCCTCCCAAAGGCTGAACTCGCGCGGCGAGTGGCTGGCGCCGCCCTGCGAGGGGATGAACAGCATGCCAGCCGGGCAGATGGCAGCCAGCGATTGGGCATCGTGGCCGGCGCCCGAGACCAGCGGCATGGCCGACAACCCTAGCTCTGCAGCCGCCCGAGCGATGGCCCGCTGGGCGACCGGGCTCATCGGCGTGGGCTGGTGGAGGCCCAGGAAATGCGTCTCCAGTCCCAGCCCATGTTCCTGTGCCGCCAATCGAGCCTGTTCGAGCAGGGCGGCTTCCAGGCGAGCAAATGAATCCGCCTCAGGCGCGCGCAATTCGAGCGCCAGGCTGGCTCGCTCTGGCACGATATTGTATGCGCCGGGGGTGTAAGCAAGCTGCCCAATATTTGCAACGCAATCGGGGAACTGTTCCATAACCACACGGCGCACCGCCAGGGAAAAGGCGCTCGCCCCCAGCCCGGCATCCCGCCTGACCTGCATGGGAGTTGTGCCGGCATGGTCTGCCCGACCCATGAATTCCACCTTATACGAGCAGATGCCGACAATTGCACTGACCACACCGATCGAGACACCCGCGTTCAGCAGGCGCGGCCCCTGCTCGATGTGCAGTTCAAGGTAGCCGGCCAGGGTGCGGGGGTCACGGACGGCCTGCAGCAGCCCATCTTCTGTCAGGCCGGCGCGCGCCAGGCCGGCTTCCAGCATCTCCCGGCCGCCACGTGGCGAGCGCAGCTCCTCTACATTAAGCGCACCAGCAAACGCTGCGCTGCCTAGCAGGCCCACCAGGGTGCCTTCTTCATCGGTGAAATCGATCGCTTCCAGATGATACGGCAGGCGCAAACCGGCTTTCTGAACCACCCGCAGCACCTCCAGGGCGGCCAGCACGCCAAGAGCACCGTCGTAGCGCCCACCATTGGGTACTGAATCCAGGTGCGAGCCAAGCAATAAAGTAGGCGCACCTGCCGGAGCGCATTCCAGCCGGCCGGAATGGTTGCCGGCCGAGTCGATGCGCAGCTCCAGGCCGGAGTGCTGCACTCGCTGCGCGAACCAGCGGCGCGCCTCAAGGTGCGCCGGACCAAGCGCCGGGCGGTGTACGCCCTGCCCGTCGACCGTCGCGCCGATAAGGCTGAGCGCCTGGAAATCCTGCCACAGGCGCTCAGCGTTAATTCTCAGGTCGGTCGAATTGAGCATGGATGCCGGGTTACTTCTTGGCTGCCAGGGCGCCGGAGGGCAACCAGCCGCGCTCCCCGTTGGCGGTCTCTACGAATACCCAGTCGCCTTTCTGCCCAATCTGCACAGGCGGGTCGTCCGGGTCGCTGATTACAACCAACTCGTCGTTGCGTTTGACCGGCTCCTGGCGCGGGGAATGCGGGGCCGGCTGCCGGCGCAGGTAGGTATTGACAATGGCTTTGACCGTCGCACCAGCCGGCACGAAGGCCATCACTGGACCACCGAATGAAACCGGATCGGCAGCGCGCACGTACCAGGCCGCCACGTAGCCCACCTGCCCCTGGAGCGTCTTGACATTCAGCCAGTTAAACTGCTGCCCAATTTTACCGCGCTCCACTTTCTCATCACCCAGCACAGTCAGGGTATCCATCGGGGTGACCAGGCCGAGCGAGAACGACTCAACCATCGGTCGGGCACGCAGGTTCAGGCCATCGGTGGTTGGCACCACCACCAGCCCGGTCGGCGGCAGTGTGCCACCGGTAGTACGCACCAGCCGCGCCACCACCCAGCCAATTTTTCCGTCGCGGCGCTTGACTTTGAGCAGGCTATCGGATTTGCCGATCTGCTGTTTGGCCTGCTCGGCATTACCCATCACTCGCAGCGGCTCGCCATCGGTGAGCTGCGCCCACAGCGCGGCGTCCTTGCTCGGCCCGGAATAGAAGGCAAGCTTATCGGACGGGAAAACGATGATATCGGTCAGTTCGTCCGGAGTCGTTGCAGGCGGTGTCACTGGAGCAGCACTGCCCGGTCCCGGAACACCACCGCCGATCGCCTGGCCGGAGAGATACGGCAGCGGGTCAACGATCCCTGCCGGGTAACCGGGGGTGCTCTTGCCGGTGATCTTGAGCGTCAGGTGTAGGTGTGAGCCAGTCGAGTTGCCGGTATTGTCCGCCAGGCCGATCACATCGCCGGCCTTGACCTGCTGCCCAACCTGCGCCAGGATCTGAGTCAGGTGGGCATAGACCGTCTCAAAACTGGTCGTTCCGGCCTTGCTCTGGATGCGGATGTGCATGCCGTAGGGATGCTTGTTGGGGTGCCCCGCCATGCTCACCTTACCGTCAGCCGCGGCGTAGATGTTGTCGCCGTGGTCGGCGTACAGGTCGATGCCCTCGTGGCCGGGTAGGCCAAATTGTTTGTAAAGCTCGGGAAATTCACCAAAGCGCCGGTTGATGATCCGGTTGTCCACCGGCCAGCGCAAAACTACTGGATCCGCCATGTTAACCTCCTGGGATAGTAAATAGGTTCACCAATTTGCCTGCCCCCAAGACAGAGTGTAACTCAAATCCGGCAATCAGTCAATTTAAACCAATGATATCGGGAATAGAATCGCTGAGGCACTGAGAAAGAGATGAAGCATTGAA
>JBFYSP010000252.1:0-4466 GCA_041301395.1 Anaerolineae bacterium
GCGGGATTGAGGGGCATGCAAACCTCCAGATATTTATGCAAGTGAACGCTTGCATAAATATCTTACCCCCAGGCAGCCATGCAAGCAAGTGTTTACTTGCATGTTGCCGATATGACAAATGTCACATCACTACGATGATACGCTTGGGTTCTCGTTGGGCTCTGAAACGGGTTGTTCCCCCAACTCAGCCAGGTATGTGGCGATCAGCTTTTCTTTGCGCGGGCGGCTCATGGCCTTCACCTGCTTCTCGCGTGCTTCGGCAGCCTCTTTGCTCTCAACTTCTTCATGCCACACCAGCCTGACCGGCCGACGAGAGTAGGTGTAGGCCCGGTGGTGCTTGCCACTGACGTGATCGCGTACGCGGCGCTTCAGGTCGCGGGTCATGCCGGTGTACAGGGTGTCGTCGGCGCAGTACAGGATATAAACCCAGAATGTGTCCATTTGCCTATTATAAACCGCCTGCAGCCGCCAGCATTCTCACCAGATATTAACTTGACAATCCTGACCACCCATAATATATTTCATCTCGCTTAACCAATAAGTTTGATTAATTATATATTCAGTGAAACAACTATCAGGAATCCACCCCTTATGACAACCCTGACATCCGTCCTCCGCAGCTGGTCCGAAGTGTTTATGCGCCGCTCGATGCACGATTTCATGCGCTTTTCGCGACAATCCGGCCTGTCCATGACCCAGATCAGCGTCCTGTTCCGCCTGCATTACGGCGGTGCGTGCGGCGTCTCGGACCTGGGCGACCACCTGGGTGTGAGCAACGCTGCCGCCAGCCAGATGGTGGATCGCCTGGTTGGCATGGATCTGCTTAAGCGTTCCGAAGATCCGGCCGACCGGCGAGTCAAGACCCTGGCGCTGACCCCGAAAGGCGTAGCGCTGGTGCTGGACAGCATTGAAGCCCGGCGGCGCTGGATGGAGGATCTGACCACCGCCCTGGCCCCTGACCAGGAGCAACACATCGTTGCCGCTCTGACGATGCTTACCCAGGCCGCCCTGAAACTGGAAAGCGACCAGGCACCTGAGCCATTATCCCGCTCCAAGACATATTATCCCTGAGGAGGTTTATCCTTGCAACCCAACACTCGTTCTCGCCGGCGCGGCCCGAAGCAGCCCCGCCAGAAAGGCACGCTGGGGCGCGCCATACGCTACCTGGGCAAATTCCGCCGCGACGCGGCCCTGCCATATGTGTTCCTGGTCATCGGCACCCTGGCCCAGCTGGCCGTGCCGCGCATGGTCGGCAACCTCATCGACTCGATTACGCAAGGCGTGATCTATGGACAAATCCTGGATGCGCTCGAAAAAATCCCGGCTGCACTCCTGCCCAAAGCCATGCCGCAGCTCCAGCAGGCAGTGGCCTCGACCCTGACCTGCAACGGCCAGCCGGCCACCGGGCTGGGGCCGGTGCAGTTCACCGCCTGCCTGCAGTCTACCGCCGACGGCGCCCCGCGCGCCCTGGTCACGGCTGCCATCGCCATCCTGATTTTCGCTCTGGTGCGCGGCGTGTTTTCCTTCCTGCAGGTATTCTGGGCCGAGAAAAACTCACAGGGCGTCGCCTTCGAACTGCGCAACGACCTGTACGCCAAAGTCCAGAACCTTTCCTTTTCCTACCACGATAAAAACCAGACCGGTCAGCTTATGGTGCGGGCAACCGATGACATAGAGAAGGTGCGCTTATTCATCGGCCAGGGCCTGCTGCAGCTTGTGGGCGCTTTCTTGCTTATCGCCGGTACGCTGGTCATCCTGTACACCACCAATCCCCGCCTGACCCTGGTAGTACTGCCGATCCTGCCGGCAGCGCTGATCCTGTTCATGATCTTCGGCACCATCAGCCAGCCGTTATTTGCCAAACTGCAGATACGCCTTTCAGCTCTGAACACCACCCTGCAGGAAAACCTGGCCGGCATTAAGTTGATCAAGGCTTTCACACGCGAGAAAAACGAGCAGGCCAAGTTCGACCAGGCTGCTACCAATTTGATGAAACAGCAGATCACGCTCTCGCGCACCTTTGCCTTCCTGTTCCCCCTGGTCTTCCTGATCGCCAACCTGGGCCAGGCGGGTGTGTTGTACTTTGGCGGCCGCCAGATCATCTTCGGCACTCTATCGATTGGCGAATGGCAGGAGTTCAGCCTGTACCTGATCTACCTGTTTCTGCCGCTGGCCCAATTTGGCATCATTATCACTCAGCTCGGCCAGGCATCCGCTTCTTCCGGGCGAGTCTTCGAGATCCTGGATGCCAAGAGCGACGTGACCGATAAACCGGATGCCATCACGCTGCCGAGCGTCGAGGGCCAGGTCAGCTTTGAGGATGTCACCTTCCGCTATATCGGCAACAACGAGCCCGTATTAAAGAACGTCTCTTTTACTGCCCAGCCCGGCCAGACAATCGCGCTGCTGGGAGCTACCGGCTCGGGCAAGACCTCCATTATCAACCTGATCCCGCGCTTTTACGACCCGAGCGAAGGCCGCATCACCATTGACGGCTATGACCTGCGTGACGTCACCCTCGACTCGCTGCGCTCGCAGATCGGCATCGTGCTGCAAGAGACTACCCTGTTTTCGGGCACCATCCGCGATAACATCGCCTTCGGTCGTTCGGATGCGACTATGGAAGACATCGAGGCGGCTGCCCGGGCAGCTGCGGCCCACGACTTCATCACCTCGTTCCCCGAAGGTTACGAGACTCCGGTGGGCGAACGCGGCTCAACGTTGAGCGGCGGTCAGAAACAGCGCGTGGCGATTGCCCGTGCCCTGCTGCTCAACCCACACATCCTGATCCTGGACGACTCGACCAGCAGCGTCGACCTGGCCACCGAAGCCGAAATCCAGCGCGCCCTGGACACCTTGATGAAGGGCCGCACAAGCTTCGTAATCGCCCAGCGCATCAGCACGGTGATCAATGCCGATCAAATCCTGGTGCTGGATAAGGGGCGCATCGTTGCCGCCGGCAAGCACGCCGACCTGCTCGAAGACAGCGCCGCATACGCGGAGATTTACAGCTCGCAACTGGTGTCGGATACCGCCCAGGCGGAGCAGCCGGTCGCCTGACAGGCGCCCGCACCATACAGATGCAAGTTCCCGAGTAACCAATTACTCGTTCAAAGGAGACAAAAGATGTTCGGTGGAACTGAAGGCTTACGCCGTACTTTTGAACAAGACATCATCAAGCCAAAGAATATAGGGGAAACCCTGGGCCGCTTTGGTCACTATTTCAAACCTTACTGGCCCATGCTGATTCTGGTCCTTTTGGTCGTCGTCTTATCGACCTGGGCCCAGGTCACTGTACCCGATCTGCTGGGGCAGACGGTGGACTGCTATCTGACACCCGGGGCTATCAGCACCTTCAGCAGCTTGCCGGGCACCACGCCCGACAGCGGCGCCGCGTCGAACTGCTGGCTGGAAGAAGACGCCGAGCGGCAGGGATTCACCCAAAACCTGGTCTACGATCTGATGACCCTGGGAGGCTTCCCTGCTCCCAACCCGGTCAATATGAGCACGCAGGACGCGCTGGCCGGCCTGGGACGGATGGTCGTGCTGATCATCGCCCTGTTCGTGTTGACTTCGGTGCTGACCGGCCTTTCATTCTTTGGCATGACCTGGGCCGGCTCGCATGCTTTACGCCAGATGCGCGAGGAGCTCTTCCAGCAACTGCACCGCCTGTCGCTGGGGTACTATGCCGAGCACGAAGCCGGCGATCTGATGAGCCGCATCACCAACGATACAGAAACCATCCAGCAAGCCTTCAGCTTCGCCCTGATCAACGTTCTGAGCGGCGCACTGCTGGTGGTGTGGATTGGCTACAACATGCTCAAAGCCAGTGTACCGTTTGCCCTGCTCAGCCTGGTAGCCGTGCCGCTGATGATCGTGGCTACCGTCTGGCTGTCTACCCAGGCGCGCAAGGCCTACCGCCGCACGCGCCAGGAACTGGGCAGCGTCAATGCCGAGCTGCAGGAGAGCATCGCCGCAGTACGCGAGGTTCAGGCATTCAACCGGACTGATGAAAACATCGAGAATTTCCGTTTGACCAACGCCTCCAACCGGGATGCCAACGTACGGGCCGTATCCTACACCAGCGCCCTGGCTCCCACCCTGGAAGCCCTCGGCTACCTGGCGCTGGCCCTTGTCGGCCTGGTGGGCGGCCTGGCCCTGCTCAACGGCGGCAACCTGTTCGGCACCACCATCTCTCTTGGCCTGGTGATCACGTTCCTGACCTACGTGCAGCGCTTCAACCAGCCGATCGCGCAAATTGCTATCCTGTGGACCAGCTTGCAAAATGCCATCGCCGGTGGCGAGCGCATCTTCGGGCTGCTGGATGTCGAGCCGGAGATCATGGACAAGCCGGATGCTATCAAGATGCCCCCCATCCAGGGCGAGGTGGTCTTCGATAACGTCTGCGCTACCTATACGCCAGGACAGCCAGTGCTCCAAAATGTCAGCTTCACCGCCAGTCCCGG
>JBFYSP010000001.1:0-5495 GCA_041301395.1 Anaerolineae bacterium
ATCGCTGGCGCCCACCTGGATTCGGTCAACGCCGGCCCCGGCATCAACGACAACGGCTCCGGCTCGGCTGCCATCCTGGAGACTGCCCGGCAGATGGCTAAGGTCAACCCGCGCAACAAGCTGGTCTTTGCCTTGTGGGGCGCGGAAGAATCTGGCCTGGTCGGCTCCACCTTTTTTGTGAACAGCCTGTCTCAGGCCGAACAGGATAAAATCACCCTGTACCTGAACTTCGACATGATCGGCTCTCCCAACCACGTCTTCTTCATCTACGATGGCGACGACTCAGACCTGGTAGGTGCCGGTCCCGGCCCGTCCGGTTCCGCAGAGATTGAAAAGACCTTCGAGCGCTACTTCAACAGCGTCGGCGTGCCCTTCAAAGGCACCGATTTCAGCGGCCGCTCGGATTACGGCCCCTTCATCGCCGTCAATATCCCCTCCGGCGGCCTGTTCACCGGCGCCGAAGGCATCAAGAGCGCAGCCGAAGTCGCCCTGTGGGGCGGCACAGCCGGGCTGGCGTACGATCCTTGCTACCACCAGGCCTGCGATACCTACGCCAACAACAACGACACCGCCCTGGACGTCAACTCGGACGCCGTGGCCTACGCAGTCCTGCAGTACGCCATGAGCACCGCCGATGTAAACGGCCAGCGCGGCAAGGGCAACTTCCAGCTCGATCCTCGCTTTACCGAAGACGAGCACGCCCCGGTCACCCAATAACCGGCAGCTTGATAAAGTAACCACCCCCACGTTCTCAATGCAGAGCGTGGGGGTTTTTTATCCCAATAAGATATAATCAATCCTATATAGATTTATTGAGTCTTTTCGGGCCACGCACACGGGAGATATGACTATGCGAAAACTACAGCTGCAAGTACAAATGACCGTCGACGGCTTCATCGGCGGACCCAACGGCGAGATGGATTGGACGACTCAGACCTGGACGGACGACATCAACCAGTATGTCACCGGAATAATCCAATCGATCGATACCATCGTCCTGGGCAGAAAACTGGCCGAAGGCTTCATCCCCTACTGGGCCAGGGTGGCAGGCGATATGGATCACCCGGAAAACGCAGCCGGCAGGGTATTCACCAATACTCGCAAAGTGGTCTTTTCCAAAACGCTCGAGCGCTCGGAATGGGAGAATACGGCACTTGCCAAAGGCAACCTGGTTCACGAAATCAAAGCCCTCAAGCAACAACCCGGTAAAGACATCATCGCCTATGGCGGCGCCACCTTTGTCTCGGCGCTGATCAATCACGGATTGATTGACGATTTTCACCTGTTCATCAACCCGGTCGCCATCGGCAGCGGCTTGACCATCTTTAAAGATTTAGAACACAAACAAAAACTGACCCTGGTCAAATCGATCGCCTTTGACTGCGGCATTGTCGTCCTGCATTACGCGCTGAACGGCGAGTGAAATGATGGCTGATCGAACACCGATTGAGACCAAGAATCTCGACATCTACGGCAACGACCCGCTGCCGTGGAGCAGGCCGCACGACCTGTTGGCGGCCGACACCTTCTTTGGCAGACCTGCCATCCTCGGCACGCTACGGCCGGACGGCCGCCCCCACGCCGCCGGCATCGGCGCCCTGTGGTTCGACGGCGACATCTATTTCACCAGCGGCCCGGGAACGCGCAAGTCCCGCAATCTGGCCGCGCATCCGGCCTGCACAATCGCCGCCGGCCTGGCGACCATCGACATCGTCTTCGAAGGCCAGGCAGTCAGGGTCGCCGATGAGCCTACCCTGGAGACGATGGCTGCGCGCTGCCGGGAAGCCGGCTGGCCGGTGCAGGTCGAGGGCGGCGCCTTCACCGCCCCGTTCAGCGCCCCCAGCGCCGGTCCGCCCCCGTGGCACCTCTACCGCTTCACCTTCCACACCGCCATCGGTAACGCCACGGCCAAGCCGAATGGCGCCACGCGCTGGCGCTTCGCTTGATCAGAAAGCTGGCGGTTGAATTCCAGTACTATTGAGTGTGGGATTGTCGTCCTGCATAACAAATTGCATGGCGAGTGAATATAAAATCCATCCACGAATAACCCAACCACGAAACTACGAATGAGTTCCACCCGAGCCAGCCATTCTTGCATTCGTGGCCCCATTCGTGGATGGATTTGCTGCTCTGGTCACATCCTGTGAGTTAGCAGCACGGAATGTAACCCGGCATAATTCGGAGTATTGACATCTAATTTATTCCATATTACACTGCACTCCGGAAATTACACGAAATTAGCTGCTCGCACGACGTGGGGCCACGCAAAACAGATGTCACCCTGAACGAAGTGAAGGGTCTAGATTCTTCGCTCCCCTCCCTTCGGTCGGGTGTACCCCGCTCAGAATGATATATGAAATAAGGAGTAAACCATGACCAACAATCATCAACCCCAAGAACACAACGCAGGCTCTGCGATCCTCATCGAGCGCGTTTTTGATGCGCCGCTGGCGCGGGTCTGGCAGGCCTGGAGCGATCCACAGCAGTTCAAGCGCTGGTGGGGAGTGCGGGCCTTCACCACGCCGGTCGCCGAGATCGACTTCCAGGTAGGCGGCAAGTACCTCTACTGCATGCGTGCTGCCGACGGCCAGGAGGTCTGGGGAACCGGGGTCTATCGCGAGATTATCGACCAGCAGCGCATCGTATTCAGCGACTCGTTCGCCGATGAGCAAGGCAATCCTGTCTCGGGAGATTATTATGGTATGGAGAATGATTTTCCAGATGACCTGCAGATCAGCGTCACCCTGGAAGATATCGGCAATGGCCGGACCCGGCAAACCCTGGAACACATAGGCATGCCCGCCGGCGAGCTGGCCGAGATGACCACCGCCAGCTGGAACGAATCCTTCGACAAGCTCGCCGAGCTGCTCTCGGCAGGGTAGCCGCTACACTCTCCCCAGTGCACCCTGCCGGATCGTAATCCTAAACCGCCGCTCTTATGCGCCGCCGGCCATCTTCAGCAGCCCAGGGATCTCCTTCGGATCGACCGAGCAGGCAATGCCCATAAAATCGGTGATCTGCTGCGGGCTGAGCTGGGTGGCGAACTGCTGCAAAGTGGCCAGCTGCTCGGGCGTGAGCTCCCGGGCAATGCCCAATAACTTGATCATCTGCATCGGGCTGAGCTGCCCGGAGCGTAGATTGGTGCGAACATCCATGGGGTTTTCTCCCTTTATTTAGGTTAGTTTTATTGACCTTGATTATATCAGGCAGAACAGACTGCGATCCTATATAATATGGGAACAGGAGAAATCAGGAGTTCCACATGCTACCAACCCAACCCGAAGGCTATTTCACCCTCCCCGCCAGCGGCACAGGCCAACCCGTGCTGGTTCTGCACGCCTGGTGGGGGCTGAACGACACGCTCAAGGCTTTCTGCTGGCGGCTGGCCGAAGCCGGTTTCGTCGCTCTGGCCCCCGACCTGTATCACGGCAAGATTGCCGATACCATCCCCGCCGCCGAAGCCCTGGGGCGCCTCCTGGATGCCAATTACCAGCAAGCCAGAGCCGAGATCGTCCAGGCGGCGCAGTTCCTCAACGCGCATGCCGGCCGGCCGGGCGGGGGCATATCCGTGGTGGGCTTTTCGCTGGGCGCTTTTTATGCCCTGGACCTATCCACCGAGCGGCCCGAGCTCATCCGTAAGGTGGTGGTCTATTATGGCTCCGGGGTCGAGGACTTCGGCAATTCCGGCGCAGCCTACCTGGGGCACTTTGCCGAGCAGGATGACTACGAGCCGCCGGCTCAGGTGGATCACCTGGACCAATCCATCCGCGCGGCCGGCCGGCCGGTGACCATCTATCGCTACCCCGGCACCGGGCACTGGTTCTGCGAGCCGGATCGCCTGCAGGCCTACCATCCGGCGGCTGCCGCCCTGGCCTGGGAGCGCACCCTGGCCTTTCTGCAGGACAATCCCACCTAATCTAATCACCCGAAAAAATTTTGACCAATCCGGTTTGCTGCTCTTGAAATCAGGTATAATCACCCCTTGGAGCACCGCCATCCAGCCGCGGTGCATGGCCAGGCGACAATCGATTACTTTAGGAGAGTGTGCTATGGGAGACAAAAGTCCGAAGGACAAAGAGAAGCGCAAGAAGAAACAGCAGGCTGCTAAGAAGCCGGCTGCAACTCCTGCAACCAAACCCTGAGTCATCCGTTCACAAGCTCGCGGGTGACAAGAGACTGACCGGCCCCTCAGGCGGTAATCGGCTTGTACCCAAGGGATTATGACCAGTGATAGGCGCCTGGCGCTGGTTCCTGATCGGCCCCACAACCCGTTCGGGCTGATCCCAGGGATTCGCTCTGGGACTCTGCTTAATGCCGCCTTCTACCTAACCGTCTGGCTTACGCCAGGCGGTTTTCTTTTACACTTAATCCGGCAGTGGTATGATTTGGGGACTGCCAGGTGAGTACCTCCAGGAGAGCATGCCATTGAAATGTCCGTCCTGCGCTAAGACCATCCCCGAGCAGAGCGCCTTCTGCCTGTATTGCGGCAACCCCATCGGCCGGCAGCCTTCCGCCCCGGTCGAATTCAACCGCCGGCCGCCGCTGCAGATCAGGGCTCTCATCCTGGGCCTGTACGGCGCCCTCAAACCCATGCCCCGCAAAGCAGGCCAGTACCAGCGCGAGGGGTTCTACCTGCGCTTCTCGCTGAGCGACGCGGACGGTCTGCCGACGGTGTGCGATGGGATGGGCGTGGCCGCGGTGCGCATCTGGCAGATCGAGCCCGCCTCCAGCGAGCCGCTCAATAAATTGAAGACCCAGGCGACCTTTGCCTTCAAAGGGACGCTGTTCCAATTCGACAGCCAGAGCGGTCAGCCGTTTTTCACTTACCGCCACCCGTTGAAGATTTACGGCTTGAAACTGCAATACGCAGAGACTTTCGCCCGGATGGAGCTGCAGCTCATGCCGGCAGGCAGCAAGCAAACCCTGCACATCCCGGTCGAAATGAGAATCGACGCCCAGGAAGCCTGATGCCGGGCAGACGCGGGTAGGCAGATGAATGAAGTCGTCCTGATTGTCGCCGCCATCCTGCTGCTGGCCGGTGTGCTGGCCAGCCGGGTCTCCGACCGCTTCGGCGTGCCGGCCCTGCTGCTGTTTCTGCTGCTGGGCATGCTGGCCGGTTCGGACGGCCCGGGCGGCATCTACTTCGACGACCCGGCTATTGCCCAGTACATCGGCGTGATCGCCTTGATCTTGATCCTGTTCTCGGGTGGGCTGGCTACGCAGTGGAGCCAGGTACGCCCGGTGCTCAAAGAAGGGCTGCTGCTGTCCACCTTTGGCGTTCTCATCACCGCCGTGGTGGTCGGCCTGATTACGGTCTATCTGCTGGGCTTTTCCCTGCTGGAAGGGCTGCTGTTTGGGGCGATCGTCTCTTCCACCGATGCTGCCGCGGTTTTTGCGGTGCTGCGCTCCCAGGGCATCCACTTGAAGAGCCGTTTGAAGCCGCTGCTGGAGTTCGAGTCGGGCAGCAACGACCCGATGGCAATCTTCCTGACCAT
>JBFYSP010000013.1:0-4059 GCA_041301395.1 Anaerolineae bacterium
GCGGCCGAGTCACCTATCGAAGCTGCCCCATCCGCCATCCGACCGCAGACGGTTAGCCCGCCGCCAGCACCCCACACCGGCTCCCAATTCCAGCCCGGCTATCGACGGCGAAGGTGCCCCGTCCACCCCGGCGTCCGCTCTTGCGGGGGAAAAGCAAACCTCCGGTATCCTGCTGCCGCTGATTGGCGGGTTGTTCATCCTGGGTGGTATTCTGCTGGTCCTCGCCGCCATGAAGGGGCGCAGGCGAGGCTAATCTTGCACCGTCAATGGGAGGGGAATCATCGGGGGAGGTGCGTAAATGCGGCAGGCTGTGTCTGCACCAGACGCAGAAGGTCATAAAAGTAGTTCCCACGCGGAGCGTGGGAACCAGGGCATACGTATTGGGTCGGCGGCGAGCGGTCAGTGGTCGTCAGTCCTCGGTCGGTGGCGCAGTCCCGTGGGTGTTCTCCCACGGGATCGTCGGTCTGCGGTCCTCTACGGATACGGCATCACCGTCGGCTGGACGCAGGTGACCTTGAACGGCGTCTGGTTGGTGGTGAAGCTGCTGGGCTGGCTGAAGCTCAGAGCGATCCAGTAATTGTCTTTGCTGTCGTTGATCTGCCAGTCATAGGTCACAGATTTGGTGCCGGGGCCGCTGAAGCTGACCGACTGCTGTGAGCTCTGCACACCATCGCTGCGCACCCAGCGAAAGACAGCCTGGCCTGAACCGGTGGCGGTAATCTTAGCGGTAGTGCGTACGGTTACCGGGCACAGGCCGCTGTAGCTGGAAGGTGAAGGGGTCAGGCTGACATCGGTGATGTTGAAGGGTATGGTCGCAGCCGGCAGACTGGTGATGTCGATGTTGCAGGACAGGTAGCCGGGTTTGTCCTGCGTCCAGCCTTTTTCACCGGTCTTGATGTAGGTAACGTACACCCACTTGCCGCCGCTGCCCATGTCGTTGTAATTTTTCGGGGTGAGCACCGCGCCCTTGGGCAGGTCGCGGAAAGCCGGACCGTAGGCGGTGCCCGGGCCGGGGTTCATGTCCGACCAGTCGGTCAGCGTAGTGCAGGAGGGGTCGACAACTTTGACCCACATCTGGGAGCGGACTTCACCGGTGAAGTTGCGGGCGGTGAGGGTGTACAGGGTGTCGTCGGAAGGCACGGCAATATCGCGCTGCCCGGAGGTGGGTTCCGAACCCAGGGTGGGGTCGATCCAGACGTTATCGGCGTTGATGGTGCTCCACTTGATGCGGATGCTTTGCGTATAGCCACGGATGGCTGTCGCTGGGGTGATCGAGAACTGCTGGATGGTGGGCAGCGGCGGGGGCGGTGTGGCGACCGACACGGCGATCGACTGGCTGACGCTGCGGCTGCTGTTGCTGGCGATCAGGTTATACACCCGGCTGGATTGCGGCTGGTCGTAAAGCACACCCTGCAGCGGCTGCTGGCCGAACGGCTCGATGATTACGCTGGTGGCCTGCGTGACCCTCCATTGGATGGTGACAGTGCCGCCGGCGGTGGTTTGCAGCGGCGTAACCGACCAGACCTGGATGATGGGGTCGACCGGCACCGGCGTCCAGGTGGGTGGGGGAAGGGGCGTAAAGGTGGGCAAGGGAGTCCATGTCGGCAGGGGTGTGGGCGTGCCGGGCAGGGTAGCTGTGGCTGTAGGCAGTCCCGTGGCTGCCGGTGTGGCGGTCGGCAGGATGGGGATGACCATCTCGCGCTGGGCGCTGGCTTCTACGCTGCGGGCGATAAAGAGCATGCTGGTGGCCTGCTGGAAGCCCTGCTCGAAGGTGTAGGACTTCTGGTCGGCGGGGATGCTGTTGACAAACGGCAGCAAGTCGACCACATTCGCCCCGGTCACATCCCAGGTGATGGTAACCGGCTGGCCGGCGAGCGGGATGGGCGGGCTGAGCACGACGTTGTGGATGGTGGGCGCATTCGAGCTCGCTGCGCGGCAGGCGGTGAGCAAGATGAGCGCCGTGATGACCAGAGATAGGTACAGAAAGCGGGTCAAGGATTGTTTCATTCCGGTATCCTCCAGGTTCGTTGGTTATGAACCTATACTCATTTTACACCATCCGAACAACGCACATACTACCCCGGTGGAAACCAACCGGGACTACGCCCCGGTGAAAACCAACCGGGACTTCGCCACGGTGGAAACCAACCGGGACTTCGCCCCGTCCTACTTAAGGGCATACCCACAGCGAGGCGTCGTCGACGTAAAGGGCGGTGACACCACCTCCGCCGTCGTTGTGGGTGCCGAACTGCAGCTGGATGGTCTGGCCGGCATAGCCACTCAGATTAAAGGTGCGGTAGATCCAGTTTTGCGGGTTGGTGCGGTCCCAATATTCGGTGCCAATCCAGTTGCCCCAGGCATCCAGGATCAGCAGGTACTGCACGTCGTTTGCCAGCGGAGCTTCGCCAAAGTCGGCTTGCGTGGGCCTGTCGGGGATGATGGTCATGGGCGACTCGGTGGTCATAGGGAAGAACCACACGCCCAGCTGTGCGCTGGACAGACTGGAGGGCAGCGTTACCATCTGGCGGAAGTCGGAGTAGGAATAGATGTTGTGGCTGGTATTGACGATGCCGGTGCGCATGGAGCGGACGCCAGTGTGCCAGCGAACGGTGGAGTAGTCGGCGGTATATTGGGTGACCGGGATGACCCAGCCGTTGTTGTTCTCAAAACCGCCGTTGTCCAGCTCTTCGTAGCAGTTGGGTGGAGGCGGCGGAGGAGGGGGTGGCGTGCCGGTGCAGCTGTCGAAGTAAGCCTCGTCGACAAACATGGCCGACTTGCCCCCGGCGCCGTCATTGTAAGTGCCAAACTGCACCCGCACTTTCTGGCCGCGGTAAGCCATCATATTGTAGGTGAAGGAGTGCCAGGATTGGTAGTTGTGCAGAGTCCACATGATGGTGTCGAGCACATAGCCGTACTGGTCGAGCAGCAAGATGTACTGTACGTCATTGGCTGCGGGGGCGTCTGCACCTGGGGCGGTTTGGGTAATCCGGTCGTCCCACAGGGTGCCGGGCTGGGGCGGGTTGAGCGTGGCGCTGTCTTCTGTATCGGCGCTGTTGGACACCTCACCACTCTGCGCGTAATAGTACAGTCTTAAGGTGGCTGCGCTGGCGTTAGAAGGGATGGTGACGGTTTGGTAGGCATCGGAGTAGGAGTAGGTGTTGGTACCCGTGGTGATGCCGGTGCGCATCGAGCGGCTGCCGGCGTAAGCCCGCTCGGTGGAGAAGGCGGCCGAGTAAGCGGTGGCCGGGATGTTCCACGAGCCACTGCCTTCGAATCCGGAATTGCCGAACAGGTTGGTGCAGGTGGAGGACGGTTTTTTCACCAGCAGGGGCATGAATACCCGCCAGGTCAGGGTCGGGGCTTCATCTGCCGGCCGGGTGGGCGGTTCGACGGGGTCCTGGGCAGCCGCGGTGCTTGCCGGCAGCAGCAATGCCAGGATGATGAGCAGGTGGATCAGTTTGGGATGGGTAGATGTTTGCATAATTTGGCTCCTTTACGAAATACACGGGCAGACTGAATGGGTAGGAGGCAATATCCATGCCAGCGCCAGACAGCAGGTTGCCTTAAGCTGAGCTTAAGACGCAAGTGGGTTTGGAATTGTTCCCATAAGATACCCAGGAGATCAGAGGTAAAAACAAAACCCCATGCAGATGGGGTTTTGTAATGGTTGCTGCGGTTTTGACCGCCGGCTAATCCGTTCGCTCGTTGTAGAACGCTACCTTACTGCACCGCCTCGTACAGCAGGCTGCCGTATTCGCCATCCACTTCATAGATCAGTGCCAGGCGGCCGGCGTCGAAACTCCAGCTGGTGACTTTAGCTAAGCGGCCCAGGTAGGTAGATTCTTGTTCCATCAAGGGCTCGTCGCACATCATCATGGTGCTGGCGATCTCGCCGACGGTGAGGGATTGCGGCGCATTCGGATTGCTCTGGATGCCGGCCATGTAGGTGTTGCAGCCCGCCGATCCGTTGATGCTTGGGTTGTTGAACATCAGGGTGATATCGGCATCCGGCAGCGGCGGCTCGCCTACCAGGCTGTTCAGATCGACCAGGCGCCAGGA
>JBFYSP010000023.1:0-10126 GCA_041301395.1 Anaerolineae bacterium
CAAAATGCGTCACGCAGCCGCCAGTCTGCTGGACGATTTCCGGCCCCGTCGACAGGTAGTGCGCCATCCAATTAGCCGGGTTATCGTACTGGTTGGCGTACCAGTAGCGGTCAGGCTGTTCTGCAGCCATCTGGCGGGCTACCCGCAGGGCACCGTCGCTGCCCTCCAACGGATCGGTGAGCACCAGCTCGGCGCCGAGCGCCTGCAGGATTGCGATGCGCTCGCGGCTGGCATTCGCCGGCAGCGCCAGGGTCACTTCCACGCCAAAGGCGGCTCCCAGCGTAGCGTAAGCAATGCCCATGTTGCCCGAGGTCGAGTCCAGGAGGCGTTTGCCAGGCGCCAGCTGACCGCTAGCCAGCGCCGAACGCAGAATATTCAGCGCCGGCCGGTCCTTTACGGATCCACCCGGATTGAACCATTCTGCTTTAACCAACACGCTTACCGAAGGCGGCAGATGCGCCGTTACACGTCGCAGCGGGATGAGTGGGGTATTACCGACCAGAGTTTCTACTCCCGCCGTGGCGGGCGAAGCAATCAGCCGGGAGTCGGTCATTAAAAATGGTGCAGCCATTAAAATTCTCCAGTAATTTCAGACGATCAGTCACAAATTAACAAAAAAGCCAACAGACAATAAAAAAGGGTGGTGGACCCAGGTGCAAACACACTTCGCTTTGCGAAAAACTTTCGCAAGCGGGGTCGCAACCACCCTTCAGTCAGTCTGTTGGCCGTTGAGCGCAGGGGGTGTCCTGCTTCAACCGTTCTGCCGTGACGAAGCGGTGGCTACGAGCCCCGCCCCATACACATGCATCTCATCATCCGTAAATACTCCAAAGTTGATTTTTATGAGAAACTTTGTAAATATTATAGCCGATTGGACGGTTTTGTCAAGGGACTTGTCAGCTTTCTTCTCCACTGCCGATCCCGAGCGGCACCCACTTCTTATCATCCTTCAAGCGGTGCTGCATGCCGCCCCGATCGTGCAGCTCATCAAAGCCCTCCGGCTTGATGAACATCTGCTCGCCTTCCAGCAGCCCGGTCAGCCCGCTCTGGCCCGGCTCGGGGCGCTTCTCGCCCTTGAATTTTGCCGCCTGGCTGGGCAGGTAGTCGACCGGCTCTTCATAGGTGGTGATATAACCTTCGTAGTTACGCAGGATAATCTTGTGATCGGACATGCTCAGCATGTAATTGGGGGTAACCGGGATCTTCCCACCGCCGCCGGGGGCATCTACAATGTACTGGTGAACGGCATACCCGGAAGTGTGGCCGCGCAGTCCTTCCATGATTTCGATGCCCTTTGCCACAGGGGTGCGGAAGTGACCGGCGCCTTCGACCAGATCGCACTGGTACAGGTAATACGGGCGCACGCGGATGCGCACCAGGTCTTGCACCAGCTGGCGCTGGATGTGAATATTATCGTTAACCCCGGCCAGCAGCACAGCCTGGTTCCCCAGCGGGATGCCTGCCCGGGTGAGCTTATCGGCGGCCTGAGCCAGCTCCAGACTGATCTCGTTGGGATGGTTAACATGGATGTTGAGCCACAGTGGATGGTATTTCTGCAGCATTTCGCACAACTCGTCGGTCACGCGCATCGGCAGGAACACCGGTACGCGTGAGCCAATGCGCACGATCTCGATATGCTCGATCTCACGCAGGCGGCTGAGGATCTCTTCCAGGATTTTCGGCGCCAGCACCAGGGGGTCGCCGCCAGAGAGCAGGACATCGCGCACCTGGGGCGTGCGCTTAAGATATTCCAACTGCATCTCAAACTCGGCTCGCGAGAAGGTGGCCGAGGGATCGCCAACGATGCGCGAGCGCGTGCAGTAGCGGCAGTAAGAGGCGCATTGGGTGGTCACCAGCATCAGCACCCGGTCCGGGTAGCGATGCACCAGCCCTGGCACCGGGGAGTGGCGATCCTCCGCCAGGGAGTCTTCCATCATCGAGGTGAAGGGCACCATTTCGGCAGAGGTAGGCACCACCTGCTGGCGGACCGGATCCAGGGGATCATCCGGATCAATCAGAGAAATGAAATAGGGCGTAATATCCACCCTGAACAGGTTGGAGGACGAGAGTGCCCGGCGTTCGCTATCGGTCAGCGGCAGTACTTTCTCGAACTCTTCCACACTGTTAATGCGGTTGCTGAGCTGCCAACGCCAGCTAGACCATTTCTCATCGGGTACGTCGGCGTAAATCGGGGCTCGCCGGGATGTAAACTCGCGTTTTGCCATTTTTTTTCTCTCCTGACGGGATACCTGCAAAGCAAGGCGCCTCACCAATCTTATGGCTTATTTTATCAACAATTCATGGATTCAAGACCAGCTCCAGGCTGGATAGATGCTTAATCTGCGGCAGGTCACCGCCTTCTTCAAACACCAGCAAACGCACCGGTGTGGCCGCCCTGACCGCATAAGGCACCTGAGCAGAGTAGACAATCTGCCCAGAAGAGCCGCCCGTCTCGCCGCCGGCCAAACGCTGCCCGACCACGCGACCGGCTGCGTCTACCAGCTGCACGCGCAGGGGCAGCTTCACATGGGAGCTAACAGTGCCCCGAACTTCTAACATGCCGCCAGAAACCTGCACTCCGGGCTTGGGCTGCTGGATGCTAATATCCGGCGCATCATCCGCAGGTGGCGCAGCCCTGGCCTGGCCTTCCCGCAGCAATGTCAGCGGCAATGTGTCAACTGCCATGAAGCGCAGCTGGCTATCCTGTAGGACCAGGCGCAGCCAGCCCTGCTCTGCAGCGGCAGGGATTTCGAAATCCAGCTGCGCATCCACGAGACCCGGTGTGGCGTCCGGACCGCTGATGCGCATGATGCGCCTCGCAAGCAGCCGGCCGTCTTTGCCATACAGCTCCAGCCACAACCTGGTCGCCCCTTCTCCCAACCTGCGCGCCCGGATGCCGACAGGCGCAATCAGCGCAGCTCCGTCACCCGGTTGAATGATCTGCAGGCTAGCCAATCCCTCCCCGGCCTGGGTCGCCCGGGCAAGGGAGGGGAGGGAGAAAAGTAGTGTAAAGGCTGCCAGGATGCTACCCAGCAGCCAGGCGGCGGCTTTCAACTACCGTCCTTACAGACCATAGATCTCCCCATACTTCGCGTTGAGGTAGCGCATATATGCAGCCGGGTCAATCCGCGAGCCGGTTACCCGCTCGACCAGCTCCTGTGGGGCATATTTTGCCCCGTGGCGGTGGATGTTTTCCCGCAGCCAGGCTAACAGAGCCCCAAACTCTCCCTGCCGGATTTGTGACGGCAGTTCAGGGATATCCCGCAGGATGCGTTCCCACAGCTGCACCGAGACCAGGTTGCCCAGAGCGTAGGTCGAGAAATAGCCCACCAGTCCAATCGACCAGTGGATATCTTGCAAGACCCCTTCGCGGTTGGTTGGCGGGCGGACTCCCAGGAACTCTTCCATGCGGTTGTTCCAGAACTCCGGCAGGTCGGCGGTATCCAGGCTGCCTTCCATCAGCTCCAGCTCTACCTCCAGCCGCAGCATTACGTGCAGGTTGTAGGTCGCTTCGTCGGCTTCCACGCGGATCAGTGACGGTTGAACCTTGTTTATGCCACGATAGAAGGATTCAAGGGAGACTCCCTGCAGCTGCGCCGGGAATGACTCACGCAGCTGGGGATAAAAATACTGCCAGAAGTCATGCGAGCGGCCGACCAGGTTCTCCCACATGCGTGATTGCGACTCGTGCAGCGCCAGCGAAGCGCCGTGCGCCACAGTCGTGCCGTCCAGGGCCGGATCGTGACCCTGGCTATACAGGGCATGCCCGGTTTCGTGCATGCTGCCGAACAACATCGGGTTGAAGAAATCCGGGAATAGGCGGGTGGTGATACGCACATCGCCCATGCCAATCATTTGTGAGAATGGGTGCGGCGCCTTGTCCATCCGGCCGCGGTTCCAGTCGTATCCGAAGCGGCTGATGACGCTGATGCTGAAATCCCACTGCTTTTGGGCGTCAAACGGCTGGCGCAGAAAGGAGTCATCCACCGGCGGCTGATCGAGGATGCGCTGGATCAACGCTACCTGCTGCGGGCGCAGCTGGGCAAAGATGGCCTTCACCTCGCTGGTCTTCATGCCACGCTCGAAATCATCCAGCAAGGGATCGTAAATATGCTCGTAAGGGGCGAACAGCTCGGCATACTGGCGCTTGAGGGCGAAAATTTTATCCAGGTGCGGCTTAAACAGTGAAAAGTCATCCTCCTGGCGGGCTTTCTGCCAGGCCTGGGTCGCCACGCTGGTCGCCAGCGACATCTCGACCACCAGCTCTGAGGGTACGCGGGTCTGCTTGCGATAAATGCGGGCGGCATCCTCAATGATGCACCTGGAGTCCGAATTCGGATCGAGCTGCCCGGCGAAGGGCTCGAGCTGCTCCAAAAGCGCGCCAACTTCAGGCGAGACAAAACGGTCGTGCGATAAACGGCGCAAAGTGCCCATCACCCGTCCGCGGTCCTGCGCCCCACCGCTCGGCATCATGGTCTGCTGGTCCCAGCTCAGCGCGGAGGCGGCAGAATCCAGATCGTTAATCTCAGCAAGAATGCTCTTCAGTTGTTCAAATTGGTTTTCCATATCTCTCTTCTCACAGGTTGATATTAGCCTGCCCGTCCGGTCAGGCGACTCTCCAGCGCAGCTTTTCCCCGCGCAGTGCCCGCAGTACTTCGTGAGCAATATCCACCGCCGCCCGAGCCTGGGCTTCGGCAGTCTGGGCGCCGATGTGTGGGGTGGCAATCACCCGCTCGTGCTCAACCAGTTTCGTCAGGCCGGGCGGCTCCTGGGCAAAAACATCCAGCGCTGTACCGGCGACGTGCCCGGCATCCAATGCGGCAAGCAGAGCGGCTTCGTCAATGATCCCCCCTCGAGCTGTGCAAACGATGTTGACGCCGCGCTTCATGCAGGCCAGCGCGGCAGCCTCTATCAGGCCACGCGTCGCCTCTGTCAAGGGGACGTGCAGCGTAATAAAATCGGCGCATTCGAAAAGCTCATGCAGGCTGACCGGCTGCGCGCCGCGGCGAGCGATTTCGTTGTCATCCAGTAAGGGGTCATAACCCATGGACTGCATGCCAAAAGCAGCCGCTCGCGAGGCAACCGCCGATCCGATATTGCCCATCCCGATCACTCCCAGGGATTTCCCGTTCAGCTCGATGCCCTGCAGAGATTTTTTGACCCATTCCCCTTGCTTCATCGTCCGATCGGCATAGGGCAGGCGGCGAGCCAGCGCCAGCAGCATGCCAAAGGCCAGCTCGGCTACCGCTACGCTGGTGGAATTTGGGGCGTTGACCACCTTCACATCCCGCTCGGCTGCAGCCGTCAGGTCGATATTATCCACACCGACACCAGCGCGGCCAACAACCATTAAGCGCGGGGCAAGCTCCAACAGCGGGCGGGTCACCTGGGTACGGCCACGCACGATCAGCGCATCGTACTCGCCCAGGGTTTGAGCGAGCGACTCGGGAGAGATACCTTCCCGGTCATCCACCTGCGCGGCCGCGCGCAGTAATGACTGGCCATCCGCTTCCAGGCCGTCGGTAATCAGAATTTTCCAATCAGACATACAAACTCCAAAGATGGTGTCACCAACAACGGCTCACTCCTCGAGATGAGCCGGCAGATCTTCAGCCTGGCGATGAACGCGACAGTAGAAAGACACTGGGAGGGCTCGATTTTTACACGGCTTACCCGCACGCGTCAGCGCCTGGCAGATGCGCACCACCTCTTCCACTTCCTGGTCCAGGAGGACGTCTTTTTCCGGCGGGCGGCCCCAGCTCTGCAGTTGTTTAAACTCATCCTGGAAATCCTGAATGATCTGCGCCGGATCAGAGACCATGCCGTCATCGGTGGCGAAGCCGATCATGACATGCCCATTGTAGCTAAAGATGCTGACTCCCAGCCCGATGTTCGCCGGCGTCGGCACCCAGAAGATGAATGAGTCGATCTGCTCGCCAGCCAGGTAGAGCGGTTTGCGCGGCCCGGGGACGTTGGTCATGACGGCCGAGCCTTTCATGCCAAAGATCGAGACGATCACATGCTCCACCTGGATGGGAGTCATGCCGATACCGCCCAGGATCCCGATCGCCACCACAGCTTCGGGCGAATCCTTGATCTCATCCATGCGCTTGCGTATGGTCACCAACCGTCTGAGTGGGTCCCGAATCCCAATAGGAAGCGAGAGGAACACCAGCCCAAAGCGGTTGCCAAGCTGACCGGCTTCCTCCGGCCTGCGCAAATTGACCGGTACAATCGTCCGGATATCCAACCCATCCACCGGGTCGCCGCGATTTTCCAGGTAGCGCCGCAAGGCGCCAGTCATCGCCGAGAGCAGGATATCGTTGATCGTCCCACCCATCTTTTGGCCAACAGCCCTGACATCCTCGACCTGGATCGCCTTCGTCCAGGCCACACGCTTTTCAATCCCGCATTTTTGCTTAAAAACAGTTTTCTGGTCAGGCAGGATGAAGAGCAGCTTGCCCAATGCCATGGTCCCTTTGACACCGTACTGGGCCGCCTCGGACAGCCGCCGGGGAGTTGGGACGCTTTCGATACCCCGCTGGACGGCATGCGGAATGGCCTGCCAGGCGCGGCGGGCATCCTTGATCAATTTGACCGCCGGGTAAACCAGGCGGGTTAATGGCCGCATCGCTTCGTCGACTTCCTCTTGCACAGGCTCCGGGGCAGGCATCTGGGGCCAGGGCGCATCCGGCGACTCATCCGCCAGGGAGAGCAGGACCTGCATCAGGGCAATCCCATCCGCTATGCAGTGGTGCAGCCGGCCAATCAAGGCACTGCCCTGGTTATAATTCTCCAGGTATACCAGCTGCCACAATGGCCGCTCAGGATTCAGGGGAATGCTGATCAGGCGCCCCATCAGCACTTGTAAAACTTCGTGATTTCCCGGAGAGGGTAAACGATCCCGCAGTAAGTGGTTATCCAGGGAAAAGTCGGGGTCGAACTCCCATACCGGCAGCCCAAAGCGACCTTCTGGTTCGCGCACCCGCTTGCGGAACCGGTCGTAGGTCAGCATACGATCTTTGACCGCGGTCTGCAAGCGATTGAAATCTAAGGGTCGGTTAAAGGTCATCACGCCGTTGATCACCGCCAGGTTGGTCGGTGAATCCATATGCAGCCAGGCGGCATCAACACTGGAAAACAATTCGCCGGTATCTACATTTTCATTCATGGCAGCCTCCCGAGGTGGATTGTTCTCCAGACCAAATGGTTAACCATAACTCCAAACTACTCGTAGCGCAACGCTTCAACAGGCTCCAGGCTGGCAGCCCGATTGGCCGGGTACAGGCCGAAAAACAGGCCAACCGCCGTCGAGAACAGGGTAGCGAGCAGGACAACATCCAGCCCGATGGTTGGGTTGATGGGTGTCCCGCTGCGCGCCGCGATCTGCCCGACGGCATAGGCGATGGCCCAACCGAGGGCAATCCCGATCAAACCGCCGATCATGCTTAGTAAAGAAGATTCGGTCAGGAACTGGATCATGATGTCCAGGCGCCGGGCGCCCAAAGCCTTACGCAGACCGATCTCCCGCGTGCGTTCGGTTACCGAGACCAGCATAATGTTCATAATACCGATGCCGCCGACCAGCAGAGAGATGGCTGCAATGCCGCCCAGGAAAATGGTCAGCACATTGGTAATCGTACGGGCAGTATCCAGGAAATCTTCCTGGGTCAGGATGCTGAAATCGTCTTCACCGATCTCGGTGCGGTGGCGGGTGCGCAGGATCTGGGCAATCTCATCCTGAGCCTGCGGCACGCTGTCCGAATCGACGGATTGGACAAGGATGGTATCGACTCGATCACGCGGCGTGCGGGCCATCAGGCGCGTCTGGGCGGTGGTCAGGGGCACCAGCACGCGATCATCCTGGTTGCCAAATGCCGAGCCGCCTTCCGATTCCAGCACGCCTATTACACGGAAGGGCCGTCCTTCGATGCGTACCGTTTCACCCACCAGGCCCGAGCTTCTTCCAAAGAGCGTCTCGGCAGTAGCCGGCCCCAATAATGCTACCGAAGCCTGTCCCAACATATGCTCCTGGGTGATAAATTCGCCCTCAGCAACCTGGACGTTGCGCGTAGCAGCAAATTCGGGGGTGACCCCACTGATACTGGTGATGGTGCTTTCGCGCCCCACAGTGACCTTGCCGCTATCTTCGAGTACCGGCGCCACGTTTAATACCGCCGGCGCCTGGAAAGGATCGGCGATCGCCTGGGCATCGCCAAGAGTAAGCGGCTTGGGATTAGTCACCTCATCATTAAATTCCCGGAAGACGAACAACAGGTTCGTGCCGATCCCCTGGATCGACCCGGTAATGGTGGCCTCGGCCCCCCGGCCGATGGATAGCATCGAGATCACGGCTGCGACGCCGATCACAATACCCAGGATGGTGAGCGCCGAGCGCAGCTTGTTGGCCGACAGGCTCTCCAGGGCTTCAACAAGGGATTGTAGAATAACCATGGCTAGTCTTCTACCTTCCCGTCCAGGATGTGGATCGAGCGCCGGGTCTGAGCGGCAACTTTGGGATCATGGGTTACGATGATCAACGTGGTGCCGCGCTCCTGGTTAAGGTTCACCAGCAGGCGCATGATCTCTTCGCCCGACTTGCTATCCAGGTTGCCGGTCGGTTCATCCGCCAGGATAATAGCCGGGTCATTCACCAGCGCCCGGGCAATTGCTACCCTCTGCTGCTGGCCGCCGGAAAGCTCGTTCGGGCGGTGGTGCATACGGTCTCCCAGCCCCACCGCATCCAGGGCTTGCCGGGCGCGATCCTTGCGCCCGGAAGTAATTCCGGCATAACGCATAGGCAGCTCAACATTGGCCAGGGCGCTGTGCCTTCTGAGCAGGTTGAAGCTTTGGAACACAAAGCCTACTTTACGGTTGCGGATCGAGGCCAGCTGGTCGTCTTTCATGTCGGAGGTTTCTTCGCCATCCAGGAAGTATTCCCCGGAAGTAGGTCGGTCCAGGCAGCCAATAATATTCATCAGTGTAGATTTTCCAGAGCCGGATGGCCCCATAATTGAGACCGTCTCTCCGCGGGCAATCTGCACCGTGAGGCCGTTCAGGGCATGCACCAGGACATCGCCCATCTTATATGTTTTCGTCAGGTTTCGCGCTTCAATAACTTGGTCGTTCATGGCTATCTCATAAATGGCGGGCCCTGGCTCTCAAACTCCAGCGGCGGGTTAAGGATGATCAAATCACCTACTTTAAGATCTCCACTTAGGACCTCGCTGTTCGTATCCGAGGAGGCGCCAAGCGTGATTTCGACTGCAACCGGCACACCATCTTTGAGGAGGTAAACCACCCGCTTGCCATCTTTCAAGCGCACCGCCCGGTTGGGAATCTGCAACACGTCATCCAGCTGGGTAACGACAAAATTAACCGCCGCCGTCATCCCCGGCCGGACGTTTTTATCCGGCTCCTTCAGCTCCACTGTGACCACATACTCAACTACGCCCTGGCTGGCCGTGCCCACCTCGGCAACCTGGGTGACAGTTCCCTGGTATTGCTGGTCGGCGATGGCGTCGAAAGTCATTTCGACATCCTGACCCACCCGGATGCTGTTGACATCCACTTCAGGGACGCGCACATCCACCAGCAGGCGCGACAGGTCATCCAACCGGAAGGCGGCCACACCTGGGGCCACCTGGTCACCGGGCTTGGCAGTAATATCCGTAATCGTACCCCCAAACGGGGCGGACAGCCTGACCAGGTCCAGCGTCGCCTGCGCCGCAGCCAGGCGCGCTTCTGCCGCCTGGATGTCCAGCGGGTCAGGCCCTTGCTGATATGTCTCATAGTCCTTGGTAGCGTTCTCCAGGTTGGCTTCAGCAACTTCAAGGGCCACCACGGCCTTCAGCCAGCGAACGGCGGCATCAAAATCACTTTGCGCCCGATCCAGATCTGTTTTCAGCTGCTCGCGGGTCTCGTCGGCTTCCGGGTAGAACTTATAGGGCTCGAAGGCCTGGCGGGCCGCAGCCAGGTTCAGGCGCATTTGAGTGTACGCCTCGAATGGCTCCAGGTCTTTCATGTTCGACGGAACAGTCAGGTTATCCAGGTTATACTGCGCATCGCGCACCTGGTTGGCCGACTGGGCCACGCGGTTCAAGGCTTCCGACTTGGCGTTTTCGGT
>JBFYSP010000092.1:0-3664 GCA_041301395.1 Anaerolineae bacterium
CCGGCTGGGTCGTGCCTGGCCCTGCCACGCCGCTGACGGCCGGTGTGACCGTCACGCCGGCTGCCGGCGGTGTGGCCGTTGAAGTAGCCGTGAACAGCGCGGACGCCGTCGCCCCCGGCAGGAACGTGGCTGTGTTAGTTGGCGTGGGGCTGGCCGTCGGGGTGGGTGTGAAAGTCGGCCCGAGCACTGTCGGGCTGGCGGTACCAGTCGGAGAGGCGACCACTGATCCGCTGGTGTACACCTGCGGGTTGCGGAAAACGACCGGCTGGACAACCCCCAGCGAATCGACCAGATAGCTCTGCGACATGTGGATGGTGCTGGTGCCGCTGGCAATCGCCGTCATGTCGAAGGAGATCAAGATACCGGACCCGGAGGTCGACATCGGCTGGCCGTTCACATAATAATAATTGACGTAGGTGATGCTGCCGTTTGGATTGTTAACGTAATTGATGGTCACATACACCGGCGTGAAGAATGAGCCGTCATATACCTGGTCCCCAACAATGGTCGGGTTGGCATCCTTGATCTGCAGAAAGTTGGGATTGAAGTACAGCTGCAGGTAATAGCTGGACACATTGACCGCATCCTCCACCCACACCGAGATGTTGGCCGTCTGGCCGACCGTCAGGTAGATCGGATAAGGCTGTGTCGTGATCTCCGTCTGGCTTTGGGCGCCCACAGGCGACCCGGCCAGCGCCAGGATTCCGCAAATCAAGAGCAGCGCGCAAAAATAACGGAAGGCTCGCAGGGAAATGAATGCCAATTGGACTTCTCCTCCAGCGCCCACGGCTGGGCGTAAGAAGATTATACCCGATCCTATAACCGAGTATAATCTTTAACAATCTAAAAAAATCAGAAGGAGCAGCCTATGGGAGAGCAGAAAATTCGCGTGCTGGTCGCCAAGCCCGGCCTGGATGGTCACGACCGGGGCGCCAAAGTGGTGGCGCGTGCCCTGCGCGATGCCGGTATGGAAGTAATCTATACCGGCCTGCGCCAGACACCCGAGATGATCGCCGAAAGCGCCCTGCAGGAAGATGTCGACGCCGTCGGCCTGTCGATCCTTTCCGGCGCCCACATGGTGTTAGTGCCGCGCGTCCTGGATTTATTGCGCACGAACGGGCAATCAAATGTGTGCGTCTTCCTGGGCGGCATCATCCCCGATGAAGACGTGCCGCAGCTGCTGGCGCTGGGCGTCAGCGGGGTATACGGCCCGGGCACCTCCACCGACCAAATTGTCAACGACGTTCGCCGGCTAGCGGCCGACAGGCAGGCGGGCGCCTGAGCATGGACCTGGCACAGGAAGTCCTGGGGGGCAACCGCCTGGCGCTGGCGCGCCTGCTGACCCAGGTGGAAAACGGCACCCCACAGGGTCTGGCCGCCCTGGAAGCGCTCTACCCTCACACTGGTAAGGCGCAGCGCATCGGCGTCACCGGCCCGCCCGGCACCGGCAAATCCTCACTGGTCAACCAGCTGGCCCTGCATCTGCGGCGCAGTGATTCACCCCGGCGGGTCGCCATCCTGGCAGTCGACCCCACCAGCCCCTTCACCGGCGGCGCCATCCTGGGCGACCGGGTGCGCATGCGCGACCTCTCCGGCGACCCGGGCGTCTTCATCCGCTCGATGGCTTCGCGCGGCTCGCTGGGCGGGCTGGCCGCGGCCACCTCCGGGCTGGCCGCCGTGCTGGATGCCGCCGGGTTTGATGTCATCCTCATCGAGACCGTCGGCGCCGGGCAAGCCGAAGTCGATATCGCCCGCCTGGCGCACACCGTCCTGGTAGTAGAAGCCCCCGGCCTGGGCGACGACATCCAGGCCATCAAGGCCGGCATCCTGGAGATCGCCGACATCCTGGTGATCAACAAAGCCGACCAACCCGGCGTCGAAGCCACCGAGCGCGCCCTGCTTGGCATGCTGCAGCTGGCCCACCCCTCCCCGCACATCTTCCGCGACGAGCGCCGGCACCACCACCTGCCAGATTTAGAACCCGTAGGGCAGGTTTCTTACCTGCCAGAAACGGCGGCTAAGAAAGCCGCCTTACAAGTATCGGCTCAATTTGACGATTGGATCCCTCCCGTGCAGCGCACCGTCGCCATCGAGGGCCAGGGTATCGCCGAGCTGGCCACGCAGATTGAAAAGCATGCCGCCCACCTGCACAGCAACGGCGGCTGGGAGCGTCGCGAGGCCGCCCGCCTGCAATCCGAGCTGGACGAGCTGCTGCAGCAGGCCCTCATCGCCCGCTGGCGACAGGAAACCCCCGCCGCGCACTACGAGGCTGTCCTCGAGCGCCTCACCCGGCGCATGCTCTCCCCCTGGCAGGCGGTCAAGGAGCTGTTGGAAGGAGATAGGCTATGATCTACGCTGAAAACATCCGCCTGCGCGCCCCCGAGCGCCAGGATATCCCCCACTTCGTCGAGTGGCTCAACGACCCCGAAGTGCGCCAGGGGCTGCTGCTGCACCTGCCGCTCTCGCGCGCCGACGAAGAGCGCTGGTTCGACGAAATGCTCCAGCGCCCCGCCTACGAGCATCCCATGACTATCGAGGTGAAAGAAGGCGATCTCTGGCGGCCGGTAGGCAACTGCGGCTACGACAACCTCGACTGGCGCTGCCGCAGCGTCGAAGTCGGCATCTTCATAGGCGATAAATCCTGCTGGAACCGCGGCATCGGCACCCAGGTCATGCGCCTCATGCTGCAGCACGGCTTCCAGACCCTCAACATGAACCGCATCTACCTGCAAGTCTACGAGACCAACCCGCGCGCCATCCGCGCCTACGAAAAAGCCGGTTTCGTCCACGAAGGCCGCAAACGCCAGGGCATGTACAAAGACGGGAGTTATTGCGACATTTTACAGATGTCCGTCTTGCGTCAGGAATGGCAGCCGGATTAACCCATGCCCGAATTACCCGAGGTCGAAACCATCCGCCGCTACCTGCAAAACGGCACACCGGATTACCCCTCCATCCTGGGCAGGACCGTTTCCGCGGCGCGCCTGTACTGGCCTAAAACCCTGGCCGAGCCGGATGCCGAAGCGTTTACCAGGCGCATCGCCGGCCACCGCGTTGAGTCTGTCGGCCGGCGCGGCAAATACCTGCTGCTGCACCTGCCCCCCGAAACCCTGCTCATCCACCTGCGCATGAGCGGCGACCTGCGCCTCGAGCCCATCGCCGCCCTCAACCAACCCCACGACCGCCTGTACCTCGACTTCGTCCTGCTGCCCGGCGAGGATCGTCGCTGGCGGTTGGCCTTCAATGACACGCGCAAGTTCGGGCGCATCTGGCTGCTGGACGACCCCCAGCGCCTGCTCGGTAAGCTCGGCCCCGAGCCGCTGGAGGACGCCTTCACCGCCGAGTGGCTGGCCAACGCACTCAGCACCCACCGCCGCCAGCTCAAGCCGCTGCTGCTCGACCAGGGCTTCATTGCCGGGCTGGGCAACATCTACACCGACGAGGCTCTGCACCGTGCTGGCCTGCACCCGCTCACCCTGGCCAGCGCCGTCACCCCACCGCAAGCCGCCCGCCTGTGGCAGAGCATCCGCCTGGTCCTGCAGGAAGGCATCCAGCGCCAGGGCGCCAGCATCGACTGGGTCTACCGCGGCGGCGACTTCCAGAACTACTTCGGCGTCTACCAGCGCACCGGCCAGCCCTGCCCCGTGTGCGGCACGCCCATCGA
>JBFYSP010000112.1:0-8545 GCA_041301395.1 Anaerolineae bacterium
GCGTGCGACGCCATCCACAATCAGCTTGATATCGGACAGCGCCCCGGCCCGGTATTTGGTGATCGTTACTTCCTCCCAGGCCAGCTTCTTGCCGGTGGCAGCGATGCCTTTCATCTCGCCAAAGGGGAATTCAGCCGAGTGGGTTCCGGTTACCAGGGTGGTCACAACCACGGTGTCCCCTTCGGCCACAACCCGGGTTATGGTGGCGTGATAATCGGGGAAAGCCTTGCGAAATTGCCGGTGATTTTGCACGAACCAGACGTGATAGCGGGACAGATCTCCGGAAAAGAAGGGGGCGATAGCCGTTTCCCAATCGGCGCTGTTCATGGCGTCATGCCAGGCAATGGCTAGTGCCTTGTTTGTTTCTTTAGACATGAGTTCCTCCTTCAATCACGACTGCAGATGACTCGGCAAGCTGAGAAATTATAACAGGCTGTGCAGCTTGACGCTGCGCTCAGGATAAGACTCTATTTAGGGGTGCCTCACTCCTGCGGGGGTTGGCTGCCATATCGCACCAGTTCCGCTTCCCGGGATTGTTTGGAGGCCGGCGTGCCGATGCCCCTGGGGTAATAGAAGGTCTGGCGCAGCTGCCAGTTCAGGGGAGCGCTGCGGCGGTAGCCCTGGTAGGTGCCCCAAAACTGCGCCAGCCGGAAAGCGAATATCCCGCTGAGATTGCGCCGTAAGACCTTCTGCCGGTAAGCTCGCCACAGGTCGTGCAGGATGTTGGAAGCCGACAGGTGCAGGAAGTCTAAGAAGTGAAAGCGCTCGTGCGGGTAGATGGCTTTGAAGGCCATTGCCTCTCGCCGGTAGCGGTTGAGCGTGCCCCGGCGGGTTTCGTTGTGCAGGTGGATAATCTCCGCTTCCGGGACATAGACAATCTTGTAGCCAGCGGCAGTCACCCGGCGCGCCCAATCCAGGTCCTCCAGGCCGCTGAGAGTCTCGTCGTAAGGGAATTTTTCCCACAGCGAGCGCCGGATGGCGGCATTGGCGTTGTTGCAGAACGGGTACGCCTGGAACTGCTGGGCGTGCTCGGGGAACCAGTGAATGAAAATCTGCCCCTCGGAGAATTGCGTGTTTGGGTCGCCGCGCTGCTTGCCGTAGGTCAGCGCCACCTGCGGGTCGCTGAAAGGCGCCAGCAGTGCCTGGAGCCAGTCGGCGTACACCGGGTAAACATGAGCGCTGGCAAGCACAATCAGCTCGCCGCTAGCTGCCTGGCAGCCCAAATTGAGTGAGCGTCCGAAGGTGAACTGCTGCGGCTCGATGTGGACGATCTTGACCGGGAACTGCCCGGCAATCGACAGGGTGGCATCGGTGGAGCCGGAATCTACCAGGATGATCTCCGGCTGAGGCAGCGACTGCGCCAGGATACCGGTCAGCAGCTTGCCGATGTGCTTCTCTTCGTTGTAGCAGCGGATAACGACTGAAATAGCGGATTTACTCATTACCCGTTGATTTTACCGCACCCCGCTGTGCTTTACTGTACCCAGTGAGGCGGCGCGAAAAATCTGCCCGCAAAAGTGATAAACTATAAGTGCACGCGCAGTACCGGGCTGCCAATCGAAGTGCTGCTCGTTTATTTAGCCCTGGTACTGTACGGCGACATAACGATCCCTTCCCGCACTCTGTGGGCCACGCAAAGCCAGTCATCCTGAGCGAAGCAAAGGATTTAGCCCCTTCTCTTAGGGTGACAACCAAATGAGGAGAAGAACATGGAAATAAGAAGAATTGGCACTCAGCCTTCTCAGCAAGGGTCGGCAGAATATTTCACCGGCCGGGTAAGGGTGGATCCCTTATTTGAACCCACCCCGCTTGGGAATGTGACCGGCATCAGCGTCACTTTCGAGCCGGGGGCGCGCACGGCCTGGCATACCCACCCACAGGGCCAGGTCCTGATCGTGACTTACGGTTGCGGTCGAGTGCAAAGCTGGGGCAGCCCAATGCAAGAAATCTTCCCTGGGGATATCGTTACCTTCGCACCCAATGAAAAGCACTGGCACGGTGCCGCGCCCAGCTCAGCCCTGACTCACATCGCCATCTATGCCAGTGTCACTGGAACGATGGCCAACTGGATGGAGCAGGTCAGTGACGACCAGTACCTGGAAAAACCAATGACCAAATAAATGCTGCTCGCGCTATAAGCGCCATGCCAACAGCATCTCCTGCTAGGCGGCGAACCAGCGAGTAACGCGAGGGCAGCTGGCCGCCAATTTCTACTTTTATTCACTTCCTTTCTGAACTTCGTCTTTCGAGATTACATCCATCGTACAAAGAAATTATGGAAACCGTTCGACCAGGCGAACGTTCGCATCATAATTCCCCCTTGACAAACACATCCGGTTCTTATAGAATCATGTTACCGGTCACGTGACCGGTAACATCGACCCAAACCCACAACCCACTACTACCGCCTGCCTGCTTAGCATGCCGCGCTCTCGTGTTACCCTCCGTGATGTCGCCGCCCTGGCTGGGGTCTCGCACCAGACGGTCTCGCGCGTGATCAACGCCACCGAGCGGGTCAACCCCGAAACCCGCAGCCGCGTGGATCAGGCCATCCAGCAGCTGGGCTACCGCCGCAACGAAGTGGCGCGCAGCATGGCGCGCGGGCGCACGCACCTGCTGGCCTGCTTTTCTCCCAACCTGATCGATTTCACCTTTGCCAGCATGATCGAAGGCGCCGAGCAGTATGCCCGGCAGCAGGGCTATTTCCTGCTCTCGGCCTCCGCACCCGACGAGCAAACCTTCGCCTGCCTGGTGGAAGAGCTGATTCACAGCCGGCGCGCCGACGGTCTGATCGTCTTCAATCCCTATTCGGATGGGCGCCACCGCCTGGCCCGGGGAACCGCACCGCTGGTATACGCCGGCGTGCATACCGATTCCGAGGGCGTGGATACCGTTTCGCTGGACGATTGGCAAGCCGGTTATACTGCCGCAACGCATCTGCTGGAGCTTGGGCACCGCCAGATCGCCTGCCTGACCGGCCCGCTGGTCGAAGACTGCACCCGCGAGCGGCTGGAAGGCTTTCTGGCTGCCCTGACGGAAGCCGGGGTGATGCCGCAAACCGACTGCACCCTGGAAGGCGACTGGACGGTTGAGTCGGGCTACCGGGCAGTCTGCACGCTGCTGGAGAACGGCTACACCTTCAGCGCAGTTTGCGCGCAGAACGACCGCATGGCGATCGGCGCCATCCATGCATTGCGCCAGGCGGGCTACGCCGTGCCGCAGGATATCTCGGTAATCGGCTTCGACGACATCCCGCTGGCGGCCTTCCAGGAGCCGCCGCTGACCACCCTGCACCAGGATGCCTTCGCAATCGGGAAGGAAGCCGCCCGGCTGCTGATTGCCCGGGTGGAACAGCCCGAGACGCCGCTGCAGCATGTGCTCCTGCCGGCCGAGCTGGTGGTGCGCGAATCGACGGCCGACGGCCGACGGACGACGGCAGACCGCAGATCCCGCGGCATAGCCGCGTGACTCCCAGCCCTGGTCGGGCTGGACCAGTGTCGCTCGCCGATCGTCCCGCGGGAAGGCACCGCGGGATTCAGGACGGCTGATCATAGTAAATGAGGAGAGAGAATTCCATCCACGAATGAGGCCACGAATACACGAATGGATTCCCGTCCGGTCGGCATTGGTGTATTCGTGAGAGTCTCGTGGACGGTTGCAGGGATAACCTGAAGGAAGCTGATGCAAATGAAATAAGGAGGTGGTGAACGACAGATACGCTGAATGAGGAACCAGTTGGAAATCGGCTCTTGTACAAACCAGTATCTAAGTTTCGCGAGGAGAAAATCATGCACCACTCAAAGCTTTGGATTGCCGCCAGCCTGCTGCTGGTATTCGTATTCATGCTGGGCGCCTGCGCCCAGGCCACCCCGCCCCCGGCGGAGATCGTGGAAGTGACCCGTGAAGTGGAAACGATCGTCGAAGCGACCGTGGTAGTTAAGGAAGAAGTGGTCGTAACCCAGGAAGTCGAAGTCCCGGTCGCCGTACAATCCATCCTGTACAACTCCTACAACGGCGATCCGGAGCCGCGCGCCTTCGACGAGAAGATCGTGGCCGATTGGAATGCGGCCCACCCCGAGATGCCGGTCAATCATTCGATCATCGCCCACGAGGACTTCAAGCAGGCCATCCGTGCCTACCTGACCGCCGATCCTGCCCCGGATGTGCTGACCTGGTTCGCCGGCAACCGGACGCGCTTCTTCATCGATAAGGGCCTGGTCTACGACCTGTCCAAGATGTGGGCCGATAACAAGTTCAACGAAGTCTATGCCCCCGGCTTCCAGGAGCTGGCCTCGTACAACGACAAGCAGTACTTCCTGCCGACAGCCTTCTATTGGTGGGCGATCTACTATCGACCATCCCTGTTCGAGGCAGCCGGCATCGAGAAACCCCCGGAAACCTGGGATGAGCTGTTAGACTCATGCAGCAAGCTGAACGCCATCGGCGTGACGCCCTTCACCATCGGCGCCCGCTTTAAATGGCCGGCGGCAGCCTGGTTCGACTACCTGAACATGCGCATCAACGGCCCGCAGTTCCACATCGACCTGATGGACCTGAAGATCCCCTATAACGATCCCAGAGTTGCGGCAGTCTTCGAGAAATGGGCCGAGATGATCAACGCCGGCTGCTTCATTGAAGACCCGGCTGCCTACGACTGGCAGGAAGCCATCCCGCTGATGACCGATGGTAAGGCCGCCATGTACCTAATGGGACAGTTCATCGTCGACTCCTACCCGGATGAGTTGGAAAACGACCTGGACTTCTTCCGCTTCCCGATTATCGACCCCAACCAGCTGATCGGTGAGGACGCCCCGACCGACGGATTCTTCGTCTCGTCCAATGCCGGCAACCCGGCCGGCGCCGAAGCCTTCATGGCTTACCTGGGCTCCAAGGAAGTGCAGCAGCAGGCCTTCGACACCCTGGGCCGCCTGCCTACCCGCACGGATGTGGATATCTCCGGCGCTACCCCGCCTACCCAGAAGGGCATCGCCCTGATCCAGGGCGCCGACATGATCGCCCAGTTCTATGACCGGGACACCACCCCGCCCATGGCGGAAGCCGGCATGGAGGCCTTCATGCGATTCTGGGATGACCCGACCCAGATCGAGGCGCTGCTCAATGAGCTCGAAAACGAGCGCCAGCGCATCCTGGCCGAAGAAGCTCCATAATTGATTGACTGATGGTACTCCCCCTCCCTTGATGGGAGGGGGAGTCGTAGGGCGGGTTGTCATCCCGATCGTAGATCGGGACCAAACCCGCCGGGTGCCTGGCAGGTTAGAAACCTGCCCTACACACTACAGCTGTACGCTTTCGAAAAGGCAGGGCTGCATGCAGGAAAAAAACTGGGATTTTACCGCAGCAAATACCGTGGCGCTGATCAGCGCGGTCATCATTCTTTTCACCTTTATCTTTCTGCCCTGGTACGGGAAAAGCCTGACGGAGAACGGGGCGCGCATTCTATCGGACAACCTGTACGGCACGCCCGGCGCCAAGATCGCCCCGTATCTTTGGGTGGTACCCCTGGCCAGCCTGGGAGGCATCGCCCTGGGCTTACTGGGTCTGATGAAGGCGGAGTACAACCGTATCGCAGCTATTGGGGCGCTGGCCTTCGGGATCGTGGGGATGGTCTATTACCTGTTCAACCTGGGCAGCCCGCTGTTGGCCGAACCGCAGTACAAGCCTGGGATTGGATTCTGGATCGCCCTGGTGGCGTTGGTGGGGCTGGTGATCCAGATCGTGCTGGCCGTACCGGCCGTCAGCCAGGGATTCGCCAAAGCCTCCAACAAAGCCAACCTGCGCGGGCCGACCGTACCGCGCAAGCTCATCCCCTGGCTCTTTCTGGCCGCCCCGTTGACGCTCTACCTGGCCTGGATTATCCTGCCGACGTTTTATACCATGTTCCTAAGCCTGACCAACTGGGATGGCATCTCCACCCCTAAGCTAATCGGTTTCGCCAACTTCGAGCGCCTGTTCACCCAGGATCGCATCTTCGTTGAATCGCTGCTCAACAACCTGAAATGGCTGCTGGTCTTCATCACCATCCCCACCACGCTCGGATTGTCGCTGGCGATTGTCTTCAACTCGGAGATGCGTGGCAGCAAGGTCTTCAAGGTCAGCTTTTACGCCCCCCTGGTGCTCTCCCTTACGGTCATCGGCCTGATCTGGGCCTGGGCTTACAACCCACAGATGGGGCTGATCAACTCCTTCCTGCGCGGTATCGGGGTGGAAAATCCGCCTGGCTGGCTGGGCGATCGCGGCCTGGCGATCTGGGCGGTGATCATCGCCGCCATGTGGCGGCAAGTGGGCTATGTGATGGTGCTGTATCTGGCCGGATTGAAAAACATTGACCCAACCTACCTGGATGCGGCCCAGGTGGATGGCGCTAGCCGCTGGCAGATGTTCCTGCACGTCATCTTCCCCTTGCTGGCTCCGGTGACTACCATCGTGATCGTCATCTCGATTATTGACTCGCTGCGGGCCTTCGACCTGATAGCCATTATGACGCGCGGCGGGCAGAGCACCCAGGTGCTGGCAAATTTCATGTATATGGAAGCCTTCAACAACTACCGCATGGGCTACGGGGCGGCGGTGGCGGTGGTGTTGTTCGCCATCAGCCTGGTGTTTATTATCTTCTACCTTTCCCGCGCGGTGAAGGACGAGCTGGAGTATTAGGAGGCGCTTATGACCACCCAATCTGCAAGCATGCAGCCAACCAGAGCCGTGCGCGGCGCTTCCCGAAACAAACGCATCTTCCAGGATGTGGTCAAGTACACCGGCATCGCCCTGCTGACCCTGATCTGGCTGCTGCCGGTCTTTGCCGCAGTATTCACCTCCTTCCGCACCCAGGACGACATCACGGCGCGCGGCTTCTGGACACTGCCAGACAGCTTCGTGCTGGATAATTTCGTCAAGGCCTGGACTGAGGCGCGCGTCGAGAAATACCTGATCAACAGTTTTATTGTCACCATCCCGGCGCTGCTGGCCATGCTGTTTTTCTCATCGCTGGCGGCTTACGCCCTGGCACGCTACCGCTTCCGCGGCAACCTGCTGATCTACTTTATTTTCGTCGCCGGGACGCTTTTACCGTTCCAGATCCTGATGCTGCCGGTCTTCCGCCTGACCAATTCGCTGGGATTGTTCGACACTTACGGCGCGCTGATCCTGATCCACACCGCCTTCCAGCTGGGCTTCTGCACCTTCGTGCTGCGCAACTTCATGCGCACCGTGCCTTATGAGATCATCGACGCCGCCCGGGTGGACGGCGCCGGCGAGTTCCGTATCTACTGGCAGGTGGTGCTGCCGCTGACCCTGCCGGCGCTGGCAGCCTTGGCTACCCTGGAGTTCACCTGGGTGTTCAACGACTACCTTTGGGCCATCATCCTGCTGCGCTCCGACGCCCTGCGGCCGGTGACCGCCGGGCTGGCCACACTGCGCGGCCAGTACAACACCGACTGGCCGGTAATTACCGCCGGGGCGCTGCTGGCGACCATCCCCACCCTGCTGGTGTTCGTCTTCCTGCAGCGCTATTTCATCCAGGGTCTGACCCTGGGCTCCGGAAAATAGACCTTTCAGCCTGCCAATGGCCGTTCCCAATCGCCTTTACGACGCCTACATCTTCGACCTGGACGGGACGATCTACCTGGGCGATGCCCTGCTGCCAACTGCCAGCGAGACCCTGCGCAGGCTGCGGGCGCTGGGCAGGCGCACGGTGTTCCTGTCCAACAACCCGACCCACACCCGCTACGAGTATGCCGAAATCCTGACTCGCTTCGGCGTACCCACCCCGCCGGGGGACATCGTCAACTCGTCCCTGGTGATGGTCGACTTCCTGCAGCGCCGTATGCCGGGCGGGGCGGTCTTTGTGGTGGGCGAGCAGCCGCTGAAGGATGAGCTCTCGGCAGCCGGCTTCCGCCTGAGCGAGCAGCCCGGCGAGATTGAAGCAGTCATCGCCAGCTTTGACCGCACATTCGACTATGCGAAGCTCCAGACCGCCTTCGACGCCATCCGCCTCGGGGCCCGCTTCTATGCCACCAACGGCGACCGCTTCTGCCCCGTGCCGGGCGGCGGCCAGCCGGACGCTGCAGCGGTGATCGCCGCCATCGAAGCCTGCACCAGCCACCCGGTGGAAGCCGTGGTGGGCAAACCGTCGCGCTACATGGCGGAGGCCATCTTCGAGCTGCTTCAAATTCCGCCGGAAGACTGCCTGATGACCGGCGACCGCCTGGAGACCGACGTGCAGATGGGGCGGCTTTCCGGCATGGATGCCGCCCTGACCCTGACCGGGGCGACAGATGCCGCCATGTTGGCCGTCTCCCCGGTGCAGCCAACCTATGTGGTGGAGCGCTTGGAGCAGTTAATCCCCCATGCATAAAGGCTATTTGCTGGGCATTGACCAGGGAACCAGCGGCAGCCGGGCGCTGGTGCTGGACGCTGGCGGCCAGCCGCGCGGCTATGGCTACCGGGCATTAGCGCGCCTGCACCCGCATCCCGACTGGGTGGAACAGGACCCGCAGGAGGTCTGCCGCACGGTGGCAGAGGCCATTCG
>JBFYSP010000118.1:0-3508 GCA_041301395.1 Anaerolineae bacterium
AAGCGCTCGATGGCCAACATGCCCAGGCCGGTGATGAGCATCAGGATGGTGCTTAAGGCCATCGCCTGGCCATAATTGATTGCCCCCGGCTGGGAGATCAGTCGATAGATGGCGACCGGCAAGGTGGGGTATTCCGGCCGGGCGATCATGGCGGTTGCGCCGAATTCGCCGAGCGAGATGGAGAAGGCAAATATTGACGCCACCAGCAGGGCGCGCCCGACCAGCGGCAGGTCAATATAACGGAAAGCCTGCCGCGGATTGGCCCCCAGCATGGCCGCCGCCTGGCGCAAGCGGGGGCGTATGCTCTGCAAGGAGGGCGACAGGCTGCGTACGACGAATGGAAAAGCCACCAAAGTGTGTGCCAGGGGGATCAGCCATAACGAGGCGCGCAGGTCCAACGGTGGGCTGTCCAACGCCACGATGAAACCCAAACCCAGGGTGACGGCTGAAGTGCCGAGCGGCAGCATCAGCAGCGGATCGAGAGTCCGGTTGACCGGACTGCCCCGGTCACGCGCCAGTGCCCATGCCGCCGGGAGGCCGAGCAGCAGCGCCAGGGTGGTGGTCATGGCCGCATAGCCCAGAGAAATCCCTACCGAAGCGGCCGGCGGGGCGTAGAACAGCGCGCCGCGCCGGTTAATGTTCAGCTCGCGGTAGTAGTCGAGGGTCAGGCTACCTTCCCCAACGAGCGGATCGAGACGGGTGACCGAGCGCGCGGCCAGGGCAACCAGCGGGGCGAGCATGAATACGAGTAGCAGGATAAAGTAGGCGCCTGCAAATAACCTGGTCCTCCAGGAATTGAACTGCTTCTGCGTATAAGCCCGCGGCCGGATGGAGAGCGGGCGGGAGACACGCTGTTGCAGGCGGGTATAGGCCACGGTCAACGCCAGCGTGCAGGCCAGCTGAACGATAGCCAGCACTGCTGCCAGGGGCAGGTTGAACAGGCCGACAGTCTGGTAGTAAATCTCGGTCTCCAGAGTGGAGAAGCGCGGCCCTCCCAGCACCAGGATCACGCCGAAGGAGGTGAAGTCGAAGATGAATATCAGCAAGGCCGCGGTGGTGATGGCCGGGGCGAGCAGCGGCAAGGTGACCAGGCGCAAACGCTGCCAGCGACCAGCGCCCAGCATGGCCGCCGCCTGCTCCAGGCGCGGATCCAGGTGGGACCAGAAATCCCCCACGAAGCGCAGAACAATGGTGGTGTTGTAGAAAACGTGTGCCACCAGGATGGCAGTCAGGGTGTTGGTGAACTGGATCGGAGGGCGGGAAAGGTCGAACAGGCTCATCAAGGCCTGGTTAACCCAGCCGTTCGCTCCCAACAGGGAATTGAATGCAGCAGCTACGACCAGCGCCGGTAGGATAAAAGCGATCCCGGTAAGGGCGCGCACCAGGCTTTTGCCGCGGAAATCGTATCGTGCCATCAGGTAAGCGCCAGGCAGCCCGACGATCAGAGTGAGCAAAGTTGACAGCGCCGCCTGCCACAGGGTGAAACCGAAAATCCGGCGCATGCCGGCTGACTGGATGGCCTGCAGCAGGGGATTGGCATCGCCTTGCTCCAGGCGGGCAAAACTGGTACCCAGGATGCTCGCCAGGGGGTAAAAGTAAAATAAGCCCAGGAAAGCCAGGGGCGCCAGCCACAAAGCCAGCAGCCGCAGATTGGCGGACCTGGACCAGCCGGCGATCAACGCAGGACGATTTCGTTCCAGCTTTGCAGCCATGAATCCCGCCGATCGGCGATCTCCTGGGGATCGAAAGAGGCCGGATCAACCGGCGTGACGGCATACCGGGCAAAGTTCGCATCCAGGGAGGCCTCATCAAGGACCGGGAAGACGGCCATCTGCAACGGCATGTCTTCCTGGAAAGCCGGGGAGAGCATGAAATCGATCCATTTCTCCGCCAGCTCGCGGTTCTGCGAGCCTTTCAGGATGCCGGCGAACTCCACCTGGCGGAAGCAGCTCCCTGGGCCGGAGATTGCTGCCGTAGGCGACTCGTCCAGCGGCGTTTCGGCAAAAATCACTTCAAAGGCCGGGCTGGAGCTGTAGGAGACCACGATCGGGCGGGTGCCGCCGGAGTGGCTGAACTCATTGTAATAGGCCAGCTCCCAGTTGTTGACCACCAGCACCTCGTTGTCCACCAGCCCCTGCCAGTACTCCAGGTAGCCTGGGTCGCCAAAGTGGGCGATGGTCGCCAGCAGGAAAGCCAGCCCGGGCGACGAAGTGGCCGGATTTTCAACCACCAGAAGGCCACGGTACTGCGGCTCGAGCAGGTCTTCCATGCGATCCGGCGCGGGCAGATTGCGCTCGTTGAAATATGCCTTATCATAATTCAGGCACACATCCCCGTAGTCCACCGGCAGCGCCCGGTGGCTGGGGTCGAGGATGAACTGATAAGGGATCATCACCAGCAGCGGTGAATCGTAGGGCTCGAAGATGTCTTCCTCCAGCGCCCGGCTGAGGAAAGTGTTGTCCACACCGTAAAAGACGTCCGCCAGCGGGTTGCCTTTGGATAGGATGGCTTTGTTCAGGGCGGTGCCGGCATCGCCGCTTTTCAGGAAAGTCACTTTTACATTGTGTTCCTGCTCGAACTGGGCGATGACTTCTTCAGAGACGGCGAAGGAATCGTGAGTCATCACCGACAGGCTGCGTGGGCCTGCGGGGGTTTCAACGGCCGGGCCACAGGCGGTGGCCAGCAGAGCGAGCAGCCCAAGCAAAACAGCCCCATGCCAGGACGTCGGGCGGAATTTTCGGTAGTTGTATTTCATATGTTGCCTCCTTCCAGGGGAGCATGAATAATGACGACCAGGAGAATCCCTGTTTGTAAGGAAATTGTGGCGGCTTTATCGAGCAGCACATTACTGACGCCTCTTGTGGCGCCGAAGAACAGGGTTTCAGCATGCAGGGGATATTCCAGCCCCAGCGTGCGCACACCCTGCGCATCGCCGCCCAGCGGGATGAGCGAGACGGTGTCGCCGGGCAGCCCGTGGACTTCAATCTCAGCCGGCTTGGGAGAGTCGGTAGTGCGCAACAGCAGCAGCTCATGCTCCCCGTCCAACAAGCGCACCGGCATCCCGGTCAAGCCGCTGGAGAGCGGCAGCAGCAGGTTGGCAACCGTCTGATCCCAGCGAGCGCCGAGCGCACCCAGTACGATGGCCTGCGCTGCGCCGCGCTCACGGGCGACCAACAAGGCCAGCTCCAGGTCTGTGGCGTCTTTGCGGCGCGGGTGCCGCACGATCTCGGCGCCGGCTTGCCGCAAGGCAGCCAGTTCATCCGGATCGAGCGAATCGAAGTCGCCAATCACCAGGTGTGGTTTCAACCCCAGGCGCAGGCAATGGCGCGCACCGCCGTCGGCAGCGATCAGCAAGTCCCCCGCTTCGAGTTGGGGGCGATTATTCAACTCGCCATTGGCGATGATCACAGCTCTCAATAAAACACCCTCTTCCTTACCGGAAGAGGGCAGCATGTTGGACTGTTGCGATCCCTCCGCCGGCATAATCCGGATCAGGTTGGCGGGTCGA
>JBFYSP010000156.1:0-8269 GCA_041301395.1 Anaerolineae bacterium
GCGCTACCGTGCCACCACGGCCATGGAACAACGTCAGGGCAATTCCGTAAGATCGGCAAAGGCGGGAAATCGACTCCTGCGCCTGGTACAAAGCCCAGTTAGCCGTCAGGTAGCCGCCGTCTTTGTTGCTGTCCGAGTAGCCAATCATCACCATCTGGTGATTGCCACAGCTTGCCAGGTGCTTGCGGTAAATCTCCAGCTCGAACAGCTCCTGCAAGATCGCCGGGGCAGCGGCCAGATCCTCCACTGTTTCGAACAAGGGCACAATATCCATCCCCTGGTCGCAGCCGGTCCAGCGCGCCATCAACAGCACCGCCAGCAGATCGGCGGCGCTGCGCGTCATAGAAATGATGAAGGGTCCCAGCAAATCTGACTCGTAAACCTTACGTGCCCGGGCAATCAGGTGGAACAGCGCCCAGGCCTCGGCTGCCTCAGGTGTGACACCCGGCGTGGCGGAAAGCACCGGCAGGGGAGCCGCCAGCAGCCTGGTGATCAGCGCCAGGCGGCCGTCATTATCCTGTACCGGGTGGAGGTGACCGGCCGGCATACTCTCGTCTTCCAGATAATCGATCTCCAGGCCGCGCAAGATTTCATTAACCGCTGCGTTCAGCCGTCCCGAGTCCTCGCGCACATCCAGCCGGGCGCCGTGCAGCCCAAAGATCTTGAACTGGGTTTCGACGGTATGCAGCTGGTCCTGGGCGATCACCGGCGGCACTGCCGAGCGGATGATCGACAATGGCCGGGTGAAATCGCCCAGGCTGGCCCGGGCAGTATGCGGCTGGGATTCCAACAGACGGGCTGCCATATCATCCCGTGAGGCCTCGGCCAGATCGTTTGCCAGCAAGGAAAGTATCAGACGATAGGGCTCGCTGGTGTAACGCTGCTCCAGGAAAGCAACATGCGCCGGCAGCGGGCGGCGCAGCTCGAACCAGGCCATCAGGTCGGCCGGCGGCGGCGAACGGCGTCCGCTGAAGCTCAGGCGGCGCGCTAGATCCTGCAGCCCGCTGCGATGTTTTTCAACCGCCAGGCCACGGTGCAGGCGCAGCGTCTCGGCAGTGACCCGGGTGGTGACGTTGGGGTTGCCATCCCGGTCGCCGCCAATCCAGGAGCCCAGGCGCAGCCAGGCATGCCGGACCGTTACGTCCGGGTAGTGCTGGGCCAGGGCTTCTTCCAGGTCGGTATAAATCGCAGGCAGCACATCCCAAAAAATTTGTTCAACGAAGTAAAGACCGGTGCGCGCCTCATCCGTGACTGTCGGGCGGGAGGTGCGCGCCCGATCGGTCAGCCAGAAGGCGGTTACCTCGGCGTGCAGGCTTTGGCGACAAACTTGCTCCTCGTGCGGCGATAGATCGGAGTGGTTCAGCTCACGCATCAGGTCGGCAATGCGCTGTATCTTGGAGAGGATCGTGCGGCGTTTGGCTTCCGTTGGATGGGCAGTCAGCACCAGCTCAATATTCAGACTGTCCAGTAACGCCTGCATCTGAGCCGGGTTGATCCCGGCGTGCTTCAGGGTAGCCACGGCCTCGCCAATCGTGTCGGGCAATGGCGCCGGATGCAGCTGGCGCGCCTGGCGACGCAGGTTGTTGACCCGGGTATTCTCCTCCGCCAGGTTTACCAGGTCGAAATACAGGCTGAAAGCAGCCGCCACGACACGCGCCTGGTCGGGGGTGAGCAATGCCACATCCTCGACCAGCAGCGCAGCGGCATGCGTATCCCCGCTGCGCCGGCCTTTGGCGTTGGCCCGGATGCGTTCCTCCAGCTCGAAAGCGGCCTGCGATTCCTGTTCCTGGATTACCTGACCGAGGATATCCCCGACCAGGTGAATGGTGGCGGATAAATCCATGCAGGCTAGATCCTGCCCAGGCCTTTGAGAACGCGTTCCGGAGTCAAGGGGAACTCGTGAAACCAGACCCCGGTGGCATCGTGCACCGCAGCAATCACCGCCGGCGCCAATGGCAGGTAAGGCATCTCGGCCATGCCGCGCGCTCCCCAGGGCCCGATGGGATCGGGATACTCCAGGACAACCGCCTGCACCCTGTCCGGCACATCCAGGATGGTCGGGATCAGGTAGGTGGACAGGTGCTGAGTCTGCACATAGCCTCCCTGCTGGACAAAATTTTCCAGCACAGCATAGCCGGCAGCCTGGACGACGGCGCCCTCAATCTGGCCTTGCACCTGCTGCGGGTTGACCGCCCGACCTACGTCATTGGCTGAAACCACTTCCAGCAGGCGCACGATGCCGGTCTCGGTGTTGACTTCCACACGAACCGCCTGGGCGACGTAGCCATAGGCAAAATTCGGCTCGGATTTGCCGGTTTGTGGATCCAATGGAGTGGTGCGCGGCGGGCGGTACTGGTAGGTGGCGATGGCCGGGCGTTCTTCCGCCCGCCATTTCTCCATCGCCGCTGCCACAGCGCCCTTCACCGAGTTACCAGACATGAAGGTCATGCGCGAGGCGGACACGCTCCCGGAATTACCGGTCGTGGCGGTGTCCGAGACGATCAACTCAACCTTTGTCATTGGCACGCCGGCTGCTTCAGCCGCCATCTGTGCGATGACGGTGTGCGTGCCCTGGCCAACTTCTGCGGCGGCATGGTGCACCACCACGCGCTCGATATTTTCAGCGCCGTGCAGCTCGACCGTGGCTGTGCACTGCTCGGGAGCGCCAAAAGAAAACCCAACATTCTTAAAAGCGGCACTAAACCCGACGCCGTATTGCAACGCGCCGGCAGGCGGCACGGGTTGGGGCGCTAACCAGCCCTGGACGGTCTCCATCCAGCCGGCTTTGCGGGCGGCATGCTCAATCACCTGCGGCATACTGACCCCTGGCGGCAGCGGGGTTCCCACCGAGAGCAGCGCTCCTTCGCGCAGCACATTGCGCAGGCGGATCTCCACCGGGTCCATCCCCAACGCCTCCGCCAGGCGGTTCATCTGCGTCTCGGCTTCGAATGCACCCTGCGGCCCCCCGAAGCCGCGGAAAGCCCCACCGGGGATGTTGTTGGTGTACACCGCACAGGTATCGACTTTAACATTGGGGATTTCGTAAGGTCCCGTGCACATCATGGTGGCGTTCCCCAGCACCTTGGTGGAAGTGTAAATATAAGCGCCGCCGTCGGCAATCACTTCGACCTCCGCGGCGATCACCTTGCCCTGCCGGGTAGCGCCCCAGCGCGTGCGCAGGATGTACGGGTGGCGCTTGTGGTGGCCGATAATCGACTCCTCCCGGCTCCAGATAATCTTCACCGGGCGGTGGATACCCCGCTGGCTCAGCCGCCAGGCGGCCAGCGCCAGCACGATCTGCACCGACATATCTTCACGCCCGCCAAACGCCCCACCGATCGCCGGGTAGATCACACGCACCTGTTCCAGCGGCAGGCCCAGGGCATGGGCGATCTGCTCCTGGTCCTCATGGGTCCACTGCCCGCCGACCATCACGGTCACACGCCCTTCATCGTCAATATAGCCCAGCCCGGCTTCGGGCTGCAGGAAGGCATGCTCCTGAGCGGGCGTGCGGTATTCGCCCTCAATCACAACTTCCGCCTGGGCCATGGCGGCCTCCACATCCCCTTTGCGGATGCGGTAGTGGCAGAACACATTCGAGTCGTTTTCCGGGTGCAGCAGGGTTGCGCCTTCCTGGCGCGCCGCCAGCACGTCGGTGACTACCGGCAGGTCTTCGTATTCCACCCGGATTAGATCCCGCGCCTGTGCGGCAATGACCTCGCTATCAGCAACTACCAGGGCCACCTGGTCGCCAATAAAGCGCACCCGGTCGGTATACGGTTTGCTGGAGCCCGGTCCGCACAGCACCGGCTGGTCGCTCACGATCAAGCCGTATTCGTTAACCGGGACATCTTTGGCAGTGAAAACCGCAATTACGCCGGGCAGCGCTTCAGCCGCACGGGTATCGATACTGCGCACAATAGCATGCGGCCGGTGGGCAAACAAAATTTTCATGTATGCCTGATCTGGCAGGTTGATATCGCCGGGATACAGCGCCTCGCCGGTAACTTTACCGATGGCATCCACGCGGGTGACAGATTGACCGATGATCGACATAGCCTACTCCGAGAAGAAAGATTTAAATCAGCGGCTGGCAGTGCAGCTGCCCAGCCTTTTTTGATTATACATCGAAGCCTGCATTTTCATACTTTTGTCTGTTGACATGATTTCTTATTGGAGTAATATATGTATGGACATATATCACATCCGGCCAAACCGGTCCAGAGCGATTTCCCTATGTCTTTGGAGGTGGGAAAAAAGAAGAATCCTTGGTAAAAGCCGATTAGTTCTCAACAATAAATCAGGAGGGAAAATGTTTTCGCTAAGAATATTCACCATTTTGGTGCTCCTTGCTCTCTTGGCTGCCTGTTCAGGGGGCAATACCGAGCCAACCGCAACCCCCACCACCGACCCGGGCCCTCTGCAAACTGGAACAGCCAGGGCTGCCCAGGAACAAGCTACCCAATCAGCCGAGCAGACCGCTGGGGCGGTGAAAACGGCGGAGGCAGTCCAGACTGCCGATGCCCAGGCCACCCTGGATGCCAAAGCCACTCTGCAAGCCCAGGCCACGCTCGATTACATTGCTACCCGCACAGCCAAATATGAAGCCGTCGAACTAACCAGGACCGTACAAGCAGAGCAAGCCCAAGCCACCGTCGCAGCTGCCACAGTCGTCGCCCAACCGATGTCCGATCTGGCAGCAAAGTTGATGGAAGAAGGCGCCGTGACGAGTACAGAGGGTAAGCTTTATCTTGTCGATGATTTCGATGAGAGCTGGGCCCAGATGAACTGGTACCGCTGGTGGGATACGGGCTATAGCCCAGAGAGATACATACTCAAAACGCATGTCAAGTGGTCTTCTGCCAGCGAAACCGCCAATTGGTTCAATTCGGGCTGCGGTTTTGTCTTTGACGCCGACGACAACGACAACCACTTCTTCGTTTACCTTGGGCTGGACGGATACGCCACCATCATCCGCCAGTATCACGGCAACTGGAAAACGCTGGCCAGAAAGTTTATTGGTAAGCAACCCATTCCATCCGGCGAAGCAGACTTTATGCTGGCGGTCGAAGATGAGTTTGTCACTTTTTATGTGAACGACCAAATCGCCGCCCACGCCCACGATACCCAGATTCACAAAGGCCCTCTGGGGTTGACCTTGATTTCCGGCACCAACAAGGATTATGGTACTCGCTGCGAGATGTCTGATATCTACCTATGGGAGTTGAAATAACCAGGGTTTGCCTCACACCCTAACCCAATAAATGACAAAAAAGCCAGGTCTGAGCTTAGGCCTGGCTTTTCAATATAACTCGATATACCTGAATGCTAAGGCACAACGAAGACGGGACAGGATTCCAGGTCGAGAGCGGGGTCCCACAACCATCCTGTCTTCACCATATCGATCACACAGACCTTGTATGTCCCCCGACCGGCCCAATCAGAAAATGAGGCGATCCCCTGGAATTCCGAAATGGCCGTCTCCAGATATTGCGTACCGTCGGGCAGTGTCCACTGCACGGTGACAGCCACCCCAGGGACCATCGCCAGGGTCTCATCGCGAACGTGAATGTAAGCCACAATGGCATCCGGGCTATGCGATGAGCGTCCGGTATGAGCCAGTCGAGCGCGCTGCACGAACATCGTGGTTGGCTCATCTTGGGCCATTATCGGTACCGCAAACGCGAAGGCAAGAATGGCGACGAGCAGCAGAGCATTGAGCAGAGTTCGGATCTTCATTGTGTGTTCTCCTTTTTTAATAGTATTTTAATGAATGACTTACTCAGTAGATAAGACGCAAACAGCCTCAATTGGATACGGGTAATGCGAAATTGGTGTTACTTGCCAATCTGCCAGAACATGGTATAAATGCCAGACAGGAGGCGGTATGTCCGATTTGGATCTGACCCTATTGCACGCCGCTCTATCTGGGATCCCCAGTCTGGATCGCAGCTCCCTTTTACCGGCTTTACATGCCGTTCAAAAAATCTATGGCTACATCCCCGAAGCCGCCGCGGCCGAGATTGCCGCCCTGTTGGGCGTGCCGCTGGCTGAAGTGTATGGTGTGATCGATTTCTACGCCATGTTTTACCGAGAGCCGACCGCTCGCCGGGTATTGCGGGTGTGTTCTGACCCTGCCTGCGCCCTGAAAGGCGCTGAAACGCTGCTGCAGGCGGCCTGCGATCACTACTCGGTCGCAGCGGATGAACCCACCCCGGACGGCGGGCTGATGGTCGAGCGCTCGCCCTGTTTGGGTTTGTGCGAGCACGCCCCGGCCGTGCTGATTGAGGAGACAGCCCTGGGAGGCGTCACCATCGGCGGGATGCTCCAGGCCGTGGAAAATCCCCACATCGGGTTGCCCATCGGTCCGGGGTCGCGGCTGGGTGGCGACCTACACCTGCTGACCGCAAATATTGGCCGCGGACGGCCCACATCGCTACAGGAGTATCTGGATGGCGGCGGCTACCGCGGCTTGCGGGCGGCACTGCAAACCAGCCCAGGGGAGGTTATTGAGCAGGTCAAGCAAGCCGGGCTGGTCGGGCGCGGCGGAGCAGCCTTCCCCACCGGCCTGAAGCTGCAAGGCGCCGCATCTGCCCCTGGCGAACCGAAGTATATTGTGTGCAACGCCGACGAATCCGAGCCCGGCACCTTCAAAGACCGGGTGTTACTGGAAGAAGACCCGCAGCGCACGATCGAGGGCATGCTGATTGCGGCTTACGCCATCGGGGCAGAGAAGGGCTTTTTTTATGTGCGCGGCGAGTATCCGGCGGCCTGGCAGGCGCTCAACCTGGCGCTGGCCGAGGCGCGCCAGACTGGCTACATAGGCGAGGATATCCTGGGCAGCGGTTTCGGCTTCGAGATCGAGCTGCGGCTGGGGGCGGGGGCGTATATCTGCGGGGAAGAGACGGCCCTGTTCGAGTCGATCGAGGGGCGGCGCGGCTTTCCACGCCTGAAACCACCCTTCCCGACCACCCACGGCCTGTTTGGGCAGCCGACGGTGATCAATAATGTCGAGACGCTGTGCAATGTGCCCTTCATCTTGCAGCACGGCGCGGCGGCTTACCGCCAGGTGGGCACGCAGCAATCGCCCGGAAGCAAGCTGTTCTGCCTGTCTGGGGATGTGGCGCGGCCCGGGCTGTATGAGGCGCCTTTCGGGATCAGCCTGCGCCACCTGGTGTACGAGCTGGCGGGGGGTGTGAAAGGCGGAAAAGGATTGCAAGCCATGCTGATCGGCGGGGCAGCAGGGGTCTTTGCCACCCCTGAGCAGCTGGACACGCGGCTGTCGTTCGAGGACCTGAAGGCCGCCGGGCTGCCGCTGGGCTCGGGGGTGGTGGTGGTGCTGGATGAACGCCGCGACCTGCGGCAAACCTTGCTGCAGCTCGGGCGCTTCTTTGCTCACGAGTCGTGCGGGAAGTGTTACCCGTGCCAGCTGGGGACGCAGCGGCAATACGAAATCTTGCAGCGATTGGCGGCTGGGGCTCCGGTTCCGGGCGACTTGCAGCGCCTGCAGGATGTCGGCTGGACGATGAGCGAGGCTTCGATTTGCGGCCTGGGGCAAACCGCCGCCACGGCGATCTTGAGCGCCATGCAACGATGGCCCAATCTCTTTCAGGATAAATCTTCATGACACGCGACTCCTTTCGAGAATACCAACAGCAATCCCGCAAGACCTGGAGCCTGATCCATACCGACCACCCGATTGTGTACCCGACCCTGGGGCTGGTGAACGAAGCGGGCGAGCTGGCCGGCAAGGTGAAGAAGATCTTTCGCGACAAGGGCGGGCAGATCAGCGAGGCCGACCGCCAGGCCTTGAAAGGCGAGCTGGGCGATGTGCTGTGGTACCTGGCGCAGATCTGCACCGAGCTGGACTTGAGCCTGGACGAGGTGGCGGAAGCCAACCTGGCCAAGCTGTTCTCGCGGCTGGAGCGCGGCGCGATTGGTGGAGATGGCGATGAGCGGTGAAATAAGAATCGAAATGGCGCGGCGCGGAAGGCCGGGCTGGGGGCAGGGGGAAGCTGGCCTGGAGGGAACACTGGGAAATGGGCCGACGGCGGGGGCAGGGGGAAGCGCGTTCGAACGAGGTGACGGTGGAGATTGGAGATTGGTTTGTGGAGCTGGAGGCGGCGATGAACCTGGCAGAGGCGGATGCTGGAGTGGAAGGCGGCGCAATGATGGGAGCAGGCGATGAGCGAGCATGAACAGAAGGTTGTGACTCTGACAATCGATGGGCAGACCGTGCAGGCGGCGGCGGGGACGACACTGCTGGAGG
>JBFYSP010000217.1:0-18532 GCA_041301395.1 Anaerolineae bacterium
GCCCTGGCCGTACCCCTGGATGCGCGTGCCGATCCGGTCCGTCAGCTCGGCGCAGCTCTGGTTGCCCCGGACGGCTACATCCTGGCCTTCGAGCTGGCTTCCGTCCTGCTGCTGGGAGCGCTCATCGGGGCGCTGATGATCGCTACGGAACGCAAATAAGGAGGCAGCCAAATGATCCCGTTATCCTGGTATCTGATTTTTGCGGCCGCTCTCTTCTGCATCGGCCTGTACACAGTTCTGGTGCGGCGCAATGCGATCATCATCTTGATGGGCATCGAGCTGATGCTCAACGCCGTCAATGTCAATCTGGTGGCCTTCTGGCGCTACGTCAATCCGCAGGTGATTGCCGGCCAGGTGTTTGCTGTGATGGTATTTGCCGTCGCCGCGGCAGAGGTTGCCGTTGGACTGGCGATCTTCATCTCCCTCTACCGCCGGCGCAATACCGTCGCTGCGGACGAGGTAGACCTGATGAAGTGGTAAGAATCTGAGGCAACGAGGCATTCTATGACCATTGAATCTATGATCTGGTTGATCCCCCTGGCGCCAATCCTGGCATTTTTTATCATCGTTTTGTTCACCAACCGCTCCAAGTGGCTGAGCCACACCCTGGCTATCCTGGCAGCCCTCACCTCGGCGGTGATGGTCTTCTGGCTGATCTCTAAGGTGCTTTCCACCGAGCATTTTGGTGAACACCCGATCCAATCCTACCTGCCGTGGTTCCCTGCCGGCGACAGCTGGTTCACCATCAGCGTGCTGGTCGACCCGCTCACCATCCTGACCCTGTTCTTCGTGGCGGTGACGATCCTGATGATTTTCATCTACAGCGTCGGCTACCACAACTTTGGGGCGCCCAAGGGCGACCACGACCGGCCCGGCTTGCAGCCGCACGGCGCCACCGTCTCGGACGCTCACGGTCACAAGCATACCGTGATGTCGATCGAGCCGATGTACTCGCGCTTCTTCGCCTTCTTCGGCCTTTTCGCCTTTGGTATGTACTTGCTGGTCACCACCGGCAACCTGCTGGTCCTGTTCATCGGCTGGGAGATTATGGGCTTGTGCTCCTACCTGCTGATTGGCTTCTGGTTTGCCAAGCCATCGGCTCGGGCGGCAGGCATCAAGGCCTTCCTGACCACCCGTGTCGCGGATGTATTAATGCTGCTCGGCATTGCTTACCTGTATTTCGCCACCGGTACGCTGAACTATAAAGAGATTTTTGTCCCCGAAGTGCTGGAGGGGCTGGCTGCTACCCCAGCTATTGGCAATATCCTGGGCCTGTCGGCGGCCGGGCTGATCGGCATCCTGATTGTCATCGGCACCATTGGTAAGTCGTCGCAATGGCCGCTGCACGTGTGGCTGCCAGATGCCATGGAAGGCCCGACCCCTGTCTCGGCCATGATCCATGCTGCTACGATGGTTTCCGCCGGCGTGTACCTGGTGATCCGCTTCTTCCCGCTGCTATCGGCCGGCTGGGATGGTCATGGGTTGACCGCCCCGATGCAGCTGATGGCTTTTATCGGCACATTCACCGCCATCTTCGCGGCAACCATTGCCATCGCCCAAAACGATGTCAAGCGCGTGCTGGCCTATTCGACCATCTCGCAGCTGGGCTTTATGATCGCCGCCCTGGGCATTGGCGGTTATATCGCTGCTGCCTTCCACCTGATGACGCATGCCTTCTTCAAGGCCCTGCTCTTCCTGGGCTCCGGCTCGGTCATCCACGGTGTGGAGCACGGCGTGCTGCACACCGGCGACCATATCGACCCGCAGGATATGTTCAACATGGGCGGCCTGCGCAAGAAGATGCCGGTCACCTTCTGGACTTTCCTGGTGGGCGGCTTTGCCCTGGCAGGCTTCCCCATCCTGACGGCGGGCTTCTGGTCGAAGGACGAAATCCTGGCCGACGCCTTCATCCACCAGCACTGGCCGGTGTTCATCACCCTGGCGGTGGCGGCCCTGATTACCGCCTTCTATACCATGCGCCAGATCACGCTCACTTTCCTGGGCCAGCCGCGCACCAAGGCTGCCGAGCACGCCCACGAATCGCACTGGACGATGACCCTGCCGCTGGTGATCCTGGCGATCTTTGCTGTGGTCATCGGTTGGGCGGGCATCCCGGAGGAATTCCCCGTCCTGGGCGGCATCCTGCCTAATGTGGTGCATGTGGTGGGAGAGTCGTTGCCCGAGCACCCGGAAGCGATCCCCTTCAACTGGCTGCCGCTGCTCACTTCAATTGTGGTTTCGCTGGGCGGCCTCTTCCTGGGATGGTTGGTGTACCGCAACGTCAAAGCCGGCCAACCCGACCCTCTGGCCAAACCGCTCGGGCCGATCTGGACGGTGCTGAAGAATAAGTATTACTTTGACGAGCTGTATGATTACATCTTCGTACGCCCGGCCAAGTGGATGGCGGAAGACTTCGCCATCTGGATGGATACCAACGTGATCGACGGCATCCTGCACGGCATCGCCAGCGTGGGGCCCATCCTGGGCAGCTTCTTCCGCAATTACATCGACAAGCCCATCGTCAACGGTTTTGGCGATTGGATCGCGGATGTCACCCGGAAGATGGGTGTCAGCCTGCGCGTCATCCAGACCGGGCGCATCCAGCAGTACATGCTGATGGCCCTGGTAAGTCTGGTGGCCTTTGGCGTCGTCTTTTACCTGCTGCTGGTGCAGTAGGCAGTCAAGGTTGGATCTTAAGAGTATAGGAGCCAACGTATGGAATTTATAATGGATCACCTGTTAATGCTAATCCTGTTCCTGCCGGCGGTGTTTGCGGGGATTGTCCTGCTGCTGCCGCGCGGACAGGACAACCTGGTGCGCTGGGTTGCCTTTGTGCTCAGCCTGGTGCCTTTCATATTCTCCCTGGTGCTGTGGCTGAATTTCCAGAAGGACGTTCCCGGCTTCCAGTTCCAGGAGCAGTATGCGTGGTACCCGTCGCTGAACTCCACCCTGCATTTGGGTGTTGATGGCATCTCGCTCTCCATGATTCTGCTCACCACCCTGCTCACTCCGCTGGCGATCCTGGCATCCTTCACCATTCACGACCGGGTGAAGGCTTACATGGCGCTGTTTTTCTTGCTGGAGATGGGCATGCTGGGCGTCTTTATGTCGCTGGACCTGCTGCTGTTCTTCGTCTTCTGGGAGTTCGGCCTGGTGCCGATGTACTTCCTGATCAACCAGTGGGGTTCCGAGAAGGGTGAGCGCCAGATCTGGGGTGGTCGCAAAATCCCAGCCCGCACGTATGCCTCCTTCAAGTTCATGATCTACACCATGGCGGGTTCCCTGGGCTTGCTGCTGGCCATCCAGCTAATCGGCGTGCTGGCCGGCACCTTCGACATCCCTCGCCTGTACCAGATCGTCGGGACGTTGAGCGGCTCAATCATGGGCATCTCGGCCGGCACGGTCAAGGCGATTGCCTTCTGGGCATTTGTCATCGCTTTCGCCATCAAAGTGCCTGTGTGGCCGTTCCATACCTGGCTGCCCGATGCCCACACCGAAGCCCCCACCGCCGGCTCGATGATCCTGGCGGGCGTGCTGCTCAAGCTGGGTGCTTACGGCTTCCTGCGACTGGTGCTGCCGCTCTACCCGAATGAGTCCCGGCAGTACGCGGTGGCCCTGGCGACGCTGGCCCTGATGGCGATCATTTTTGGCGCCCTGGCTTCCTTTGGACAGACCGATTTCAAGCGCCTGGTGGCCTACTCATCGGTGAACCACATGGGGTTTGTCGTGCTGGGTGTGGCGGCCGCTGCCTATGCCATCAACACCGAAACCGCTAACCTGGCGTTGAACGGGGCGATCTTGCAAATGTTCAACCACGGTCTCTCTGCAGCGGGTATGTTCTTCCTGGTTGGCGTGCTCTACGAGCGTACCCACACGCGTGATCTTAACCAATTCGGCGGCCTGTTCCCGCTGATGCCGGTCTACGGCGGCATCCTGATCTTTACCTCGATGGCTTCGCTGGGCCTGCCTGGGATGGGCGGCTTTATCTCCGAGTTCCTGGTGGTGCGCGGCTCCTGGCCGATCTTCACCTTCATCACCATCCTGGGCATGATCGGCCTGTTCTTCACCGGCGCCTACATCCTGAAAGGGATCAAGATGGTGCTGCACGGCCCGCTGAATGAGAACTGGGTCGGTCACCTGAAAGAAATCAACGCCCGCGAAATATTTATCATTACTCCCCTGATGGTACTTTCGCTGGTAGTCGGCATCTGGCCCGCCTGGATCCTGGATGTGATTAACAGTGCGGTGCGCCTGTTCTTCCAGGGCGCTTGAACCTGTACCGAGATAGAGGTGCACAATGGGATTTCCTGTACTCAGTGTCATCACGTTCACTCCAATCATCGCCGGTCTGCTCATCCTGCTGATCCCTGCTAACCGCAAGACGGAGGTGCGGATGGCTGCCCTGGCAGCCGCCACCTTCGCCTTGATCCTTTCGGTATGGGTGTATTTCTCCTACGATACCCCGACCGCCGGCTACCAGTTTGTGGAACAATACAACTGGCTGCCGCAGCTGGGCATCTCTTATCATGTCGGCGTGGATGGGATGAACACCCCGCTGGTCCTGCTGACGGGCATCGTCATGTTCACGGGCGTGCTCATCTCCTGGGGTATCGACGACCGCCCGCGCGAGTTCTTCGCCTTCCTGTTTATTTTGGCAACCGGTGTATTTGGGGTCTTCGTCGCCCTGGACTTGTTCATGCTGTTCTTCTTTTACGAAATCGCGGTCTTCCCCATGTTCTTGCTGATCGCTATCTGGGGCTGGAAAGTGACCCGCGAATATGCCGCCATGAAGCTGACCCTGTACCTGTTTATTGGCTCAGTGGTTGCTCTAGTCGGCGCGCTGGCGATGTACTTCACTTCCGGGCTGGGCACCTTCGATATGATCGCCCTGGAGGGGGCGGGCTTCTCGGCAGATTTCCAAAAGCTGTGGTTCCCCTTCGTCTTTCTCGGTTTCGCCGTGCTGGGCGGCATCTTCCCCTTCCATAACTGGAGCCCGGATGGTCACGTGGCAGCACCGACGGCGGTCTCGATGTTCCATGCCGGTGTGCTGATGAAGCTGGGCGCTTTCGCCGCCCTGCGGGTCGGCATCATGCTGCTGCCCGAAGGCGCCAAATTCTGGATGCCCTGGGTCATCTTGCTGACGCTGGTCAATGTGGTCTACGGCGCCTTTATCGCCATGGTGCAGAGCGATTTCAAATATGTCATCGGTTTCTCTTCGGTTTCGCACATGGGCCTGGTGGCGATGGGTTTCGCCACGCTCAACTCGGACGGTATGCTGGGCGCCGGTATGCAGATGTTCTCGCATGGTGTGATGACGGCTCTCTTCTTTGCTGTCGTCGGCATGGTCTACGACCAGGCGCACACGCGCGAGATACCCAAGCTGGGTGGCATTCGCAAGGTAATGCCCATCCTTGCGCCGGCCTTTATCATCGGCGGTTTGGTGTCGATGGGTATGCCCGGTTTTTCCGGTTTTGCTGCCGAGTTCCCCATTTTTATGGGCGTCTGGCAGACAGCTCCGTGGATCGCCATTGTGTCGGCTATCTCAATTGTCGTGACCGCGGCCTACATCATCCGCATTATCAACCGGGTGTTTTTTGGCAACGTCCCTGCCGAGCTGGAGGGTCACCTGCAGGATGTCCGCGTGCTGGATAAAGTCGCCGTCGTCGTCCTGTGCGTCGTCATGATCGTGGTGGGTGTCTACCCGGCGATCATGTCCAACATGGTCCAGTCCGGTGTGGATAACATCCTGCGCCTGCTGGGAGGTGCATAAATGACTATTGATCCTTCCGAAATCCTCGCCATTCTTCCCGAAATCCTGCTGGTCGTCCTGGCCCTGGTGGTGCTGGTCGCCGACCTCGTTCTGAAGGACGAACAGCGCCGCATGCTCGGCTGGGTCACTGCCGGTGGCCTGCTCTTTGTGATCATCCCGCTGCTCTTTTTCTTCCGGCCGACGGATGGCGCCACCTTCATGTGGGGTGGGGCGATCCGTGTGGATATGCTGGGCTTCGTCTTCAAGCTGCTGGCCTATTTCGGCGCGGCGATCACCGCCATCCTGGCCATGGATTACGAAGTGATCGGCAAACGCGGCGAGCTGTATATGCTGCTGATCATTTCCACCCTGGGTATGAGCGTTATGGTGATGGCCGCCGACCTGATCTTGCTCTACGTGGCTATCGAGACTACCTCCATCCCGCTGTATGCGCTGGCGGGGATGCGCACCAAGAGTGATAAATCGGTTGAGTCCGGCTTCAAGTACCTGCTGTTCGGCGCCATGGCCTCAGCGATAATGCTGTACGGCTTCAGCCTGCTGTACGGGATGACCGGTCAGACCAACATCTACCTGCTGGCAGAAGCCTTCCAGCTGGGTACCGCGAGCGGCACTCCGCTGCTGTACGGCTCGCTGCTGATCATCCTGGTGGGCTTTGCATTCAAAATCTCGGCCGTCCCGATGCACTTCTGGGCTCCGGATGTATATGAAGGCGCCCCGACGCCAATCGCCGGCTTTTTATCCACGGCATCCAAAGCGGCCGGTTTCGCCGTTCTGCTGCGAGTTTTCCTGGTGGCCTTCCCCGAGTACGCTACCCAGTGGGGCATGATCCTGGCGGTCATCTCCACTATCACGATGACCATCGGCAATATGATCGCCCTGGCGCAGAAGAATATCAAGCGCCTGCTGGCATACTCATCGATTGCGCACGCCGGCTACGCCCTCATCGGAGTAGCCGTAGCTTCCCAGCTGGGTGTGACCAGCGTGACCTACTACATGATCGCCTACCTGGCCACCAACCTGGCTGCCTTTGCCGTGGTCGGCATTTATGGTCGCATCGCCGGCTCGGACGAGATCAGTGCTTACGCCGGGCTCAGCCGCCGCTCGCCAGGGCTGGCCCTGGTGATGATGGTTGCCCTCCTTTCGCTGGCGGGCATGCCGCCTTTCGGCGGGTTTGTCGCCAAAGTCTTTGTCTTCGCGGCGGCGGTGGATGCCGGGCTAATCTGGCTGGCGGTGGTCGGCGTGATTAACTCGATCATCGGCCTGTACTACTATCTGACGGTGCTCAAGATCGTTTATCTGTACCGGTCGGAGGGGGATGAGGTGCCGCTGGAAGTTTCGCGCTCTTCGTGGTTTGCCCTTGGTTTGCTGGTAGCCGCCATCTTGCTGATTGGCACCGTGTTCGCCCCCTGGTTCAATTGGGCCAGCCAGAGCGCATTGGCGATGTTCTAAGCGGACGACCGATGACGGAGGACGGAAGACCGATTGTTCTTGTGGCAGATGACTGATGGCTGACGGATGATTAAATTGCATCCCCAGTCGTCCGTCTTCGGTCTTCCGTCTTTTTTAGGCATGTGATAAAATTTGCAATCAATGACCCCGACCGGCAATCAGAAAGACGCCAACCGCAGCCAGTTCAGTTTCAGTATTGCCCTGGCGGTGGCTTTAGGGTTGGTAGGCTGCCTCACTCTGGTGATCCTGTTCCTGGCGCTGTTTGGCGGCATATGGCTGGACGAGCAGCTCGGCAGCAAGCCGATATTCGCGGTGGGGTTGCTGATTGCCAGCGTACCGATTACATTGGTGGTGATGTTCTGGGTGGTGCGTAGAGTCACTGCTCGCTATTTACCGCAAGATAATAAGCAAGCACATTCTGCTCAGGAGGACGAGAATCGTGAATAACACTGGAAAAGGTTGTCTGCCTGGCTGTGTAGTGATGCTGGTGGCATTTGTGTTGGGCATAATCGCGTTCATTAGAGTCAGCCCGATCCTGCCGCACATCCAGCTGCCGGCAGAGCCGCTCACCAAGCAGCCGATCATTGGCGATATTTACCTGACCAACACCATGGTGGCGATGCTCCTGGTGGATATCATCGTCATCCTGATGGCGATTGCAGCCGCCCGGGCAGTCAAGAAAGCGATTGCGGGCGGTTACATGGTGCCTACCGGCATTACCGGCGCCATCGAAGCCCTGTTGGAAGCTATTCATAACCTCACCGAGTCGACCGCCGGCAAGTGGACACCGCGCATCTTCCCCTGGTTCGCAGCCATCACTTTGTTCGTCCTGGTGGCCAACTGGATGGAGCTGATCCCTGGTGTGGACAGCATCGGCCTGCTGCATGAGGTGAATGTTGAGGAAGGCGAACACGGCTACCCGATCAAGGAGCTGGCACCCGGCATTTTCTATATCTACGAACCGCGCGAAGAGCATAAAGAAGATGTCCAGGCGGGTGAAATGGGCGAAGGCGAAGGCCAATTCCATATCTACCCCTTCGTGCGCGTGCTTACTACCGACCTGAACTTTACCGTTGGCCTGGCGCTGGTGGCTGTGATCATGGTTCAAGTGTATGGGGTCATGGCGCACGGCGGGCGCTACTTCCTGAAATTCTTTGCCTTTGATAAAGTCATCCCTCCATCTAAAGTGCAAAAGAATCCTCTGGGCATCATCGACCTGGGCGTAGGCTTCCTGGAGCTGATCTCGGAAATCTCCAAGATCCTATCGTTCTCCTTCCGTCTTTTTGGCAATATCTTTGCCGGCTCGGTGTTGTTGTTCGTCATCGGCTCCCTGGTCTCAGTTGTGGCGCAGTGGGCTTTCCTGGGCCTGGAGTTCTTTGTCGGCCTGATCCAGGCTTTCGTCTTCGGTATGCTCACCATGGTGTTCATGTCGCAGGCAGTCGCCGGTCATGGCGGTCATGGTGAAGAAGGCGCTCACTAGCGCCACAATCAATCTTGTTGAATTCGGGCGGAGTTCCGCCCCGGGAAATTTCAAACCCGGATCTATACTAAGGAGGCAGATTTAATATGGATGTCGCAGCAGCAAAACTATTGGGAGCAGGTATCGCGATGATTGGGACGATCGGCGCCGGTCTTGGCATCGGTGTACTGGTCAACGGCGCGGTCCAGGGCATCGCTCGTAACCCGGACGCCAGCGGTGCAGTTCAGACGAATATGATCCTCGGCATTGCCTTCGCCGAGGCGGTCGCCATTTACTGTCTGGTGGTCGCCCTCCTGATCCTGTTCGTTGGCTAAAGTCTTAGGTTCGCAAAGAGAGGAGGCTTGCCTTGGCTGGATTAGGCATTAATCTTGGTTATCTTTTGGTGCAGATCTTTAACTTTCTGATCATTGCCACCGTAATTTATCTGTTAATTCTCAAGCCGATCGTCAACCTGCTGAATAAGCGGCGGTCTGCCGTGGCCCAGGGCCTGGAAGACGCCCGCGTGGCGGCTGAAGCGCGCGCCAATGCTGAGAAAGAAGCGCAGGAGATCATCGCCCGAGCCCAGACGGAGGCCAACGCCAAAGTGCGCGAGTCTACCGAGCGGGCCGAGGAAGCCGGGAAGAGCGTGATCGTCCTGGCCAACGAAGAGGCTGAGAAGATTCGCCAGGCAGCCCAGGATGACGCCGTCCTGGAGCGCGAGCGTGCCCTGACCGCGGTACGCGGACAGATCGCCGCCCTGGCCATCGCCGCCACCCAGAAGCTGGTGGGAGAAGCCCTGGACGAGAAGCGCCAGCATGCCCTGATTGAAGAGTTCTTCTCGGGTGTCAAGTCTGGCAAGGTGACCGTGCTGGAAGGCGCAGCCATAGCCGGGGGTTCGGCCGAGGTCACCAGCGCGTTACCCCTGACTGCCGGCGAGAAGGATAATGTGCGCAGCGACATCCTGGCTAAGCTGGGCGAATCCGCCACCGTGACTTTCCGGGTTGACCCGGGTATCATGGGCGGATTGGTAGTGCGCGTCGGCGATAAAGTCCTGGATGGCTCAGTCGCCGGTCAGCTTGAAGGCCTGCGCACCAGTTTGAAATAAGCGCTAGCTACGTGAATAAAGATGCGGGATTTCAAATCCCGCATCTTTTAATTCCCTGTCTATCATCCTGAGCATCGAAGGGCCGAATGCACTGAGAGGGAGCGTAGGATCCAGACCCTGCGCTACTGCGTGGTTGGTTTCGCCCCTTCTTCCACCGGCAAGCTGCGCTCCCAGTAAAACTCAAAGGTCAGCTGGAAGGCTTCAATCGCCTCCGGGCTTTCGGTCGCCAGGCTGAACTCGGTCAGGCCGCGCTCGCCAAACGAGCTGTAGTGCATATTCTGGCTGCCGATAATCAACAGCTGGTTGTCAATCAGAATCGCCTTCGAGTGCATGCGCTCCGGCCAATAGCGGATTTCCACCCACTCGCTCAGACCGCGCTTCTCCAGCTCCTGGCGGAAGACATCTGTGGCGATAAAGTTCTCCAGCCCGTTGCTGTTCACATCCGTAAACAGCACCCGTACCTTGACCGGGTTCTCCTCCAGCGCATCCAGGATGGCGTTCATATAATCCAGCGCCTGCTCGATGTTGCACAGCGAGGGATCGATCATATTCAGCATGCACTGAATTTCGAGCGAGAAATTGACCTCAAAGAAATCCAGCGAGGTGCTGGCACTGCGGATGGCGGTGACGACGGCCTCATCCGCTTCCTTGTATGCAGCCGAGCGGAAGAGAGCCAGCACAGTAGCGTTGCTGTTTTCCCCCGGCAGATAATACTTGAGCACTTCCGGTGCGTGGGTAGCCTGGGCAATCGTCCAGTTGCAGGCAAACTGCCAGGTATCCAGCAACGGGTCCAGTGTGTTGCACTGGATCTGGTTGGAGCCCTGCCACAGGTCGTCGAATACCGCCAGCACCGCCTGGGCAGCCGGCCCACTTACCTGCATGCCCAGGTCGACCAGGCCGTCGCCCTTGCCGGAAGGATGGTCCTTGAAGTAATGCAGGTAGCTGTAATTGAAGCCCACCGCGGCGGCGGTTTTTCCATCGATGACGATGAACTTGGTGTGACCGTGCGGGTACTGCCCGTCGAAATTGGCTACCTCCACTTTCCAGCCAATCGCCGGATCGGTGAGGGCCGGTAAGCCGGCTTCGTACAGGTCTTCCAACACGTGGTAGATCTGGTCACCAAACTCCAGCGTGGTCAGGTTGGGGTAGTTGCCCAGCAGAATGCGCACGGTAAGCCCGCGCGGGTAATCTTCCGGATTAGCCTTCAGTTTTTCGTACAGGTCAACAATCGCTTCCGCCAGCAGGAATCCGGGGCTGTCGTCGTTGGCATCCGGCTGATATTCCATGGTGGTGAAGACGACTTCATAACGAGTGCTTTCTACGAATTCGGCGATGGTGTCGTAGGCCCCATTAGGGCTGGGGGGGATAGCCAGGCCGGGGGGTGGCTCGGGGGCGAACAGCAGGCGCTCGAAGCGGTTGCCGCAGTACGGGATTGGGGTGCCCGGCGGGCGATAATCGCCGCTCTCCATCGCTTTCAGCACCGCAATACCGATGGCGGTAGCCGGCGGATCGCTGCACTGGTACTCGGGCTGCACCGACTGATAGATTGCCGGCTGCCCGCCTGGCGAGTCGCTCCATGCCAGGAAAAGGGTGCCCAGGGCGTCATTGGCGGCCGCGGGGGCTGCGGGCTGTTCCAGGCGGGCTGCGATCCCCGCTGGGGTGAGTCCATCGATCTGATCGATGCTCTCTACCAGAAAGTCTCCGGCTACCGGCTTGCCAAAATTGTTATGCACCTGGCTGGCGTACCACAGCAGGTGCACCCGCAGCTGGCTGTCCTCCACCAGCGCCGGTTGGCCGGAGCAGGCCGGAAACTGTGGAGTTTGTGCGGTGTGGGTGATGCCATCTGCCCGGCGGTAGGTCGCTTCCTGCTCGCTGCTGCACCAGGCCAGATGCACCCGACCCCCGGCATCGCGCAATAAAACGGGGTCGCTGCCCTGCCCGGCCGGTTGTGGCGCCTGCCAGCCGCCGGCCGCGTAATTGGCCGCCAGGATGGTCGTGCCGACCAGGCTGCGATAGGCCAGGCTGAACTGCCCGCTGCGACCGCTCACCAGGCTGAGCGGTGCTTCCCCGCCGCCTGCCGGGCCGCATCCGTTGGGGGCTGCAGGTGGGGCTTCAGCGGCACCCCAGGTGCTGTAGATCAGATCGCCGCGGTCGGTCAGCCAGGCAGCCATGCGGCTGCCGTCACTATTGGCCGCCACGACCGGGGCCTCATGCCTCGTGCCGGTGGCGCAGGCCGGCATGCTGTCACCCGAGAGCGAAACCGGCGGCCGGCATGCACCTGCCTGGCATTCGGCCAGCCAGATGGCACTGGGTAGCGGCGCATCGCCAGCGGTCTCTTCCTGCCAGGTCACCAGCCAACCGCCCTGGGGTAAAGCTGCGATCTGCGGCAGGGAAGACTGTGGGCCGGCTGTCCCCGACACATTGACGGGAGCACCCCAGGTCGTCTGCATGCTCAGCGGGTCGTACTGCCCCTCGCTCAGCCGGACTTCGCCGCTGGAATCGGCCCAAACCGCGGCTACCTGCCCCTGGCTTCCGCCGGCCATTTGAAGCGAACCGGCCTGTATCCCGCCATCCGCTGGCAGCTCTGCCGGGGGCTGGCTCCAGGCCACGCCGGTCGTCTCCAACCCGATCTGGCTGGAGAGCGTACCTTCTTTGATGGTGACGAAAGAATAGAGTTTGGTGCCGACGCGGTAGGCGCCGTAAACCACAACCACCAGCACGGCCAGCCCGACGGTCGTCCAGAATGGGCTCAGCCGGCCTGGAACGCGCTGGTCCAGGGTGCGATGCCGGGCGATCCAGGCATACACGCTGCCGAGTGCCCCGCCGCCAAGGCCGAATACCGCCAGGAAGCCCAGAGCCGCCAGCAGCAGGCCATTGAATGGCAGACCCTGGTCAAACTGGGTGGAGGCAATCCACAGCAGCAGCCCGACGAGCACTCCACCGGCAGTATAGCCCAGGATAGCCGCCAGCCAGGGACGCCAGAAATAACGCGCCCCAACGGTCATCAGGCCGAACAACCCGCCGAGAATAAGCCCGAAAATGAATCCATACACGCCAAACTGCGCCAGGAAACGACCCAGGCTCAGATCGTCGGCGTTGTTGACCGCCCCGAAAAGGGCGGTGAGCAGGAGAAAGCCCGCCAGTAAGAAGCCGCTCAGGGCGTAAGTGATTGCTCCGGCCCAGATATAGCGCCGAGGTGGCGCACCCGGGTCGACCCTGGATAAAAACAGGCCGCCGATGACCCCCGAAACGCCGCCGGCTATCGCCAGGAAAGCCAGCAGCAGCAGCAGGCGGGTCAGGAGGCGCGCCAGGTACTGCTCGTCCGGCAGCCAGTCTGCGAGGCGCTGCCCCAGGTTCAGCCAGTTAAAGGCTGCCAGCAGCAGGAGCGCCGCCAGCCCGCCCAGGGAGAAGCCGCCGGCTCCCAGCAGGAAACCGTTAAGCACTGCGGTGCGGTTTGCAGGTGAAGTTGGCATGGAACTGCCTCCAGATTCTTCGCTCCCCCAGAATGACAGAGGGATTAACCAGACACCAATGGTTTAAATTGTACCATCGAACGTTTCCGAGCCTTAGCTGCCTGCGAGCAGGTATAATCTGCTAAGCTATGCACCAGCCTAAAAAGCTCTCGCTCCTGGCGGCAGCCGTCGCCCCGGGACCCCACGCCTTATCTGCTGACCCGCTGATCAGCGGGATCGCCCTCGACTCGCGGCTGGTACAGCCTGGCGACCTGTTTGTGGCGCTGCCGGGATTATCCAGCGACGGGCATGCTTACATCCCGCAGGCCATCCAGCGCGGAGCTGTCGCACTCGTGGGGACGCAGCCGCTGGCCGATCTGGCCGTGCCCTACCTGCAGGTAGCCGACAGCCGGGAAGCGCTGGCCTACCTTTCGGCTGCCTTCTACGACTTCCCCGCCCGCCAGATGACCGTGATCGGCATCACAGGCACAGACGGCAAGACTACTACCGCCAACCTGCTGTACCACATCCTGATGGCCGCCGGACTGCGCGCCGGGATGATCTCAACCGTTAATGCGGTGATCGGCGACCAGCAGCTGGATACCGGCTTTCACGTCACCACTCCGGAAGCGCCGGATGTGCAGCGCTACCTGGCGGCGATGCTGGCTGCCGGCCTGACGCATGTCGTCCTGGAAGCCACCTCGCACGGCCTGGCCTCGCAGCGGGTGACTGCATGTGATTTCGATTTGGCGCTGGTCACCAATATCACCCACGAGCACCTGGATTTTCACGGCAGCCTGCAATTCTACCGGGAAGCCAAGATGCGCCTGTTCCACATGCTGGAGGCCACCCCGGCCAAAGCCTTCAATCCGCGGCGCGGCGCAGTGCTCAACCGGGATGACAGCTCTTACGAGTACCTGTCGCCGATCGTGCAGCACGTACTCCAGGTCAGCTACGGCCTGCACCCGGAAGCGCTGGTGCATGCCACACAAATTGAGCAAACCCCGGCAGGGATGCGCTTCAGCGTGCAATGTGCCCCGCCCGGGCAACCGATGCAAACTTTGCAGGTGAGCACGCCGCTGTTCGGGCTGTACAACCTGTCGAACTGTTTAGCAGCCATCTCTGCGGCCTGCGGCGTATTGGGGATCGAGGCGCAGGCTGTACAGGCCGTGATCGCCGGCTTTCCCGGCGTACCAGGGCGCATGCAGCGACTCGATCTGGGGCAGGAGTTCAGCGCCATCGTCGACTTTGCCCATACGCCCAACGCCTTGCGCAGCGCCTTGCTGGCGGCGCGCGGCCTGGTTTCCGGCTCTGGTCGGGTGATCGTGGTGTTTGGCTCGGCCGGCCTGCGCGACCGCCAAAAGAGGGTGCTGATGGCCCTGGCAGCCGCCGAGCTGGCCGACCTGACCGTGCTGACCGCCGAAGACCCGCGTACGGAGTCGCTGGAGGCTATCCTGGACGAGATGGCGGCCGCTATGCGCCAATCCGAGTCGCGAGAAGGCACTGACTTCTGGCGGGTGCCGGATCGCGGCGAAGCGCTGCGCTTCGCAGTGCGGCTGGCTCGCCCCGGCGATATCCTGCTGGCCTGCGGCAAGGGGCACGAGCAGTCGATGTGCTTTGGTGAGGTGGAATATCCCTGGGACGACCGCACGGCCCTGCGCGCCGCCCTCAGCGAGCTGCTCGGCATCCCTGGACCCGAAATGCCTAGACTGCCAACGTCCTAGAATCGGGTAATAAATTCAAAAGCAGCCACAGATAAACACAGAGAAACACAGATAAATATTATCTATATTTACCTGTGTTTATCTGATTTTATCTGAGTTCATCTGTGGTTAAAAAACACCACCCTCCACGAGTGAAGGGTGGCAATACGATCCAATCCATCATGGGGTGCAGACGTTTTGTTCCACGGCAACGTAGGCTTTGAGCACTTCCTGGTACTGCTGCTCGACGCTGGCCATCATCTGCAGGTAATCGGTGGCTGCCGGGATGGTGCTGGGGACGTAATCCAGGGCGGTGGCATACTTATTGACCGCTTCGCTGAAATCCTTGATTTCCTGTTCGTTCATTCCCTTAGCGGCCTCGCGCAGCACACTGCCGGTGGCAACCGCCTGTGCATAGGCGGCGGCATACTCCGCAGGATCGCTATCAGCGCCGAGTGCATGGAAATCTTCCAGCGCCTGCATGAAGATGGGCAGCTCGGCGCAGAAGGTTGCGATTTGCTTGGGGGTCGACTCCTGCGATCCGCAGGCTGCCAGCAGCAGGGTTAGGACGAGAATTGCGATAACGAGTGATTTTTTCATGGTTGAGCCTCGATCGGTGGGTGGATATTTTGGTGAGGGTTAATTATAGCACGGCAGAAGGAAGACCGTCCCGCGGGAATGCACCGCCCCGTAGAAATACACAACGGGGCAAGCTCGGGGATTCCAGACCGACGACCGAAGGTTTCGCGATTTTCCGGCGGTTGATCCCCTACGGGGACTTCGATACGCAGCAACATTCAAGCCTGCCAGGGATCCCAGCTAATCTTTGACGGGACGCAGGCTAAACCCTTTGCGCTGCTCCCAGGCATCCTGGATTGCCCAGATGGCCAGCGGGCGCATGTAGCCCAGGGCGCGGTACACGCCCTGCACGGTAATTGCTTCGGGAGTCTGAAACCACAGCCCCAGGTCATGGTACACCGCCCGGTAGGCGCCCCTGGCAGTGTGGAAAGCCTGTTCGACCATACCGGCTTGCAGCATGGCGGCCGCCAGCGCATAGGAGGTGCCAATCCACATTTCTTCGGACTGCATGCAGGAGCGGTCGAAGGTCCCATCCGGGCGCATGCCGTTGAGGGCGCCAAACTCGCCGCCGCCCGCCGCCAGCACGTTCAGGCGGTAAATTGTCTCATAGGCGCTGCGGGCATGCTCCGCCGGCACGATCTCCGGCAGGCCGCAGGCAGCGGCAAACCAGGCCCCGGCCAGCTGGTCGGCCATGACCGTATCCTGGAGAGGACCGTCGGCATCGAAGTTGTAGTATTGGCCGTTCCACAGCCGCTGCTCGTAGGCCTGCTGCCCTCTGGCGAACAGCTCGCCGTACTCCCCCGCTGCATCGATGTGGCCCAGGAGAGTGGCCATGCTTTGTGCGGCGGCCAGCGCCGCCAGCCACAGCCCGCCGCAGTAGGCGCTGGGGCCGTTCATCGCCCAGGTATCGTAGGTCTGGTCGGGGAAGCCTTCATTCTCAATCAGCCCGTCGCCATCCCGGTCGTAAACCTGCAGCGCGGCGAGCGCCTGGCGGCAGGCGGGGTAGGCCTCCTGCAGGAAGCCGGAATCGCCGGTTAACAAGTAGGCGCGGTAGACCTGCAGCACGAACTTGGCGTTGAGATCCTTCCAGCGGGAGATATCCTGGTTCAGGTAGCCGTTGAGCAGCTGCCAGGGGTCGGCCATAGGTGTACCCATGTCGTGGGCGATCACCCCGGCGCGCTTGCGTGAGGCGGTCGCTCCCGTGCCCCACATGACGTGCAGGTCGTCGTGCGCCACCGGCAGCCCGTGGAGGAAGTCGCGCTGCAGGCTGAGCTCCAGCTGCGGCCACAACCTGGACAGGGCAAAGGAAGCGCTGAAGTGCACGTCGTAGGTGTTGAACATGCGGTACTCATGCGCTTCCAGGTAGGCAAAATGGCCGATCTCCGGCTCGGGTAAAGGTTCCGGCAGATCAGGGAGGCTCCCGGCCTGCCCCGCCGTCCAGATGGTGCCGCCTTCCACCAGGTAATAGGTCTCATTGAACAGGGCCGATTTGTACCAGTCCGGCAGCTCAGGGTCGTCCAGAACCGGCTGCTGCCAGGCCTCGATGTGCGCTTCCCAATCCGGGTAGCTGTGCAGTGCGTCGCCGGCGATGCGGGCCGCGGCCTGCCCATCTGCCCCGTAAAAGCGGGTGTAGCGCCGCCGCCAGGCCCGCCCCCAGCCGAAGCGGAATACGGGCATGTCCCAGGCCAGGGCGAAGACTATTTCGGCAGTCTCTCCGGGCGCCAGCTCCACACCGGCAGCCAGCGCGGCGCCGATGGTCTCGCCGCGGGCGGCAGGCGTCTCGTCGGATAGATCGTCCAGGGCGCCATCCGCCAGGAAGTCCTGCCACAGGTTGACGCCATCTGTGTCGGTGCGGAAGCGCCCGCGATAGCTCAGCCTGACGGCAGCCTCCCGGCAGGCGGCGATGGCGAAAGTCAACGGGTCTTCGAAAAAGCCGGCCTGCTTACCGGGTTTCGGCTGGCGGTGGATGTGGCGCAGCTCGAGCGCCAGGCAGCCTGCCTGATCTGCGGCCAGGTGGTTGCTGTGGCCGCCGGCGGCATCGTTGCTCCCACCGCTGCCGTTCTGAAAGCTGAACATGATATTCACCCGGGCGGGGGTATCGGCGGTATTCTCGACCTGCCAGACGAACACGCCCACCGGGTAGCTGCTCTCCCGGTAGTTGCCCGGCAGCACCGGCGAGACCTGCCGGCAAACCAGGCGCACACCGGGCAGCGGCTGGTCATAGCTCGTCCAGGCGCGCGGGAAGAGGGCATGGTAAGCAGCGCAGGCAGGCGGCATGTTCCAGCTCCAGGCCGAGAGCTGCCTGCCTTTGTGTGGCTGCCCTGCCAGGACTACGGCCTGCGCCCGGCCATCCCGCTCGACGCGCAGCGCAAACTGATCGGCCCACACCGTGCGGTACTCGACCATACCCGGCTGCAAATGCCAGCGGTTGAAGGCGCCGCGCCAGCCGCGCCCCAGCGTACCGCCGCCCAGCCCGCCCAGGGGAACACCCATCTCGGGGGTGGTCCTGACGCTGCGCAGCATATCCAGCACCGGGGCGTGCCCCTGGCGGCGCTCCTTCTGTGCTTCGCGCAGCATGCGCATGGCCAGGGGGGCGTAGGCGAAGAGGTTTTTGAAGGAAAAGCCGAGAGGCCTGGCTTTGCGCGGGGGCGCTGCGTCGAAGCGGCGGGTCCAGGAGTGGGGGGGCAGGGTGGGGGGCATGGGGGGAATTATAACCCGACGGACGACGGACGACGGACGACCGCAGACGGCCGATCCCGCGGCAAAGCCGCGTAACTTCGCTCGCAGACGGAGGACGGAAGACGGAAAATCCGTGAGAGACCCCGGTTCAGCCCAACCGGGACTGGGACGGCGGCGGGCAATCCGGTGGCAGGCAGTACCATCCACGAATTGGGCCACGAATACACGAATGTGCGTACTGAAAAAAGGGGTGACGGGAAGGGAAAAATTTAATATAATGATGCATCCTTCTCGCGAGAGGCACAACATGTACCGAAAGAACCAGCGTACGCAACA
>JBFYSP010000245.1:0-7591 GCA_041301395.1 Anaerolineae bacterium
TTCTACTTCTGGAGCAGGCGGCTCTGTCGCTTCAGCAACCGGCTCACTGGCGCAGGCGGCCAGGACGAAGCTGGCAATTAAAATTAACGTCAGCAACAGGAAAGGTGTTTTACTTTTCATCTGATTGTTCCTCCAAGGGGAATAGGTAAACTCGTTCCTGGGGTTTAATGGTTCAAACCGGAACTTATGGGCGCAGGCAATGCCTGCACTGAACGAAACCGTAACAGTTATGTTTTGTGATGATCACCTCCATAACCTATCTGAGTTTATTACTCCAAAACCGGTATCGTTGGTTCAAATATTGGCAACATTAAATTCATGGAAATTGTTTCTATTATATAATGATTTAAGATATTTATCGCCCGGCTTTCGATTGAATTCACAAAAAAATAAGGAGCCTAATGAGCAAAACGATGAAGGTTGGTGATGCGGTAAGCATACCAGGCACACTCCAGTATGGACGTTTTGACGCCTTTGTACATCCCACCGGGCATACGGAATTTTTTCCGGTGATCCTGGCACAAGGAAACGAGGACGGTCCGACCTTGTGGCTGACCGCTGGGATCCATGGACCCGAGCACTCCGGCCCCGCAGTTCTATACCGCCTGCTGACGCAAGACCTGGTCAACCGCATGCGCGGGACTATCGTGGCGATTCCGGCATTAAGCCCGGCTGGATTGCGCACCATGACTCGCGAGCCCTATCACGCCGGCAAGGACCCCAACCGCTTGTGGCCTGATGGCAAGCCCCAGGCGCCTGCCGATCCCGATAAGGACCCGCCTACCTCGTTGGAGAAAGCTTATGCCCGCTTGTTCTACCAGGTGCTGGCAACGGCAGATGCCATGATTGATTACCACAATGCCTGGACGGGATCGCTCTCGTTTTCGTTCCTGGACCGGGTCTTTTACCGGGCAGATATAGATGCCGAGCGCAATAAGGCTGAAGCAGAGGCTCTTTCGGCCCGCCAAATGGAGCTACTGCGCGCTTATGGGCACACCATCGTGACCGAGATGCCTGCGGGAAAGCTGATCGATGAGGAGCTGCACCGCTCGACCACGGCGGCTGCGTTGTATATTGGAAAAATCCCCTCTTTCACCGTCGAGCTCGGCACCGGGGAGATGCCAGACCCTGCGATTGTGGCAGCCTCCGTTAGCGGCACACGCAATGTGATGCGCCAGCTGGGGATGTTGGATGGCGAGGCCGAACCTATATCTGGAATCATAGTTGTCGATCCGGGATACCTGTGCCGCCGGTTGAGCACACCGCGCACACCGGAACCCGGCGTGGTGCTCCACCGGGTGGAGGCGGGGGACCAGGTGAAAGCCGGTGACATAGTGGCTGACCTTTTGGATATCTGGGGGCGACCGTTTGGGGAAGGTGTCCTACGTTCGGAATATGACGGGTTTGTCCTTGGGAGACAGCACGGCATCTATTATTACCCGGGTGAGGCGGTCTTGAGCCTGGCAGTCCGCAACGAGGCTCCAATAACTGCCCCATACCCGGAAGATTACTTCAAAATCAAAGCTTAGCGTTATGGCTTTTCTCATTATCCAGCCAATCGGCAAACGGATACAAGTCGATCCGCAAATATCTCTCCTGGAAGCCACCAGGCAAGCCGGTGTTGAGTTAGTTTCGATCTGCGGGGGAATCGGGATATGCGACAGCTGCCAGATTCGCCTGGTGCGAGGTCAGCTGACAGCGCCGTCCCAAGAAGAACAGGCCATATTCTCTGCAGAGCAGCTCTCTGAGGGATATCGGCTGGCCTGCCAGGCATGCGCCTTGACAGATGCAACCATCGAGGTCCCCAAAGAGTCCCTGACCACAGTGCAGCGTTTGCAAATTGAAGGCACGGCAACCGAGGTCGCCTTGCTGCCCGCCCTGGACTGGATTGATATCAGCGTGAACCCGGCAAGCCTGGATGATCTTCGCGCCGATACCACCCGGTTGCGGGAATCGGCCGCCTTGTTCGGTTGGCAGATCCAGGTTGATCCTCGTTTTAGGTTTGCCCCGGCAGTATTAGCGACTCTCTCCGAGAGGTTGCGGGCACAAGGTTGGACGGGCCGCCTGGTGCGGCGAGGAGAAGAAGTGATTGCCTTCCTGCCAGTCGGGTCCAAGGTGCTCGGCCTGGCGGTGGACATTGGCACCACGAAACTGGCGGCATATCTGCTAGACCTGGAGACCGGAGAGACTCTGGGCAGCGCAGGGGAGATGAACCCGCAAATCGCTTATGGGGAGGATGTGTTGAGCCGCATCGCCTATGCCAACCTGCACACGAACGGCAGGGATGAGCTGCAGGGCAGGGTGGTGGGCAGCCTGGGTAAAATGACTGCCGGGATGACACAATCTGCCGGCCACAGCTGCGAGCAAGTTTTGGATGCAGTGATCGTAGGGAATACCGCCATGCATCACCTGGTGATTGGGCTGCCGGTTCGCCAGCTGGGGGAGTCGCCATATGTTGCGGCAGTTGGCGAAGCATTGCAGGTTCCTGCCGAAAAACTTGGCATGCAAATCGCCCCGGCTGCTGGGGTTTACTTCCCACCCAACCTGGCGGGCTTCATCGGGGCCGATCATGTAGCCATGCTTTTGGCCAGTGAAACGGTTGAGCGGTCAGAGAGTGGCGATACGACGCACCCAGTCGTAGCCGTGGATATTGGCACCAATACGGAGATCAGCTTGATTTTCCCGGCGGCGGAACGCGGCGAAGTACGGGTACTCAGCTGTTCGGCAGCATCCGGTCCGGCCTTCGAAGGGGCGCACATCCGCGCCGGGATGCGGGCGTCGCCAGGCGCCGTGGAGCGCGTGCAGATCGACTCATCCACACTGCGCTATACCACGGTTGGCGACCAGCCCCCGGTCGGGATCTGCGGATCGGGCATCCTGGACATCGTAGCCGAGATGCTCGACAATGGTATACTCGATCGCACAGGTAAAATGCGAGCCGGACATCCGCTGGTGCGATTTGGACCTCATTCCAACCTGCGTGGAGAGCTGTTAGTAGCCCCTGCAGCCCTGACAGGGCATGGGAAGGACATCCTCGTTTCTCGGGAGGATGTTCACGAGATACAGCTTGCCAAGGCGGCAATTCGCGCTGGAATTGATGTACTACTGGATGAAGCCGGTCTGTCTGCAGCAGACCTGTCGGACACTGCGGATTGTTCATTCATCGTTGCCGGCGCCTTTGGTACGTATATCCATCTCCCCAGTGCCATCCGGATTGGGATGTTTCCCAATCTGCCGCTCGAACGCTTTGCTCAAATCGGAAATGCCGCCGGGATGGGCGCACGCCAGATGCTGCTTTCCACCGAGCGCAGACAAGCAGCGGAAAGGATTGCACGACGGATCGAATACATCGAGTTAGCTAATCATACCGGGTTCAAGCGCTATTTCACCCAAGCATTATTTTTTAATTAACATTCAAATGGAGCAACTATGCTGCGTCCAAAAATAAATGTACTGGAAGAAAAAACTGTTCGCCAGGTCATCGATGAAGCCATCCAGTTATTGGAAAATCCCGGTGTGCGGGTACATAATGAGGAAGGGCTGGCTTTGCTGGTCTCAGCCGGAGCACGCGTCGACCGGGTGAAGCAGGTCGCGTACATCCCCGAGCGTTTGGTATGGGATGCGTTGGCTACGACCCCAAAGTCTTTTGATTTGTTTAATTTGAACGGCCAGCCAGCGGTGCACTATGGCGGCGACGATGTCCATTTTGATCCGGGATCGACTGCCATAGCCATCCTGGACAGCCAGACCGGAAAACAGCGCCCTGCAGTAACCGCAGATTTTGTCAAATATATCCGGCTGGTCGAGGCGTTACCACAGCTGGATGCGCAGAGCACCGCCATGGTTTGTTCGGATGTCGTCGAAGAGATTGGCGACCTGTACCGGCTGTACCTGGCGCTGGTTTATATGCGCAAGCCTATCATCACAGGGGCTTTCCGCAAGGACACCTGGTGGGTGATGAAAGATATGTTGGTGGCGGCAGCTGGAAGTGAGGCAGATTTAGCCGATAAGCCGCTGGCTGTCTTTGACGTATGCCCTTCTCCGCCGCTGCTGTGGAGCGACCTGACCTGCCAGAACCTGATCGACTGCGCCAGGATGGGCATCCCAGCTGAGCTAATCTCCATGCCGATGGCCGGTGCTACAGCGCCTGTAACGCTGGCGGCCTCTATAACGCAGCATGCTGCCGAAAGCCTGAGCGGGATCGTTATCCACCAGATATCCAAGAGCGGATCACCGATTGTGTGGGGCGGTTCCCCTGGTGCTTTCGATATGCGGGAGGGTACTCTACCGATGGGAGCAGCTGAAACCTGGCTGATTGATGCCGGGTATGTTCAGGTAGGGAAAGCGCTGGGTTTACCCACCCAGGTATATATGGGGATGAGCGATGCTAAGATGGTCGACGCGCAGTGCGGGTTGGAGTCGATGGGAGGGGCGATGATGGCAGCGTTGTGCGGGGCGAACATGGTCTCCGGCGCGGGGATGCTGGATTACGAGAGCTGCCAGAGCTACGAAAAGCTGGTTATCGATGCAGAAATCATTGGCCTGGCGAAACGCACCATCGCCGGTGTGACCGTGCGCGAGCAGCCTATCGCCCTGGATATTATGCGCCAGATGGGCCACCGAGGTGAGTACCTGGCACATCCGCACACCCGTAAATGGTACCGCCAGGAGCTGACCATGCCATCCCCGGTTATCGATCGTGGATCGCTGGATGCCTGGGAAATGAATGGGTCAAAGTCGGCCGTGGTACGAGCGAAGGAGCGCGTAGATGCGCTCTTAGCGAATTCACCGCCTTCTCCCTTGCCTGAAGAAATCCGCCGGGAAATCCGGGCCATTGCAGTCCGTGCAGGCCGGCAATTCGGCATGCAGGACCTGCCGTCACTTCCAGATTGACTTAAGTAATTATTTGGGTAACCGACTATATCAAACGAGGAGAATGACAAAATGAGCGACGAACTATTTACGAAACTGACTAACAGCCTGGTAGATGGGGATCCGGATGCCGCTGCTTCACTAACGCAACAGGCGCTGGCAGCCGGGTTGGAACCGATGGCGATCATCCGCCAGGGTTTGATGCCCGGCATGGATATCGTCGGGCAGAAATTCTCCGATGGGGAGTACTTCCTACCGGACCTGATCATTGCCGCTGAAGGAATGAAAATGGCGATGGCGCTGCTCGAGCCCGAGCTGCGCGCCAGGAAGCAATCGCTGGAAACTGCCGGTGTGGTAGTGATTGGGACGGTGAAAGGCGATATCCACGAGATTGGGAAATCGCTGGTGGCGACCATGCTTTCAGCCAATGGATTCACCGTTTATGACCTGGGCGTAGATGTTCCCAAAGAAGCATTTATTGCGAAAATTCAAGAAACCGGGGCTAACATCCTGGGTATGTCGGCGCTGCTGACCACTACAATGACGCAGCAGCGAGAAGTCATCAAGTCGCTGGAAGAAGCCGGCCTGCGTGCCAAGGTAAAAGTCATGGTGGGTGGCGCACCGGTCACCAAGAGTTGGGCGGAGGAAATTGGGGCGGATGATTATGCCGAAGATGCAATGGGAGCTGTTCAGAAAGCGAAAAAACTGGTAAGTCAATAAGGACGGAATCTCATGGCCAGGCCAATCAAAAGCATTTCCAATCCTAAGATAAGCCTGAACATCCTTACAGACCAGGAAATCAGGCAAATCCATGAAGCAACGTTAGAGGTAATCGAGACCGTCGGTGTACGCTTCCCGTCTCCGGTGGCGCTTGATATCCTTGAAAGCCATGGTGCGCAGGTCGACCGTACCAGCATGGTAGCGCGTATTCCAGCTGATATCGTTGAAACCTACCTGGCGAAAGCCCCGCCGACTTATACTCTCTCGGCGCTCGACCCCGCCCTCGATCTTCCCCTGGATGGCAACCACAGCTTTTTAGGCACCGATGGCTGCGGTGTGGAGATACTGGACGCGTATAGCGGTGAAAGAAGGCGAACAACCAAGCAGGATTTGAGCGATGTTGCACGGGTGGCGGACTGGCTGGATGCGATTGCATTCCACTGGGTGCCGATCTCAGCCCAGGACTGCCCGCCGGAGAGCCGCAGTCTGCACGAGCTGCAGGCCGTCTGGCGCGTTAGCGAGAAGCACGTACAAACCGAGTCGATCGTTACTGCCCGGGAAATGCACGCCGCGGTCGAGATGGCTGCAGCGTTGGTAGGCGGCAGAGATGCCCTGCGTGCACGCCCTATCCTTTCGATTATGCAGTGCACCTACAGCCCACTGGGCCACGACGGAGGCAGCCTGGAAGCCGGTCTGGTGGCAGCCGAAGCCGGTCTGCCGGTCGGCTATATGACAATGGCTTCGGCCGGCTCTAACGGCCCGATCACGCTGGCAGGCAACCTGGTGGTGGGTAACGCGGAAGTGATCTCCGCCCTGGTTTTGATGCAAATGCACGCTCCGGGTTGCCCGGTTTATTACGCCGCTGCTCAAACGGTGACCGACCTGCGCACAGGTGCATACACTGGAGGTGGGCCGGAGGATTACCTGTTTGGCGCCGCAACCAACGTACTTTCAGACTTCTACAAGGTGCCCTTATCGATGGGCGCTTATGCTACCGGTGCCAAGGAGCCAGACTGGCAGGCGGGGGTCGATAACGCTCTGTCTTCCTTTATGGCCGTCTCCACGCTATCCGACATGCTACTGGGGGCCGGGCTGCTGCATGGCTCGCGCATTCTTTCGTACGAGCAGCTGCTGATGGATGCCGAAATCTGGAGCATGCTGGAAAACATGTTCAAGGGGATCGAGGTCAATCCAGAAACCCTGGCGTTGGATACGATCCGGGCAGTCAGCGCAGGCGGCAACTTCTTGAGCCAGAAGCACACCCGCCAGCACATGCGAGAGCGCTGGATGCCGACATTGATTGACCGCCGCCCATACAACGTCTGGGAAGAGCAGAAGGATGGGGCGCGCCAGTGGGCGCTGACCAAGGCTCGCCAGATCTTACAGGAGCACAATCCTGCTCCGCTGGACCCGAAACTGGATCTAACCTTGAGTCAGATCATCAGCCGGGTTGAGGATTGATCGGATACGGTCGCTGGCCTGAGTTCATTCGGGGCATTCGCGCCGAGCTACCGATCCTGGTAGGGGTGCTGCCGTTTGGCATGATTTACGGGGTGCTGGCAATAGATGCCGGCATCCCGCCTGCGGCTGCCCAGGCTATGTCGTTTATTGTTTTTGCCGGATCCTCTCAGTTCCTGGCGACCCAGCTCATCCACCTGGCAACTCCCGGGATGGTGGTAGTGCTGAGTATTTTTGTGGTGAATTTGCGCCATGCGCTATACAGCGCATCGATTGCGCAATACCTGCAGTCGCTATCAAAACCCTGGAAGTTGCTGCTCAGTTATCTGTTAACCGACGAAGCCTATGCGGTTGCGATCATCCATTACCAGCAGGTGCCAGGCAGGGAACCGGATCATCGTCACTGGTTTTTCCTTGGCTCTGGGCTGGCCTTGTGGGGTACCTGGCAGGCAAGCACTGCTGCCGGCATCTATCTCGGTGCAGTTGTTCCGGCGAGCTGGTCATTGGATTTCACCCTGGCATTGACTTTTATTGCCCTGGT
>JBFYSP010000230.1:0-8384 GCA_041301395.1 Anaerolineae bacterium
ATCAGCATCAGGCTGATCACGGTCAGGGAGATCATCAGGCCGGGGGGCAGCACCCACCAGCGCCAGGCGTCGTTCAAGAAGGCGCCGCTGGCCCGGGCAAAGTATAGCATCCCGCCCCAGCTTTTGGCGATCGGGTTGCTCAACCCAAGGAAGCTCAGGCTGGCTTCGGCCAGGATAGCCACGCCCGCCACCAGGACGAACTGGATAATGGCCAGCTCGCGCACGCCCGGCCAGATGTGCACCCGCAGGATGCGCCAGTCGCTGCTGCCCAGGGCGCGCGCCGATTCGATATAGTCCTCCCGGGCAATCGACAGAACGCGTGAATGCACCAGGCGGGCGGGTACCGCCCACAGAAACAGCACCAGCACCAGGATAATATTTCTCTGGCTGGGTCCCAGGTAAGCGCTGATCAGAATCACCAGCGGCAGGAAAGGCAGCACCTGCGCCAGGCTCGTCAGGGAAAGCAGAATGCTGCTCAGCAAGCCGGAAAAGTAACCGGTGAAAAGGCCGACGGAAGCGCCGACCAGGACGGATAGGAAAGCCACGGCCAGCCCGGTGAGCAGCGAGACGCGTACGCCCCAGATCAGCTCGCTGAGCAGGTCCTGCCCGATATCGTTTGTGCCCAGCAGGAAGGTATCGCCAGGCCGTTCCAGCGGCTGCCCGAGGCGCGCCGTGGCATCAAAAGGCGCCACCAGCGCCGGGAAGAGCGCGAGAAATAGCAAACCGGCCAACAGCAGCAGCCCCACACGCCCGGCCAGCCGGTTTAGCGGCAGGCGGTTGGGCGGGTCTTGCACCTGGAGCGGGGTGGCGGCATCCATTGAGCGGCTCCGGTCAGCTGCGGCTTGCCAGGCGCGGGTCCAGGCGGGGATAGATCAGGTCCAGCAGCAGGTTGATCAGCAGGATGCCGACGGTGAAAACCAGGAAGCCGCCCTGCAGCAGGGGGTAGTCACGCGTCTTAACCGCCTCAAACATCAGCCCCCCAATACCGCGGTAGTTAAAGACGGTTTCGATCAGCACCAGGCCGCCCAACATCTGGCCGAAATCCAGGGCGAAGGAGGTGAGCACCGGTGCAAGCGTGTTGGGCAGGGCATGACGCAGCAGGATGAATTTCTCGGCCAGTCCCTTGGCACGCGCAGTACGCAGATAATCCGAGCCCAGCACGCCCAACAAAGAGGTGCGCATGATGGCGAAAGCCGTGGGGATATATGCAATGGTCAGCACCAGCGCCGGCAGAAAGGCGTGATGAGCCACGTCCAGCAAGCCAGGCAGCCCGCTGGGGCGTGGAAAGGAGTACGAATCGCCGCTGGGGAACAGGCGCAGCTCGACCGCCAGCAGCGGGATGAACAGCATCGCCAGCCAGAAGGGCGGCAGCGAGCGCAAGGTATAGAGCACTGCCTGCAGGCCCAGGTCGAGCGCCGAGCCCTGCCGCCGGGCAGCCCAAATGCCCAGCAGCGAGCCGATCAGGGCGCCCAGCCCCATGCTCAGCGTGCCCAGCAGCAAAGTCCAGGACAGGCGGTTGGCGATCAGCTGCCCCACGGACTGCCCGCCGCTGTAGCGATAAGACTGGCCCAGATCGCCGCGCACCAGGCGCCCCAGGTAGACCAGGTACTGCCGTCCGAGGGGCTGGTCCAGGCCGTAAGCCTGGCGCAGCTCGCCCTTGACCGCCGGGCTCATCTGGCGCACGGAGTTGCCGGCAATCAAGGCCAGCGGGTCGCCGGGCATCCAGCGCGGCAGAAAGAAATTCAGCGAGATGGCCGCCAGCAGCACCAGGGCATAGCCCAGCAGGCGGCGAGGCAGGCGGCTACCCACCGGAGTGGCCTGCGCTGAGGCCGGCCAGCGCCTGGTACAACACGCCGCGCATCGCTTCCCAATAGGCGGCCGGCGGACTGCCGGGAGGGTACGGGCGCTCGACGGCCTGCGCCTGCACCGGAAGCAGCCACAGAGCCAGCTGCAGGTTGGCGGCGTGATGCCGCGATCGGCGCACCTGCGCCGACGGCAGGTCATCCCCCAATAGGCGGCGCGCCTCCCAGTAAATGGCCAGGCTTTCGGCACGGGACAGAGCCGAGCCGCTGCGGAAAGGCTGCAGGAACAGGTAAGCCAGGTCGAGCTCGGCTGCCCCCCAGCCGGCCAGGTCCCAATCGATGAGCATGGCGGCGCCGGCGCTATCTAGCGGCAGAGCAATGTTCGGGGGGTACAGATCGCTGTGCAGCAGGGTGGGCGGTGAGGGCGCTGACGGCGTCTCGCTCAGTGAAACCAGCTCGTCCACCAATCGAGCGACCGGTAATGGAGCCGGCCAGGCGCCGCACAAGACCAACCCTGCGGCGATGCCAGGCAGCTCGGCCAGCCGGCTGCGCTCCAGCGTGTAAGAATGCAGCCAGCTGCGCTGCCCGGGCGGCGGCAGTGCCTGCCTTCCGGCGTGGTGCAGGCGGGCGTAAAGCTGCAGCACACGCTGCAGCTCGTCCGCCGACCAGATGTGCTGCGGCTCCGGGAAGCGGTGCGTGGCTCCCAGGTCTTCGAGCAGGATCAGCCAACCGCCGGATTCTGCCTGCCCGGTGAAGTACACCTGCGGGTGCGGCGCATCCAATCCGGGCAGGATCTCCCGGGTGAAGCGCACTTCGCGCGGCATTCCCGCGGCAGAGCCCGGGATGTGTTTGAGGATCAGGGATGCTGGATAGAGAGGGCCTGCCTCGGTCTGGCGCAGCAAGCGGTAGACCGCCGAGCCCGCCGCGTTGGCCTTCAACAGCTCCAGTTCGAGGCTGTTTAAATCCAGGCCAAGACGGCGCAAGGGTTCGAGATCCGGGAGCGACATACCGATAAAAGGCGAGCCGCCCTGGCGGCAATCCACCGGGCGGCTCTGAAGAGGTCGAGTTATTTGCTGGCGTCCGCCGGCAGGAAGGACCAGGAGGGCATAATGCCGGTGCCGTTCATATACACCCAGCCGTCGTAATCCGCCGGGCGGTAGCCAAAGTTGCCGCCGGGGGACATCAGCGGGATAAACGGCAGCACCTCCGCAAAGCGCTCCTGGATTTGCTTGCTGAGCTCATCCTGGCGGGCGGGGTCGGCCGTAGCCAGCAGCTCTGTAACCAGGGCGTCCAGCTCGGGATCGGAGCCGCCGGTCAGGTTGGCCCAGCCGGCCGCGCCGAAATCGCCGCTGGTCAGATACTGGATGAAGCCGCGCTGCGCCTGGGTGCCGCTCGACCAGCCAAAGATGCCCATGTCGTAATCCGGTTCCGGGACGGAAGTGAAATTCGGCCAGATGAAGGTCACTTCGGTGTCGATATCCATACAGCGCGCGATGGCCGGTATGCCGACATCCTTCAGCCAGCCGATAATCAGCTCGGTGGAGCGTACTTCGACCGGGTTGTTGGCATCGCACAGGATTTCATACTCAACCGGTTCGCCTTCGAATTCTCGCACGCCGTCGCCGTCCGAGTCGACCAACCCGGCAGCCTCCAGCCCGGCTTTGGCCGCCTGCGGATCGAAGCTGTGCGGGGTATTGATAGCCCAAGGCAGGTCGGGGTGGTAGTAGCTCAGCGGCAGCACGGTGCCCTGGCCGAGCATGACCGTATCGACCAGCTCCTGCGTGTCGATCGCCTGCGCAATCGCCTGGCGCACCTGCGGGTTATCGAAGGGCGGGCGAGACTGGTTCATATAGAAGACATAGTTGAAGAAATCCGACCCCTGGGCCAGCTGGATGGCTTCATCCTGGGAGAGATCCCCCACCAAAGCCGGCGGGACGGAGGAGAGCACCGCTGAGATATCGCCGGTTTTCAGCTGGTTGATCTGCTGGGTGCGGTCCTTGACAATCTTGGCGATCACAGTTTCGACCTGCGGCTCGCCGCCGAAGTAATCCTGGTTGGCCTGGAAGGTGTACGATTCGCCGGGGACGATCTCCTGCAGCTTGTAAGGGCCGGTGCCGATTTTGCCCTGGAACTGGTTGAGCTCGCCGCTGACCGGCTGCTGATCCTTCCAGATGTGCTCCGGCATGATGAAGAAGCTGGCCAGCCCTTCCTGGAGGAAGAACGGTGATAAAGCGCTAAGCTTGATTTCGACGGTATGCTCATCGAGCGCTTCGATCGACTCGATGCCGGCGAGCGCCTGGGCGCGCCCGGCTTCTATCAGGAATTTATAAGAGAAAACGACATCTTCGGCGGTAAACGGCTCGCCGTCGTGCCATTTGACATCATCGCGCAGCTTAACCGTCCAGGTCAGGCCATCCTCACTGCTGGTTGCCTCAGTAGCCAGCGCAGGCACCGGCTGCAGGTCGGGTGAGAGGCGGAAGAGCGAGTCGTAGACCCAGCCGGTGAGCCAGTAACCGATAAAAGTATTGAAGTTGGCGGGAGTGATCGGGCCTTCATCGTTGTCGATCGCCACCACCAGCGGCGAAGCCGGCCCGGCAGCGGATTGGCAGGCCGCCAGGAGTAGACCCACAGTTAACAGCAAGACGAACAGGGAAGTTCGGGTGTGCTTCATACGCTCCTCATAAGTAAGTTAACAGCTATCCGGTTGTAATTTTCGAATATGATTGAAGTTCGGGAAGAGTTTACCATATATTGAAGAATAAGCGTCTGCCTTCATGGCCTTTGATGCTTGCTTTAGGGTCTTCGGGTTTTCCCGTACGAATTCTGAAACTGCCAGGATAGAGACCCCTCAAATATTGATATAATAGATGTTATTAGTGCAAATAATGCTGCCGCCCACCTACCACAGGAGGAGCATATGGCAATCAACTCGCGAACTGAACCGCAGGCGTCCACCGACCGCCAAACCTTGCTGGCTTTTCTCGGCTTTGTGCTGCTGGCAGGTGGGGCTTCCCTCTCTATCCGCTTTCTCTATACCCAGCTGGCCCCCTTCTGGAGCGCCACCCTGCGCTTTGGCTCTGCGGCGCTGATCTTCTGGGTGATCGTGTTGGTACGCCGAATCAAAATTCCCACTGGGAAAGCACTGCTTGGAGCGATACTCTTTGGCATGCTGAGCGTGGGACTGCCCTTCTTTTTCATCGGCTTCGCCTTGATCAGCCTGCCGGCCAGCCTTTTTCAGACGATTGCATCGATCGTGCCTCTTTTGACCTTGTTATTCGCCGTTCTGCATGGCCAGGAAAAATTCAGCAGCCGCAGCCTGCTTGGAGCACTGCTGGCGACGACTGGTATTGCCGTGGCACTGGGCGGCTCGCTGGCTGCCGGGGTGCAGGTGACCCTCCTGCCGGTCATCGCCGCCGTGCTCGGCGCGGCTTGCATGGCGGAGGCTTCGGTGGTTGCCAAGCTGTTCCCGCGCAACAACCCTTACGCCACCAATGCCATCGGCGCGACGGTGGGGGCGCTGATGCTGGCTGCAGTTTCGCTGCTGAACGGCGAGACCTGGAGCCTGCCGTCCAGCGCAGGGGTGTGGTTGGCGCTGATCTACCTGATTGTTGGTGTAAGTTTGGTGGTGTTCACGCTCTATTTGTTCATCCTGAGCCGATGGAGCGCCTCGGCTACTTCCTATGGCTTCGTTCTGATCCCGATCGTTACCGTGACCCTGGCTGCCACACTGGCCGGAGAAACCATCACCTGGGTCTTTCTGGGCGGGGCTGCACTGGTGTTGGCGGGGGTGTGGCTCGGCGCGCTGGCGCCGGTGCACAAACAACCTGCACCATCCGTACTGGAGGACTGCCCCCCGCCGTGTTGAGAAATAATGATCCCAAGCGAAGACTAACCACAGATAAACACAGATATCCCACAGATGAACGCGGATTTATATAATTTTCTGCGTTCATCTGTGTTTTGACTTGATCCGAGTTTATCTGTGGTCTATTTTTATACCAGGTGCACCAGATCCTCCAGCGTGCGGCGGTTGCGGCGGGCAGGCACTTCGCCCGGGTAGCCGATGGGCAGGAGCGTGACCGGGCGCTGGTCGGACGGCAGCCCCAGGATGCGGCTGGCTTCCTGCTCGTCAAACGCCCCGACCCACACGCTGCCCAGCCCCTGTGCCGCCGCAGCCAGCATGGCGCAGGTGCAGGCGATGGCAGCATCCTGCACGGCGTAGAGCGTCTCGCCGCGCTGTGCGTAGCGCTCGGCGTTACGCGCCGGGTGGGTGCAGAAGGCCAACACCACCGGCGCCTGGGCCAGGAATTCCTGCTCGCCGGCGGCCTGCACCAGCTGCTTGCGCAGCTCCAGGTCGCGCACAAGGTAGATTTCGTAAGCCTGGCGGTTGCCGGCGGAGGGCGACTGGGCGGCAGCCTGCAGAATACGCTGCAGCTTGTCTTCTTCGACGGGTTGGTCGGTGTACAGGCGGATCGATTGGCGGGTGTGGAGTACTTCGAAGAGGTCCATGGGAGAGTCCTTTACAGAGAATTGGGGGGTTGGGAGCTAAAAGTAAGAAAACACAATGTTCGACGAGGTGGCACAAACAGGCGCAAAGGAATATGAGAATATGGCTATTCGATCCAACGCCGGCCGATCTCCACTGCCTGCTTGCGAAAGTAGGTCTTCACCGTATCCCATGCTACTTCCTGGAGTAGAGTTGGCTGGGCTTCTTGATCGGCTATATCGAAGAAGGCGAGGCGTTTGGCCACCTGGGTCTCAAAATCGCGGATGAAAGGATATTTAAGAGGGGCAAGTTCCAGCAGGCCAGTTAAGGGTAACCTCTGGCAAATCGCATAAAGATCGTAAAAATCTTTTCGGCCAGCGCGACCCAACAAGGCGTCAAGTTTCATCAAGCCAATATCAGCCACCCCGGCAAGCTGTATGCCATCGGCATCAACCAAAGGAACGACCAGGGGGTAGCCATATCCGTAAAACCCCACCCGCACACCGGACGCCAAAAAAACCAGGTTTCCCCAGGAAGAATCTGCCAGGGTCGGCTCGAGAGGCTGCAGTGCCTGGGTCAGCACTGGCCGAATGGCCGGGATGTCCTCCGAAGGCGAAAAATAATCCAGATCATAGGAACGGCGGTGCCCCAACTGAAGTGCCAGGGCAGTTCCACCAGCCAGGTAAAAGCGCGTGGAAATCTCACTGTTGCCAAACTCCACCAGGACCTGGCGCATTGAGATGCTGATGATATCCCAAAAAATCAACGCTGCGCCTCTCAAATGCCAAGAAACAACAACCAGAAGGTGCGGTGGGGTTCACGCAGTGCAAAGCCACCCCATCGGTGGACCCAGTCCGAAATATCCTGCCGAGGATAGATCGAGAACAACCAGCGGATTTCTTCTTTATCACCAAATTCCAGGACTCGCGGGATGATTGTACCGGCCGAGTGATCCAGGTCCAGTTGGGCAAGGTCGTATTCCTGGAAGAAAGGGGTTAGCGAGGTGGGTATGGACAGCCTGGAGCCCCGAAGATGGCGTGTCCCTGCCTCTTGCTCTCCCAAAACGACCAATGCTTCATTTTTTGGTTCCAAATCGTCTATCTCCGTATATACCAGATTATACAATGCTTCCAGCATGCGACCGTACAGGCATTCTATGCCTGCGGCGGGCAGATCACCTGCCCGGTTAAGCTGTAGTGCTCAAATATCGGCACATGCTTTTCCACCATCGGCTCCAGACGCTTTGGCAGGTGGTTGGCCATCCAGTTGATCTTCCACAGCAGGCGCCCGATCTGGAAGGGCTCGATCGGGTCGTCCGGCCAGGGCAGGTGGGCGCTGTAACCCTGGCGGAAGGCGGCCAGCAGGCCGGGATAGCGCTCATCGCCAACCGTTTCAAGCAGGTCGAGCATGGCCATGGCGATGTCGTGGCAGCGGTAGCCCCATACCGTGTCCTCAAAATCGAAGGGGAGCAGCCTGCCAAGATGCAGCTTGATATTATCGTGCCACAGGTCGCAGTGGATGACGCGCAGGTCGCGGCGATCGATGGCGGCATAGGCTGACTCGACGTGGCGATGCATGCTTTCCAACAGGTCGCGCCAGGCTGCCGGCAACGCGCCGACTTCCACGGACGGCGTGGCAGCGGGCGGATCGCTCACAATGCTGTTGGGCTCGCCGCGCGACAGCCAGTGCTCGAAGCGGCGGCTGGTGAATCCGGCGGGCGGCTGCCAGCCACTGCCGTGCTCGTGCAGGGCGGCAAACAGCTCGCCCATCTTGGACAGGTTGGCAGCGGTCAAATAGTGCCCCAGGGTACGGCCGGGGACCCAGCTCATCAGGCTGGCATTCCAGGTTTGGGGGATACCGGGCAAGCCGACCGGCAGCACAAACTCTCCTGAGGCAGCGGGGATGACTACCGGCGCAGGGATGGACGTCTCCCGCCGAATTGCCTCCAGCCACATCGCCTCGGACTGCAAATCCTCAAGAGTCCGCCAGCCGGGGTAAGCCAGCCGCAGCATGAAGCGCTCTCCGCCGGCGCTGCTCACCCGGTAGAGCAGGTTGGTGTCGAAGCCGTGGTAGGCGATCTCGGGGTGGTCGATGTC
>JBFYSP010000234.1:0-6034 GCA_041301395.1 Anaerolineae bacterium
GGCTTACGACCCGGCTTCCACCGGTCTGCTCAGCCGCTTGTTTTCCCGGCTGGCCGAAAATCGACTCGCCGTCCCGGTTGATTTTTACATCCAGAAAGCAACTGCCTTATATCCGCGCCTGATCCTCCTTTACCTGGCATTGCTGCTGGGTTTGCTGCTGCTGCTCTGGATCACCCAGGTTCCATCTGCCGCTTCCCTGGCCTGGCGAGCGGTGATCATGCCGCTGCTCAGCCGGGTGGGCCGCAGCCTGGTTAACCCCTACGTGATTGCTGCCGCCATCTTCCTCGGCTTGAGCACCTCGATCCGCATCCTGGGCCCTGCCTCCGCCATGCTGGTGGGGGTGTACTTCCTGCTCAAATCCCGCTGGAGATCACTGCCCGTGCTGGCAGCTTATGCCGCCATCGCCATGCTGGTGACCTACCTCACCTGGCCTTACCTGTGGGGGGCGCCTTTTGAAGGCCTGTTTGGCAGCGCATCGACCGCATCCGATTTCCCCTGGGAAGGCAAAGTATTGTTCGCAGGTGTGGAATACCCTGCTTCCGGCCTGCCGCGCAGCTACCTGCCGGTCCTCATGGCGCTCCAAACCCCCGAGATCACTCTGCTGCTTTTCTTCTTCGGGTTAGCCGTCATTGGCTACGGAATCGTCACCAAGAAAGTCGACTGGATCGAGTGGCTCATCCCGGCTTTGTGGTTCTTCGCGCCTTTTCTGGCTGTCATCGTGCGCAATCAAACCATGTACGATAACTTCCGCCAGTTTATATTCATCATCCCCGGCGCCTTTTTGTTTGTCGGCGCCGGCTTGCAGTGGATCCTGGATCGCATCCGCAGCCGCCCATTAGCCGCCCTGCTCATCCTGGCCCTGGCGCTGCCGAACCTGATCACTCTGGCCCGGCTGCATCCTTACCAGTACGCCTACTACAACAGCCTGGCAGGCGGCCAGGCAGGCGCCTTCCGTCGCTTCGATACCGACTACTGGGCTACTTCATATATGGAAGCTGCGGAATACCTCAATGCCAACGCCCCGCAGGGTTCGCTGGTCGTGGTAGTCGGCCCCGACCATATTGTCGATCACTATGCCCGCCCGGACCTGGTCATCCAGGAATATTCCAAGCGCAATCCCGTTGGTAAAGACGAACCCTTTTATGCCGTCCTGCTCAGCCGCCACAATAAAGATCAAACCCTGTTCCCCGAAGGAGAGCCGATCCATTCTATCGGCCGCCAGGGTGCGGTGTATGCGGTCATCAAAAGGGTCAATCCCTGATTACAAGTGGGGGTAATGTGGCGCTATCCAGGCATTCTCAGGCAGTCCTGATCTCATTCTTGCTCGCTATTGTTGCCATGGCGTTCTCCTCAATATGGATTGGTCGCCAGGTGTGGGCTTTCCGCGCCTATCAGATGGACCTGGACGAAGCTGTCCACGCAAACCGCGGCCTGGATATCGCCTCCGCCCTTCAGCGCGGCTCCCTGGACGATTTGTGGCACGAGACCATCAAACCGGACTGGTACCCGTCTGCTTACGGATACCTGCTGGGAGCCTGGTTTCTCCTGGTTGATCCCAGCACTGCCTCCGCCCGCGTCTTCGCGGTATTCTGCTATTTTCTCCTGGGATTGGTGTTGTGGCTCTCAGCCAGGCAGGCGTTCCCACAGGCCAACCCTTTCCTCTACCTGCTCCCCCCGCTTTTCCTGATCTCCGACGACCAGCATGCCGTGCATGCCTCCATGACCATGCTGGAGCTGCCCGCCACCTTGCTGGCGATGGTCTCCCTGCACTTCTTCATCCGCTCCATGCAAAAACCTACCGGCGCCAATTTTTTCCTGACTTCCCTCTTCGCCGTCTTATGTTTCTTAACGCGTTACAACCACGGCATTTTTCTGATGGCCACGCTTGCCGTCAGCTACCTGGTATTGATCAAATCGAGCTTTCGTGGAAAATTTTGGGCGATCGCCCTGGGCTGGCTGCCTGCCCTGGCCTTTTTCGTAATCTGGCTGTTCGGCCTGGGACAGTGGCAGTGGCTGGTATTCTATGCCGACGTGCAGTCGCAAGGGGTGAACCAGCCGGTAACCCAGGGATTCCTGTTTTATCCCCGTCAGCTGCTGAGCGAATCGTCCGGGTGGCTGCCTCTGCTCCTGCTCGCCGCCGCCATCCCCCTGTGGATTCGCCGGCGGCAGTTCCCTGCTTTCGCTATCCCCTACCTTCTCTTCATTGGCATTTCCTTCTTATTCCTGGCGACCCGCACCCACAATGTCCTGCGCTTTGGCATGCCCCTGTTCCCTCCGCTGTGGATTCTGTCTGCCGGCGCCGCCAGTGAGCTCACTAGGCTAATCAAAAATCCACGCTTCCATGCAGCCGCCATGGTTGCCGGACTATTTCTCCTGGTCATTCTCGCTGTAAAAAACAACTACACCCTGCCGTTGCGGTTGAGTACTGCCTATGAAAATACCAACACCGGTGTGAATCAAGCCTACCAGTTCATTGCCGATAGCCTCGGTCAGCCTGAAGGTGACCTACAAAAGCTGGTCATGGTTGGGGAGAACGATAACTGGAGTGCCTACGCGCTGCATTTTTTCCTGCAGTCCCGCTGCATGGCTGCGCAGCCGGAATGTCGCGTGCTGGTAAGTGGCGAGCGCGAGCTCCGTAAAGGCTGGCCGCCGCGCAGCCAACCCGTGGAACAGGTCGACCAGCGTACTGCTCAGGCCCTCTCGGAAGCCGATTTCCTGGTCGTGTTCGCCAAGCAGCCCCAGGTCCCTGCAGGCTGGCAGCCACTCGCAACCCGGGAGTTTGAGCTCGCCCGCGACAAAATTTCTCCTGTCAAAATGCAGGTGTTGGTTCTGGAGCAGCAGTAGACAAGTTTGAATCATCCCTGTTTGCCGGGCGGGCATGACATTCGTCAGATTGACAGCCTTTGGTTGGATACTATAATTTAAATATCCGCCTGTCCCATTCCTCTCAAGGAGAAATTCGCATGACAAAAACCATCGCCATTATCGGAGCACTGGATACCAAGGGCACCGAGTTCGGTTTCCTGAAAGCCGAGATTGAAAAACGGGGCTGCAAAGCCCTGGTGATCAACACCGGCGTCTTCGAGCCCATGTTCCCACCGGACGTGAACGCCGGAGAGGTTGCCGAAGCCGGCGGCGCTAAGCTGGCCGACCTGGTCGCCAAGAAAGACCGCGGCGAAGCCATGGCCGTCATGACCCGCGGCGCCACCGTCATCGCTAAAAAACTATACGCCGAAGGCAAGTTCGACGGCATCATCTCGGCCGGCGGCAGCGGTAACACCGTCATGGCCACCGCCGCCATGCGCGCCCTGCCCGTGGGCGTACCCAAGGTCATGGTCAGCACCGTCGCCGGCGGCGATGTCGGCGCCTATGTCGGCACCTCCGACCTGATCATGATGCCCTCCATCGTCGACGTCGCCGGGCTCAACCGCATCAGCCGCACCATCTTCACCAATGCCGCCGGCGCAATCTGCGGCATGGTGACAGGTGAGGTCGTTAAGGATACCGAAGAAAAGCCGCTCATCGCCGCCTCCATGTTCGGCAACACCACCCCCGCGGTCGATAACGCCCGCAAGATCATGGAAGAGCACGGCTACGAAGTCCTGGTCTTCCACTGCACAGGCGCCGGCGGCAGGACCATGGAAGCCCTGATCAAGGACGGCTTCTTCGACGGCGTGCTGGACATCACCACCACCGAGTGGGCTGACGAAATTTGCGGCGGCGTGCTCTCTGCCGGGCCCGAGCGCCTGGATGCCGCCGCCCTGACCGGCGTGCCGCAGGTGGTTGTGCCGGGCTGTATCGACATGGCCAACTTCTGGGCGCCCAGCACCATCCCCGAAAAATTCAAGGGCCGCATCTTCTATGAGTGGAACCCTAACGTCACCCTGATGCGCACCACCCCCGAAGAGCTGGCCCAGATGGGCAAGATCTTCGCCGAGAAACTCAATAAGGCCACCGCCCCGGTCGCCGTGCTCCTGCCCCTCAAAGGCGTCTCGCAGATCGACCTGGAAGGCAAGATCTTCTACTGGCCGGAAGCGCTGCAGGCCTTCATCGATAACCTCAAAGCCGGGCTGCGCAAAGATATCCCCATCATCGAGATGGATACCGATATCAACGACCCGGCCTTCTCGAGCAAAGTCGCCGAGACCCTGCTCGCCATGCTTAAATAAATAATCTTTCAATAAAGAATCGGAGGCAAATCAAATGGCAATTCCACGTTCAGAATTGATTCAGCGCCTGCAGGCACTGGTTGATGCCGGCAAACCGATCGTCGGCTGCGGAGCCGGCACCGGTATTTCCGCAAAGTTCGAAGAGGCCGGCGGCGCTGACCTGATCATCATCTACAACTCCGGGCGCTACCGCATGGCCGGGCGCGGCTCGCTGGCCGGCTTGCTACCCTACGGCGATGCCAACGCCATCGTCGTCGAAATGGCCGGCGAGGTCCTGCCCGTCGTCAAGAACACCGCCGTCCTGGCGGGTGTCAACGGCACCGACCCCTTCCGCCTGATGCCCGTCTTCCTCAAGCAGCTCAAAGAGATCGGCTTTTCCGGCGTGCAGAACTTCCCCACCATCGGCCTGTTCGACGGTGTCCTGCGCCAGAACCTGGAAGCCACCGGCATGGGCTACGGCCTGGAAGTCGACATGATCCACCTCGCCCACGAGATGGACATGTTCACCTCGCCCTACTGCTTCAACCCAGATGAAGCCGTTGCCATGGTCAAAGCCGGCTGCGACCTGCTGGTGCCGCATGTTGGCCTGACCACCGCCGGAACCATCGGCGCCGGTGTCGCCCTCACCCTCGACGAAGCCATCGAAAAGGTCATGGCCATGGCCGAAGCCGCCTGGAAAGTGCGCAAGGACCAGTGGGTCATGTGCCACGGCGGCCCCTTCGACGAGCCGCAGAACGTTGCCTACGCCCTCTCCAAGATGCCCGGCATCGTCGGCTTCTACGGCGCCTCCAGCGCCGAGCGCCTGCCCACCGAGCGCGCCATCAAATCCCAGGTCGCGGCCTTCAAGGAACTGAAAGTCACCAAGAAGTAGCCTTCTACCACGACCCTATCAACACCTCTGGCTCCCACGCTCCCGCGTGGGAGCCCCTTTTCACCCTCCCCGCGCAACCCCTGGCTCCCCCACTCCGCGTGGGAGCCCTTTTTCACCCTCAGTCTCCGTATCTCAAATCCCGGACTCTGATGTTGTTGTTGTGTACCCGGTATTATATTTATAGAGTCTATGCATCATCAACATACAGAGTCTCAAAAGCTATACTTTGAGCTTTTTGGACTTGCCTACTCCAGGCGCCCGCGCAAAAACGAACGCCGAAAAGTGCGCCTCGCCCCCTTACACCGCAGGTCGATCACCTACCAGGCTTTGGCCTGAAGCCTGCTAAATATCCTCGGTGCGCTGTAGGGGAACAGTCCTTCCAGGCCGGCTGCCATGTTTGGGCGGGCAGCAGCGCTGGTCCCTGGGTCGAACTGGGCAGCCCGGATCGTGTCGTTCCCCGTTGTCATTCCAGCCAAAGTTTATACCAGAACATATGTTCTTGGCAAGAGAATTACATCACAACAAATCCCCCCTCGGGGGATAGCATTACCTCCCCAATCTCTGTACAATACCCTCGCCGCCCTCCCATTGGGCAGACTCTGGATTCCCTATGTACCCTCTCCCGTCCCCCACCCCCAGCTGTCCTGCCAGGCGCCAGGAGCCCCGCGTGTCCTCCGCCGCGCAGCAAGAACCTGCGCGCACCTCCCAGTACCCGATCCCACCTCCCCATTCCCGAATTGCCCCCTCCCTGATCTCCAATTCCCCTATCCCCCACAAGTCATTTATTTTTATACGTTTCAATTTTTTTTACTCAAAACCCCCTCCTCCGGCAGGAATGGACTCCTACCCTACTTGCGAGACCCTTCGCCTGCGGCTCCTAAGAAACTTCCAAGGCAGCTGGCTCAAGTCGAAAGCCGAATTTGGCTGCCCGGCGGGTGAGATTGCGTAAAATGCGAGCACGATACTGTTGTTCATAATGATCGGCACCAAAATC